>SHXK01000117.1 GCA_009693335.1 Betaproteobacteria bacterium | reverse complement strand
GGGGATGGGGGCTTCTCTTGAGCCTCGTCGTTTCGATGGTACTGGCGCGTGCCCTACGCAAATAAATTACCCGGTTTTTTTGTCGACCAAACTGACCTACGACCGAGATCGCGGCAATACAACGCTTTTGTTTTCCGGAAATCGGCGCCGATCGATATTTTGACCATACGGGAAAATGGTGCAGCACTGGGACGTGCGCCGCGGCTGGGGGAACATACGGCGGCGATTCTCGCGGAGCTGGGCGTGGCGCGAGAGGAAATCGATAAGCTCGCATCGAGTGGAATGCTGCGGGTATAGGCCGAAGAGCGTTGGTGGGAGCGGCTCTCAGGCCGTCCTCAACGGAAAGCCGCTTAGTCAAATTTCAGATTGCGCACCTTCACCAGTTGCGCCCACTTCTGCAGTTCCTGCGCGATGGCCGCTGCCAGCAGGTCAGGCGTGCCGCCCACCGCTTCGGCCCCCAGCGCCGCCAGGCGCTCGCGCACGTCGGGCAGCAGCAGGGCGCGATTGATTTCCCGATTCAGGGTCTCGACCACGTTGGCGGGCAGATGTGCCGGTCCCAGCAGTGCGAAGAAGGTCCCGCCTTCGACCGGATGGCCCTGCTCCCTCAGCGTCGGCACATCGGGGATCAATAAAAAGCGTTTGGCCGACGCCACCCCGAGCAATTTGAAGCGCCCCGAACGTACGTGCTGATAAGCGGTGGCGTAGACATCCAGCGAAGACTGCACCTCACCCGCCATCAGTGCGGTGATCAGCGGCGCACCGCCCTTGTAGGGCACGTGCACGGCGTCGATGCTGGAAGACTGGCGCAGCAGCTCATAGGTCAGATGGTTGGAGCTGCCGAGCCCGAATGAACCATAGTTGAGCTTGCCGGGATTGGCGCGCGCATAGGCCAGATATTCGGCCAGGGTGTTGGCGGGCACCGACGGGTGCGTGAGCAGCAAATAGGGCGTGGTGGCGATCATCACGATCGGCGTGAAGTCCTTCACCGGGTCATAGGGCAGGTTCTTCTGGGTCGCCGAGTTGGTGCCGAAGGTGCTGGCGGTACCGAGCAGCAGCGAATAACCGTCAGCCGGTGAAGTCGCGATATTGCTGGTGCCGATCGCACCGGCCGCGCCGGTGCGCGTATCGACCACAAAGGTCTGGCCGAGCGCCACGCCGACTTTTTCGAGCACCAGGCGCAACACCGCATCGCCGGACCCGCCGGCGGGAAAAGTGTTCACCACCCGCACCGGACGATCGGGATATTTCTGTGCCAGCGCCGGCGCGCCCCACCCCGCGAGGCCCAACAAGGACGAAACGAGGCATACAACTCGCAGCCACTTGAAGTCTTTCATGCTTTCGTCCATGTGAACACCTTTGAATGTGAGTTTCCCGTCCGATACCTGCATTCGCCTATTGTATGATCAGGTACGCTTAAGTCAGCTCTCTCATCAGCAAAAGGCAGCGAAAGCACGGCATGACACTCCAACCGGGCGACACCTTCGAAGGGCCGTCCAAGACACTTACCGACGCACATTTCCTGCTGTTCTCCGGCGTCACCGGCGACACCCACCCGATCCACTACGACGTCGAGCACGCCAAGCAGACGCGCTTCGGCAAGCCGCTCGCGCACGGACTGTTGCTGGCCTCAATGACGGCACTCGGTGCCTCGTCGGCGCGCGACCGAATCGACGGTTTCGTATTCGTCGAGCAGGGCTGCCGCTTTCTCAAGCCGGCCGTAGTCGGCGACACCATCAAGCCGCTGTTCGTTCTCGAGAAAATCTGGGACGAGGGGCACAAGCGCTTCTGCCGCTTCACCACCAGCCTGGTCAACCAGCGCGGCGAGCGCCTGCTCGAAGGCTTTCACCTCTACCGGGTCATGCCCAAGACGACTGACACCCCATCGAAGGAGAAGCCATGAGCGAGATTCGCGGCGCCGTCACCGGCGGCAAAGAGTGGCCGGCCCACTACACCTATGTGCCCGCCACGCGCGTCGGCAACATGGTCTGGCTGTCCGGCACCACCGGGACGGACGACAACGGCACCATCACCGCCCCTGGCGACATCGCCGAGCAGACGCGGCAGATTTTCCGCAAGTTCGAAAAGCTGCTCAATTCGATTGGCGGCAGCTGCAACGACATCGTACAGACCCACGATTTTTTTACCACCACCGAAAATTACCGCGCCACCGCCGCCGTGCGGCGCGAATTTTTTACCACCGCGCAGCCGACCTCGGCCGGCGTGCTGGTGGCGGGCCTGCTGCGCAAGGACGCCCTGATCGAAATCTCCGCAATGGCGGTACTGCGCGACCCGGCGGGCTGAAGCCTTGATCAAAGCCTTGAAACCCGGCCTGCACAGCCGCGACTGGGACGATTTCGAGGTCGGCGCGCGCCACCCTACCCTGTCACGTCTGATCACGCTCGAAGACCATCTAGCCTTCTGCAAGCTGGTCGGCTACGAAGTACCGCTGTTTCTCGACGAAGACGCCGGCAAGGCCACCGCGTACGGCGGCCGCATCTGCCCGAGCCACCTGATCATGTCGTTTTCGACCGCGATGACCGGGCACCTGTTTTCGGAATCGGTACTGGGCCTGCTCGCCATCGAGAACGCGCGCTTCCTCGCGCCGGTGCGGCCCGGCGACACCATTCGCACAGAGGTCGAGGTACTCGAGAAGAAACCAACCTCGAACCCCGCACGCGGCATCGTCACCTTCCGCGACCACGTGTTCAACCAGCGTGACGAGCTGGTGTTCCAGAACGACAAGGTTACTTTGCTCAGACGGCGCACCGTGCCGTGAAAGACCTGCTGCGTGAACCACGTGCGGCGATTGAGTCGCTGCAAGGTGAACGCCTGCGCGCCATGCTCGCGCTATGCGCGCGCGGCCATCCCCACTACCGCCGCGTGTGGGCCGAGGCCGGCATTGACATCGCATCGATTCAAACGCTAGATGACCTGGCACGCCTGCCGCTGACCCACAAGCGCGACCTGATGGCCGACCCGGAAAGCTTCCGCCTGCAGTTGCCCGACCTGCCCCTGCACGAACGTGTGCTCTGGGAAGTCATCTACACCACCGGCAGCACCGCCGACCCGACCCCGGTCTACAACACCACCCACGACTATCACGCCTACCTGTTCCAGTCGCGCCGCGTCGCCGAGATCTCCGGCATCCATGCCGACGACATCATCGCCAACCTGTTCCCGCTCACCGCTGCGCCGATGGGCGCCTTCGTGCGCTCGGCCACCAACGCCTACGCAGCCGGCGCCGCGATCTTCGCTGCCCTGCCGGGCGCGCCGCACGGGCCCTTCGAGGTGCATCGGCCGCTCGACTACGCGGTGCACAGCGTCGAGCGCCACCACGCCAGCATCCTGTGGGGCGTGCCGAGCTTCGTGCGGCGCGTGCTGTTGCGCGCCGTCGAATTGCAGGCCGATTTTTCCGGCGTTCGCATGTGCGCCATCACCGGAGAGGCCTCGACCCCGGCGATGCGCGGCGAACTGCGCCGCTGCCTCACGATCCTCCAGGCGCACGGCACCATCGTGTTCGACCGCTACGGTTCAACCGAGCTGGGCGCCTTCGCGCAGTGCCGCGAGGAGAGCGACTGGCACAACCCGGCGCCGGAAATCCAGTATCACGAAGTGGTTGATCCCGCCTCGGGCCAGCCCCTGCCCGACGGCACGCGCGGGTCGCTCGCCGTCACCCACCTCGACCGGCGCGGCACTGTGCTGATCCGCTTCCTGGTGGGCGACACAGTGTCACTCGAGCGCAGCCCCTGCCCGCACTGCGGCCGCCACGGTGACCGCGTCATCGGGCCGGTGGCGCGCAGCGGCGACCTGGTCAAGATCAAGGGTGCCCTGGTCAACATCGCTGTATTGCTCGACTGCGTGCAGGGCCTGCCCGAGGTCGACGAGCTGCAGGTGGTGGTTGGGCGCGCCGACCCGTCCGACCCGTTCTCAAACGACGACCTGATCGTGCGCGTCGCCACGCGCGTGGGAGATCGCGACGCCCTCGCTGCAAGGATTGTCCAGCGCGTGCAGGACGCCGTGCGCCTGCGGCCGCGTGTTGAATTCGAAGCGGCACACAAGATCTACGACCCGGGCATGCAAACCAAGGCCGTGCGGTTTCTCGACAAACGCTGACCGCTGCCGGTCAAGGGGAAACAGGATATGCCGAAAACCCTTGGTGGAAGCGGCTCTCCGGCCAACGTCCGGTCCGGGTGTCAGGCGTCGCGCAGTTCCAGCTTGCCGTCCTTGAGGCGGCCGCGATACTGCCGGTTGCCGGCGCTGAGCACGATCTCCTCGCCGTACACGCGCCCGGTGAGGTTCAGTATGGTGGTGCCATGCTTGAGGGTGCCGGTGAGCATCTGGAATTCCTGGATCAGCGTCACGTCGCCCTGCGCCACCTTGTAGGCGCCGCCGACCTGCTGCGGCACCACCCAGTGCAGCACCGTGCAGTACGAGGCGTTGCAGCCATGGCCATACAGGTTGGCCTCGGCGTCCGGCTTCCACTCGCCCATGGTGAAGGTGTTCGAGACGATGCGCGTGCCCGGCTTGAGCTTGAGGATCTTCGGCCGCAGCTTGCGGTTGATCTCGGGCAGCAGGAACATGGTGAGCACCGTCGCCTCGGCGAAGCTGGTCTCGAACAGGTCGGCCTTGACGAAGGTGGCGCGCTCGGTCATGCCCGCCGCCACGGCTGCGCGCTTCGAGTACTCCACCATGTCTGGGTTGTATTCGATGCCGAGGGCACGCGCACCGAGTTTGGCCGCCGTGATCACGGTGCAGCCGTCGCCTGGCCGGTCCGCACAATTTCGCCTCCAGCGAAGTTGGACAGAAAGGACCGCTCAGTGGGGGTGAGGCGGATACCCACCACCACAGCGCTCCGGCAGCAAGCGCCAGGGCCAGTGCAACAAGAGCGAGCTGGGAGACACGCTTCATGATCTGCTAAGTATAGGCCCCGCAGCTTGCGCTGCTGCGGCGATCCGACGATGTTGAACGCATTTTTCGGAGGATGTTGAACGATTTTTTGGGCAGCTCGGAAATGCTGTTCAGGATGACCTGCGCGCCGAGTCCGATGTGTTGGCGGTCATCTCCAATTGCCCGCAGATCAACAACCCGGTCAACAACTACAACCCGACGCCGATCCAGGTCGTCGTCTGGGACCCACCAGGCTAGCCCCTGTCACCGACCACGTCGGCGCTACGTCGCCGAGCTTCCAGGTCGCGCAGGAAGCTGGAGATCAGAACTTGAGCATCGCTCGTCGTGCGCAACGCTGCATCTGTGCTGATCCGCCCGGAGTACACTTGTACGTGGGGGAAAGTAGCTCAAACAAACGGAGCCACTTCTGACTGAAGAGGATGACGAGCACCACGGGCAAGACACCTTTACGCGGCCTGATGGCCGCAAGTATGTCGGTGGGTTCAGGGACGGAAAGAAAAACGGGCGGGGCACCTTTACCTGGCCCGATGGGCGCATGTATGTCGGTGAGTACAGGGATGGAAAGAAAAACGGGCGGGGCACCTTTACGTGGCCCGATGGCCGCAAGTACGTCGGTGAGTTCAAGGACGGTAAGCGTAACGGGCAAGGCACCTTTACCTGGCCCGATGGGGAGAAGTATGTCGGTGAGTTCAAGGGTGGCGTGTGCAACGGGCAAGGCACCGACTACGGGGCCAATGGGGGTGTCCGGCAATCTGGGACTTGGGAGAAGGGGATTTTTGTCGGCCGTCGATAGATGCCGCTCTGGGCGTTCTGCTGGCGTTACCTTAGTAATACAAGATACTAAACGCACCCCCAGAGGAGGGGGAGACCGATGCGGCGCCGGGATGCGCTGGTCGCGCTCTGGGGGCGGCGTCTGAGCTTCAAAGTCCCCCCATAGAAAATAATCCTAGGTCTATCGGGGGGTTGTAATGACTTTGACCAAGGCTGAACTGGCCCTTCATTTGTCCGAAACGATTGGCCTGAACAAGAGCGAGTCCATGGACATGGTGGAGGCGTTCTTCGAAGAGATTGGGGCGGTGCTGGAACGCGGTGAGGGTGTCAAGCTCTCGGGCTTTGGCAACTTTCAGTTGCGCAACAAGGCGCAGCGCCCGGGCCGCAACCCCAAAACCGGCGAGGAAATGCCCATCAGCGCCCGTCGGGTCGTGACCTTCCACGCCAGCCAGAGGCTCAAAAGGATGGTCGCGAAGTCGTTCCATGGGGTCAAGCCGCAAGTGAGTTGATCTT
>SHXK01000116.1 GCA_009693335.1 Betaproteobacteria bacterium | reverse complement strand
GGCGAGCTTGGCCAGCGGGGTACGCGGGAAATTCGCCAGTTCGCGTTCATAAACAGAAAACAGATGCCCCGACAGGCAGTAGCCGAGCGCCGTTTTCTCCTCGGTAAGACGCTGCTTCAAGTCCCAGGGCTGGGCCTCGATGAGCACCAGGCCAGCGGTGTGGGCGGGATCACTTTCGCCGAACAGGCTATTCTGGGACGCCGAGCGCTCCGCCTGTTCGGCGGCCTCGAGCGCCCGACCCGCGGAGGTCAGCAGGCTGGCGCGGTTCGGGTAGATGCTGTCGAATGCGCCAGCGCGCACCAAGGCCTCAATGCAGCGCCGATTCAGCAGCCGCTTGTCCACCCGACGGCATAAATCGAACAGGTCGGTAAAGGGGCCCAGCTTGCGCGCCTCGACGATAGCATCGATCGCGGCACGCCCGGTGCCGCGCACCGCGCCCAGGCCATAGCGCACCGTTTTCAGGTCCACCGGTACACAGCGGTATGCGGAAGCGTTGATGTCCGGCGGCAGTATCGTGAGGCCGTTTGCCACCGCGTCGTCGCGGAACTGGCGCAGCTTGTCGGTATCGTCCATCAGCGCCGACATGTTGGCCGCCATGAAGGCGCTCGCGTGGTGCGCTTTCATGTAAGCCGTCTGGTAAGCAAGCAGCGCGTAGGCCGCGGCGTGCGACTTGTTAAAACCGTAGCCCGCGAACTTCTCCATCAGGTCGAACAGTTGCATCGCGCGATTGCGCTGCAGGCCGTTGTTCTCGGCGCCTGCGACGAAGATGTCGCGCTGCTTGGCCATCTCCTCGGCCAGCTTCTTGCCCATCGCGCGCCGCAGCAGGTCGGCGGCGCCCAGCGTGTAACCGCCGATCACCTGTGCGATCTGCATCACCTGCTCCTGGTACACCATGACTCCGTAGGTCGGCGCTAGGATCGGCTCGAGACGCGGGTCGATGAAATCGACGCGCTTCTTGCCCTGCTTGCAGGCGACATAGTCTGGAATCAGCTCCATCGGCCCGGGCCGGTACAGCGCCACCAGGGCGATCACGTCCTCGAAACGGGTGGGCGGCGCCTGCTTGAGCAGGTCGCGCATGCCCCGCGATTCAAACTGGAACACCCCGGTCGCATTGCCCGAGGCGAGCATCGCGTAGGCTGCCTTGTCGTCCAGAGGCAGCGCCCCGATGGAGAAAGCGGGGCTGCCCAGCGCCCGCGTGTCATCCCGCACATAACGCTCGGCCCAATCCAGCACCGTGAGCGTGGTCAGGCCGAGGAAGTCGAACTTCACCAGACCGACCGCTTCGACGTCGTCTTTGTCCAGCTGCGAGATGACGTTACTGGTTCCTTCGGCGGCGTACAGCGGGCAGAAATCGGTGAGCTTGCCAGGGGCGATCAACACCCCGCCGGCATGCATACCGACATTGCGTGTCAGGCCCTCGAGTTTTTCGCCGAGCGCCAGCAGATCGCGTACTTCCTCTTCCTTTTTTTCGCGCTGCGCGAGCAAGGGTTCCAACTCCCGCGCTTCGGCAAGCGTGATGGTCTTGCCCGGCTGCACCGGAATCAGTTTGGCGACCTGGTCGCAGAAGTTGTAGCCCAGATCGAGTACTCGACCCGTGTCGCGCAACACCGCGCGCGCCGCCATGGTGCCAAAGGTGGCGATCTGCGACACTGAATCCTCGCCGTATTTCCTGCGCACATAGTCGATTACCCGGTCGCGCCCGTCCTGGCAAAAATCGATATCGAAGTCGGGCATCGAAACGCGCTCGGGATTCAGGAAGCGCTCGAACAGCAAGTCGTACTTCAGCGGATCCAGGTCGGTGATGCCAAGCGCATAGGCCACCAGCGAGCCTGCGCCCGAGCCGCGGCCCGGACCGACCGGCACGCCATTGGGAAAATCAGGCTCGCGGACCGCCCGAGCCCAAGCGATGAAATCGGCGACGATCAGGAAGTAGCCCGCATAACCCATGTGGGCGATGGTGCCGGTCTCAAATTCGAGACGCGTCTGGTAGCGCTGCGCCTCGCGCGCACGGCTTGGCGCATCGGGATAGAGCCGTGCCAGCCGCCAGGCCAGCCCTTGCTCCGCCTGCTGTTTCAGATACTGGTCGAGTGTTACTCCCGGGGGCGTCGGGAATGCCGGCAGGTGGCTCTTGCCAAGCTCGATCTCCAGGTTGCAGCGGCGCGCGATCTCGACCGCGTTGGCGAGCGCCTGCGGCACATCGGCGAACAGCTGCGCCATCTCGTCCTGAGTCTTGAAATACTGCTCCGGAGTGAAAAGCTTCGGCCGGCGCTGGTCGCCCAGAATGTAACCCTGGGAAATACACACCCGCGCTTCGTGGGCCTTGTAGTCCTCGGGCGAGACGAACTGCACCGGATGCGTCGCCACCACCGGCAGGCCCAGCTTCACCGCCAGAGCGAGCGTGGCGCCTAGCAGTTGCTCGGTGTGGATCGCCCCCGCGCGCTGTACCTCGAGGTAATAGCGCCCGGGGAACAGTTTCGACCAGGCCGCGGCAAGTTTTCCAGCCACCTCGATATTGCCGCCGGCAAGCGCGTGGCTGACATCGCCGCCCGCAAATCCAGACAGGACGATGAGTCCTTCGGTATTCCCTTCCTTGAACCAGTCGATGGCGATCTCGGCGCGCGCCCGGTGCTGGTTCTTCAACCAGGCGCGGGAGAGCAGCTCGGACAAGCGCAGGAACCCGGCGCGCGAACTGCACAACAGCAAAGCGCGAAACGGCTTGTCGCGATCGCTGTCATTTTGTATCCAGCAGTCGACGCCGATCACGGGCTTGACACCCGCGGCGCGCGCCGCGCTGTAGAACTTCACCATGCCGAATACGTTGCCGGCATCGGTAAGCGCCAGCGCCGGCATGCCATCCGCCTTGGCCCTCGCCACCGCGACGTCGAGGCGGACGATACCGTCCGTCACCGAGTATTCGCTGTGCATCCTCAGGTGTACGAAACGTGGAGCAGGCATGGGAGTCGGCAAAAGTTTACCATCGGCACATGCGCACTTCGGCCCTGTTTTCGCTGCTTGCTGGCGCCACCTGCATCGCGCTTTCGCCGATTTGGGTGCGCGTCTCCGAGGTCGGCCCTACGGCGAGCGCATTCTGGCGCGTCGCCCTTGCAGCTCCTTTGCTTTGGTTTCTCTTTTCTATCATCCGCTTAAACAGATCACCGATAGAAAAAAAGCAAGCCATTCTTCTCTTGGCAGCGGGCCTGGCCTTCGCCGGCGACCTCGCGTTCTGGCACTGGTCGATCCAGTACACGTCGGTCGCCAACTCCACGCTACTGGCGAACCTGGCGTCTTTTTTTGTCACCCTCGCGGCATGGCTGCTGTGGAAACAGCGGCCGAGCGGCCTGTTCCTGACCGGTCTCGCGGCCGCGCTGCTGGGCGTGGGCCTGCTGGTGCGCGCCAGCCTCGGTTTCTCACCCACCGCCCTCCTCGGCGATGGCTTGGGCGTCGTCACTGCGATGTTCTATGCCTGGTACCTGCTGTCGGTGAAAGGCTTGCGCGACTGCGGCGCCAGCACCCTCCAGTTGATGGCGGTGACCACCACGATTACCGCGCTCATCCTGCTGCCCGTTGCGCTGGCCTCCGGAGAAGCGCTGCTGCCGGCAAGCGTCGCCGGCTGGTGGAAGCTCCTCGGTCTGGCGTGGATCTCGCACGCGGCGGGACAGGGTCTGATCGCCTATGCGCTTGCGCACCTGCCCGCGGAGTTCTCTGCCGTGGGTCTGCTCTTCCAGCCGGTGATGGCGGCGTTGTTCGCCTGGATACTGTTGGGCGAGCCGCTGGTGGCGCTGCAGGTCGCGGGCGGCGCCGTGGTGCTCGCCGGCATTTACCTCGCGCACCGAGGTTCGCGCCAATAGCGGGGTCGGCGCCATAGTCGCCTGCAAGCCCCGTTTCTTTTTCTCAAAAGACCACAAATCGAGATACCATCAACCTCCATGGGCCCGGACATGAACGAAGAATCGCCGATGGATGAGGTCACCGACCTCATCGCCAGCATTGAAATGCATCGCAAGGAAATCGAAAAAGAAACCGGCCTGGAGGCTTCGCGCAACTATTCGCTGCGCAGGCTGCAGCTCGCCATCCAGGAGCAACAGGAAGCCGCCCAGCAGCCCGGCGCCAGCCCGGCGCCCGTAGCGACCGCCGCGGCGCTGGCGAATGAAATCAAGCGGGTCGGTGCGCTTACGCGCAGCGCCGGCCAGCGCCCGCCGCAGGGCGGTGGGGGTCGGCCACAGCAGCAACAGCCGCGCAACTTCCGCCAGGATCAGCAGCGCAAAGCGCCCAAATCCCGGGGCCGGCGGACCATGGGGCACAACTCAGGTCGCTAGCAGGAGCTAGACGACGATCGCCTCTGGCTCCCCGGCGTTGCCGGCTTCGACGCAACCGATTTCGTAGGCGAATTCCCCTGCGTTCTTGAGCAGCGTCGTGGCGGCGGTGGCGTGCTCGCGCGCCACCGCGAGCACCATGCCGATGCCGCAGTTAAAGACGCGGTGCATCTCGTCCTCGGTGACCTTGCCGTTCTCCTGCAGCCAGGTAAAGAGTTGCGGCCGCGGCCACATCTTTTTCCTGAGCACGGCACGCATGCCCTGCGGCAGCATGCGCGGCACGTTGCCGACCAGGCCGCCGCCAGTGATATGGGCGAGACCCTTCACCGGCACCGCCGCCATTAGCTTGAGCACCGACTTGACGTAAATCCGGGTCGGCGCCATCAGCCTATCAGCAAGCTCTGCATGGGGCTGATCCTCGCCGAGGATGCGACGGATCAGCGAGTAGCCGTTTGAATGCGCACCGCTGGAGGCGAGTCCCAGCAGCACGTCGCCTGGCTTGACGGACTGGCCGTCGATGATTCGATCTTTCTCCACCACGCCGACGCAAAATCCGGCCAGGTCGTATTCGCCCGCTGGGTACATACCCGGCATTTCGGCGGTCTCCCCGCCGATCAGCGCACAGCCCGCCTGCTCGCAGCCCTCGGCAATGCCCCGGATGACGCGCACCGCGACCTCCTTATCCAGCTTGCCGCAGGCGAAATAGTCGAGAAAGAACAAGGGCTCGGCGCCCTGTACGAGCACGTCGTTGACACTCATCGCCACCAAGTCGATGCCCACCGTGTCGTGACGCCCGAGCATGAAGGCGAGCTTCAGCTTGGTGCCGACCCCATCGGTACCGGATACCAGGATCGGTTCGCGGTACTTTTTCGGGATCGAGCACAGCGCGCCAAAACCGCCGAGCCCCGCCAGCACTTCCGGGCGCATGGTGCGCTTGGCTAAAGGCTTGATGGCTTCGACCAGTGCGTCGCCCGCGTCGATGTCCACGCCAGCGTCACGGTAAGAGAGGGATTCCGACATGGCAGGTAAAATGATCTCTTTCCAACAATTTTACGTGAAATGAAGGCACCGATACTCGCAGACCCTCGCTTGTGGGGCTGGCTGGCGATCACTTTGGCGGCCGGCGGGCTGCTCTATGCGCTGTCGCCCATCCTGGCGCCGTTTCTGGCCGGCGCGATTCTCGCCTACGTCCTCAACCCGCTGGTTGGTCGGCTGACCGGACGCTACCTACCCCGCATCGTAGCGGTTTGGCTGGCGCTGCTGTTGTTGCTGGCGCTCGTCGTCGCGCTCGCGCTGGTGATCGTGCCGCTGTTCATCAAGGAACTGAGCATGATGTCGGAGAGCCTGCCGGCGTTCCTCGCCTGGGTCAACCAGCAGTTCGCGCCGTGGCTCAAGGAACGCTTCGCCATCGATTTCCAACTCGATATCGAAACCGTCAAGCAGCTGGCAGGCAACGTCCTCGCCAACAACCAGGATCTGGTGACGAGCTTGCTCGGTTCGCTCAAAATCGGCGGTTTGGCGCTGATTGCGTTCATGGTCAACGTCCTCTTGGTGCCGGTGGTGTTGTTCTTCCTGCTACGCGACTGGAGCACACTGGTCGCGCACGTGGACGCCATGATTCCGCGCCACCTGCACGCGCGCGCCACCACCATCCTGGCCGAGATCGACGCCGTGCTGGCAGAGTTCCTGCGCGGGCAACTGATCGTCATGCTGGTGATGAGCTCCTTCTACGCCACTGCGCTCTCGCTAGCCGGTCTCGAATTCGCGCTGCCGATTGGGATCATCACCGGTTTGCTGGTGATCGTCCCGTATGTCGGCGCATTCACCGGCATCCTGCTTGGCAGCGTCGCCGCAGCCATGCAGTTCGGCAGCCTGAGCGGCGTGGCCTGGGTACTGGTCGCCTTCGGCGCCGGCCAAGCGCTCGA
>SHXK01000115.1 GCA_009693335.1 Betaproteobacteria bacterium | reverse complement strand
TTCAGCGTCGTTCAGGTCCACGTAGAAAGTGTCCTGCATCGAGCGCGCCGGATGGTTTTCCGGATTGTTCAGGGCGGTGAAGTTATACCAGTCGGTCTCGATTTCCGGACCGTCGGCGACCTCGAAGCCGATGGAGCCGAAGATCTCCTCGATGCGCCGCCAGGTTCGGCTGATCGGATGCAGTCCGCCACGACCTCGACCGCGGCCCGGCAGGGTGACATCCAAGGCCTCCTCGGCGAGCCGCGCTTCCATCTTCGCCAGCACCAGCGCGCCCCGGCGCGCTTCGAGTGCGGCTTCAATTTTTTCTAACGCCGAGTTATAGGCTTTGCCGGCGGCTTTTTTTTCTGCAACCGGCAAAGCTGCGAGGGAGGCGCGGAACGCCGAGAGCTCGCCGCTTTTTCCGAGATAGCGTGCTTTAGCGTTCTCCAGCGACGCGGGATCGGCCGCGGCGGCAAACTCCGCGAGAGCCAGCCCGACTATTTCTTCTGAATTTTTCAGTGCGCGAGACTGGCCTTGATCTGGCCCGCAATCTTGGCGAACGCAGGTTTGTCGAGCACCGCCAGGTCAGCCAGCACCTTGCGGTCGATCTCGATCTTGGCCTTCTTCATGCCAGCCATGAAAGCGCTGTAGCTCATGCCCAGCTCCCGCACTGCGGCATTGATGCGCGTGATCCACAGCGCCCGAATCTCGCGCTTGCGGTTGCGGCGATCGCGGTAGGCATACTGACCCGCCTTCATCACCGCTTCCTTGGCGACGCGGTAAACGTTACCCCGGCGACCGCGGAACCCTTTGGCCTTCTTGAGTACCTTCTTGTGGCGCGCGCGCGCCGTTACTCCGCGTTTGACTCTTGGCATAGCGCGCTCCTCAACCCGAGTACGGCAGCATCATGCGGACGGCCCGCTTGTCGCTGTCGTGAACGTTGGTGGTGCCGCGCAGCTTACGCTTGGTGTGCGTCGACTTCTTGGTCAGGATGTGGCGCTTGAAAGCCTGCGCGCGCTTGATCGTGCCGCCGGGACGGACCTTGAACCGCTTGGCGGCCGATTTCTTTGTCTTCATCTTGGGCACAGCATTGCTCCTGTCGGTCTGACGTTACTCTGTCCGTACTATCCCGCCACAGCGGGTTTCGCCTCGGCCAGGTCCGGTTCCTTCACTTCCTTGACTTCCTTGACTTCCTTGACTTCTTTTGGCGCTTTCGGCCCCTTGTTGGCCGCTTTTTCACCAGCTTGCTTCTTCGGCCCTTTCACCGGCACCACCTTCTTTTTTGGCGCCAGCACCATCACCATCTGCCGGCCCTCGAGCCGGGGAAACTGTTCGATGATCGCCACCAGTTCCAGATCCTTCTTGACCCGCTCCAGCAGCCGCACGCCGAATTCCTGGTGCGCCATTTCGCGCCCGCGGAAGCGCAAGGTCACCTTCGCCTTGTCGCCTTCTTCGAGAAACTGAACCAACTTACCGACCTTGATCTTGTAGTCGCCATCATCGGTGCCCGGGCGGAACTTGATTTCCTTGAGCTGGATCTGCTTTTGCTTCAGCTTGGCCTCGTGAGCCTTCTTCTGCTCGCGATAGCGGAACTTACCGTAGTCCATCAGCTTGCAGACCGGCGGCACCGCCAGCGGTGCGATTTCGACCAGGTCCACGTTCTGCTCTTCCGCCAACTTCAGAGCGTCGGTAAGTGCCACGACGCCCAGTTGATCACCGTTTTCCGCCACCAGCCTGAGCTGCGGCGACGTGATCTCCCCGTTGATGCGTTGCGCTCTATCGAGTGCGATGGGTGAAAACTCCTCTTCTCGTCAAAAAAAGCGGCTGTGCCACTACGCGCGCGCCTCGTTACCGAGGCGCTCGATGAAAGCCTCCAGGGCCATGGCCCCCAAGTCTTCACCGCTGCGCGTGCGCACAGCCACGCTTCCAGCCTGCTTTTCCTTGTCGCCTACCACCAATTGGTAAGGCAACTTCTGCAGGCTATGTTCCCGAATTTTATAGGAAATTTTCTCGTTTCGCAAATCCGCGCTGACCCGGAAACCAGCCTGCCTTAGCCTCGCCGCGATACTTTCCGCGTACTCCGCCTGGGCCTCCGACACATTTATGACCACCACCTGCTCCGGCGCCAGCCAGAGCGGGAAGGCGCCGCCGAAATTCTCGATGAGTATGCCGATGAACCGCTCCATGGAACCGACGATCGCCCGGTGCAGCATCACTGGCGTATGGCGGGCATTGTCTTCGCCCACGTACTCGGCGCCCAGCAGCCCCGGCATGCTGAAATCCACCTGCATGGTGCCGCACTGCCACAGGCGGCCGATGGCGTCCTTGAGCGAGTACTCGATCTTCGGGCCGTAGAAAGCGCCCTCACCCGGCGAGATCACGAATTCGACCCCGGAGCGCTTGAGCGCCTCGAGGAGCGCACTTTCCGCTTTGTCCCAGACCTCATCCGCGCCGATGCGCTTGTCAGGTCGGGTCGCCACCTTGTAGACGATATCGTTGAAGCCAAAGTCGCGGTAAACCTTCTGCAGCAACGTCGTATAGGCGACGCACTCGTCCAGGATCTGGTTTTCGGTGCAAAAAATGTGGCCGTCGTCCTGGGTGAAGCCGCGCACCCGCATCAGGCCGTGCAACGCGCCTGAGGGCTCGTTGCGGTGACAGGCGCCGAACTCGCCCAGGCGGTAGGGCAGATCCCGGTAGCTCTTAATACCCTGATTGAATACCAGTATGTGGCCCGGGCAGTTCATCGGCTTGACCGCGTAGTCGCGTTTCTCGGACTCGGTGGTGAACATGTTTTCGCGGTAGTTCGCCCAGTGCCCGGTGCGCTCCCACAGGCTCTTGTCGAGGATCTGCGGACAGCGGACTTCGGCATAACCGTTGTCGCGGTAGACGCGCCGCAGATACTGCTCGACGCATTGCCACAGCACCCAGCCCTTCGGATGCCAGAAGACAAGGCCGGGCGCCGTTTCTTGCATATGGAACAGATCCAGGCTGCGGCCGAGCTTGCGATGATCGCGCTTGTCGGACTCTTCCAGCATCTTCAGGTAAGCGTCCTGGTCTTCCTTCCTGCCCCAGGCAGTGCCGTAGATGCGCTGGAGCATTTCGTTCTTCGAGTCGCCGCGCCAGTAGGCGCCGGCCACCCGCATCAGCTTGAAGACCTTCAGTTTGCCGGTCGAGGGCGCGTGCGGCCCGCGGCACAGGTCGATGAAATCACCCTGCGCGTAAAGCGAGATTGGGTCCGCCACGGGGATCGCGCGTATGAGTTCGGCTTTGTATTTCTCACCCACAGACTCAAAAAATGCGGCCGCTTCATCGCGCGGGAGAACTTTTCGGGTAACCGCAAAATCTTTCTTGACCAGTTCACCCATGCGCTTCTCGATCGCCACCAGATCCTCGGGCGTGAAGGGGCGCTTATAGGCGAAGTCGTAGTAGAAACCGTTCTCGATCACCGGGCCAATGGTGACCTGAGCCTCGGGAAACAGCTCTTTCACCGCGTGCGCAAGCAGGTGCGCGGTGGAATGGCGCAGGATCTCCACGCCCTCCGGATTCTTCTCGGTGACGATCGCAAGTTCGGCGTCGGCTTCGATAAGGGTGCTCGTGTCGACGAGCTTGCCGTTCACCTTGCCGGCCAGCGCGGCGCGCGCTAAGCCCGCACCTATGGATAGAGCCACTTCGGCAACGGTGAGCGGACCGGGGAATTCCTTCACCGAGCCGTCTGGGAGTGTGATCTTCACAAAGGTATTGGTAGGCGCGATTGGACTCGAACCAACGACCCCTACCATGTCAAGGTAGTGCTCTAACCAGCTGAGCTACGCGCCTGCAAAAAAGCGGATTTTACAGGAATTTTCCAGCGCTTGAGCGTGGCTTCAGCCCCGCGCCACTCTGATAACGCCGGCCACCGCCTTCACCGTCGCAAAGGCGCGCCGCAAGTGGGCCAAATTTTCCACTTCGAAGCTAAAGCGCATGCGCGCCAGGTCATCTCGGCTTTGCGTGCGCACTGCGGTGACATTGATGCGTTCACGCGCCAGCGCTTCACCGATGTCGCGCAGCAAGCCCTGGCGGTCAGAGGCCGTCACCAGGATGTCCACCGCATAGGCGCCTTCAGCTTTGCGGCCCCACTGCGCATCGATCAAGCGCTCGGGACTGCGCTCGGCGAGGCGCTTGAAGCTGGCGCAATCCTCGCGGTGCACCGAGATGCCCTTGCCGCGCGTGACGAAGCCGCGCACCGGATCGGGCGGCACCGGTTTGCAGCACCTGGCGAGCTGCGTCAGCAATCGGTCCACCCCGACCACCAAAATGCCGCTGTCGTGCGCGGATTTGTGGTTCGGTTTTTTTCTCTTTTCCGGCTCAATGTCGGTGGGCATCACCGTAGCCGAACCCGTCAGCTCCCGCAGCGCAGCCTGCAGCTGGCGCAGGTTCACCTCGTCGCGGGCGACCGCGGCGAACAGCTCATCGGGCTTGGCGAAACCGAGCTTGTGCCCGAGTTGATCGAGGTTCACCTGCGTTGCGCCCTCGCGCCGCTGCTCCTTTGCCACCGTGCTACGGCCCTGGGCGATGGTTACGGCCAGGGATTGGACGTTGAACCACTGCCGCACCTTGCCGCGCGCGCGGTGGCTCTTCAAGAAGCCGAGCGCCGGATTCAGCCAGTCGCGCGACGGGCCGCCACTTTTTGCAGCCACAATCTCCACCCGCTGACCGCTCGCCAGCGGCGTATCGAGCGGCACCATGCGCCCGTCCACTTTCGCGCCGCGGCAGCGGTGGCCAAGGTCGGTATGCAGCGTGTAGGCGAAATCCACTGGCGTCGACCCCATGGGCAGGTCGATGACCTTGCCCTGCGGTGTGATCACGTAAATGGCGTCGGCCAGCGACGCTTGCTTCGTTTTCTCCACCCAGCCCGCGCCGCCGGCGACTTCGTCCCGCCAGGCCAGCAGTTCCCGCAACCAGGCGATCTTGTGGTCGAAAGCCAGATCGGTCCTGGCGAGGGCGTTCGCCTTCGAAATTCCCCCGCTTTCCTTATAACGCCAGTGCGCGGCGACGCCAAATTCGGCCTGACGGTGCATGGCCTCAGTGCGAATCTGCACTTCCAGCGTGCGCTCATCGGGCCCGATCACCGCCGTATGCAGCGACTGGTAGTTGTTGCCCTTGGGCCGCGAGATGTAGTCGTCGAATTCCTTGGGAATCGGCTGCCACAGGTCGTGCACGACGCCCAGCACGCTGTAGCACTCACCCGCGGTCGGTACTATGACCCGCAGCGCGCGCACATCGTGCACGTCGGAGAAGTCGAGCTGCTTGGCGCGCATCTTGTTCCAGATGGAATACAGGTGCTTGGGGCGGCCGCTGATCTCCCCCTGCAGGCCCGCCTTGCAGAGCTCAGCGGAGAGCAAGGCCATCGCCGCCGCGATGTAGTGTTCACGCTCGAGGCGTTTCTCGTCCAGCATCTGCGCGATCTTCTTGTACAGCTCGGGCTCGAGGGTGCGGAACGACAGGTCTTCCAGCTCCCACTTGAGCTGCCAGACGCCAAGCCGGTTGGCGAGCGGGGCATAGATATCGAGGGTTTCTCTGGCATAAGGAATCTTCTCGGTAGAAGAATTCCTGGAGAAAAAACGCAGCGTTTGCGTCCGGCTGGCGAGCCGTATCAGCACCACACGGATGTCCTCGACCATGCCGAGGATCATTTTGCGCAGGATCTCGTTTTGCTCTCCTGGGGCGGCGCGCGTGATGACACGCAGGCGGTGCAGCTTCTCAACGCCACCAGCGAGGGCGGCGACCTCCACGCCGAACTTTTCCGTCAGCTGTTCCAGGCCATCGAGCTGCTTGGGTGCGGCGAACAAAATCCCGGCAGCGCGCGCCACTGGATCCAACCCGATCGACGCCAGTCCCGCAGCCAGGCCGAGCGCGTGCGGCCACACCTGCTCACCGGTCGAGAGGGTCTGGCCAGCGTATAGCGGCTCAGCGAACTCCAACGCACGCGCCAGCAAAGCGCGATCAGCTCCGGCCAGACCCTCGGCGAGGGTATCGAGGGCCGCCGCGCCCGAGCGCGGATGCTGGGTGGGAAAAAGCGGGACCACCGAGACCATGCTGCTATTGTAGTAGCGCGATGGGCTGGCTCCGCGACTGGAAACGCAAGCGCATACTCAGGCAACACCGCATCGACGATGCCCTGTGGCGGCGCGCGATAAAACAGCTTCCCTTCCTCGACGGGCTGTCGACCGACGAGGAGCGGCGGCTGCGGGAATTCGCCGTCCTGTTTCTGGCCGAGAAGGAGTTCGCCCCGGTGCGCGGGTTAGCGTTGTCGGACGAGGACCG
>SHXK01000114.1 GCA_009693335.1 Betaproteobacteria bacterium | reverse complement strand
CTAGGGTAGCCTTCCGCGCGTGCTTTTGCTGAATGCGGCGATCTGGATGGTTTAGGCGGGTAAGGGCAGGGTTTCAGTCCAGTGCCCAGATTCATCCCCTCCGGCGCGCTAAATTCTAAAGGGTCGGCAGTCGCTGACCCTTGCAATTTTCAGGAACTGCACGACAGCGCGGAACAGCCGGCCTTGTGACGCGCCCACTCGGGGCGGCGCGCGGCGAGATCCTGGTGCGCCGCTTGTTCGTCGTAGGGCTTCTTCAGCACCAGCATCAGGCGTTCCAGCGCTGAAGCGTCGCCTTGCTCCAGGGCATCGATGGCCTGCTGTGCGAGGTAGTTGCGGAACACGTACTTCGGGTTCACCGCGCACATTTTTGTTTGACGTTCGCTTTGAGGAATTTTCTCCCTGCGGAGGCGTGTGACATAACGCCTCAACCAGGCTTCGAGTTTTGGGTGCGGGAGGTCTTCGTCGTAATAAGCCGCACGCAGTGATTCGATCGTTGGCGTCGCCAGGTTGCGAAAGAAAATCGTGAAATCGGTTTCTCTTTCCGCCAGCGCCTGAAAAAGCTCGCTCACCAGTTCGTCGTCGCCCGGCTGCTCGAGCGCGGCCAAGCCAAGCTTGTGCGCCAGCGCCCGCTGCCAAGCGGCGCTGAAAGTGTCGGCGTACAGTGCCAAGCCCTTTTCGAGTTGTTCCTTTTCAGGGACCAGCGGCAGCAGCGCCTCGGCCAGGCGCGCGAGGTTCCATTGCGCGATCTGGGGCTGCTGGCCGTAGCAATAGCGCCTGCCTTCGGCATCGGTGGTGTTCGGCGTCCATTCCAGGTCGTAGCCCTCGAGCCAGCCGTAAGGGCCGTAGTCGATGGTCAGACCCAGGATCGACAGGTTGTCGGTGTTCATCACGCCGTGCACGAATCCAAGGCGCATCCAGTCGGCCATCAGCGCGCCAGTACGCCGACAGATCTCGCCGAACCAGTCCGCATAGGGCGCCGGGCCGGAGAACTGCGCCGGAAAATGCTCGCGCAGCACGTAGTCGGCGAGGCGCTTGAGGGTGGAAATTTCGTTGTGCGCGCTGAGCAGCTGGAAATTTCCGAAGCGCACGAAGGAGGGGGCGACGCGGCAGACGATGGCGCCTTGTTCGGGCCGCGCATGGCCGTCGTAGAACATGTCGCGCACCACCGCGTCCCCCGTGCCAACGAGGCTGAGCGCACGCGTGGTTGGCACCCCGAGGTGGTGCATGGCTTCGCTGCACATGAATTCGCGCAGCGAGGAGCGCAGCACCGCACGGCCGTCGGCAGTGCGTGAATAGGGCGTGCGGCCCGCGCCCTTCAACTGCAGCTCCTGGCGTCTACCGACGGGGGTGATGACTTCGCCCAGGGTAATGGCGCGGCCGTCGCCCAGCTGCCCCGCCCAATGGCCGAACTGGTGGCCGCCGTAGCGCGCGGCGTAGGGCTGCATGCCGGGCAGCACACGGTTTCCGCCGAGCACTTCGGTCGCCAGACCGCCGGCCGCTGCCGGACGCCTGATGCCGAGCAGCGCGCCCGTGTCGTCGGACCACGCCAACAGGCGCGGCGCTGAAACGGCGCTCGGATCGACGCGCGTATAGCAGGCGTTTTGCACCTGCCGCGGCCGATTGACGAGGAGCGGATCGGCGGGCAGCTCGGCAACGAAGCTGTTCTCGAAGCGCAATTCGTTTATCTCGACGGGCTGGGCGCTGAGGCTGGCGAGGGCTTGAATCACAGGGCCATCATAATCCACGCCGCTGTTTCTGGTGGCGCGAAACCGACACGCAAAACCGGTTTTGGCGAGCGATCTGCTATCTTCGAATGCATGTACCCGATCACGCAAGGGTGGCGCGCCCGCCTGGGCGATCCCATGTTCGTGGCTGTTGCTGCGCTCGGTATCGCGCAGATCACGGCTTGGGGAACCAGCTATTACTGCTTGGGCGTCCTGGCGGGCCCCATCGGGCTCGACACCGGCTGGCCCAGCAGCCTGGTTTATTTCGGCTTCACGGTGGGGCTGCTATGCATGGGGCTGGTGTCGGCCTGGGTTGGGCGCTTGATTGATCGCCGTGGCGCCCGTGTCGTCATGAGCGTTGGCACAGTGCTCGTATCGCTGGGACTGCTCGCCTTGTCGACGGTACGTACGGAAGCGGCCTACCTTGCGGTGTGGGCGTTCATCGGCCTGGGCATGCGCCTGTGCCTGTATGACGCGGCCTTCGTCGCCTTGGTGCAGGTGGCGCCCTCGCGCGGGCGGCAGGCAATCTCCTATCTGACCTTGTTCGGCGCTTTCGCTTCGACGGTGTTCTGGCCGCTCGGGCATTTCTTCAACGAAGCGCTCGGTTGGCGTCAGACTCTGGTGCTGTTTGCCGGGATCAATCTGTGCGTATGTCTGCCGCTCAACTGGTTCGGCCTGTCTCGGCGCGAAGCCGCGGCCCCCGGTGTAGGCGCGGCGGGTGTGATGGGCGCGGCGGGCGCGGCGCAGGTGGCGCACGATGGCCCTCCTCTTGAGGGGCGTAGGCGCTCGCTGGCTCTCGGGCTATTTGCCCTGGTCATGTCGTTGAACGGCTTCGTCTTCGGCGTGGTCACGGTGCAGCTGGTGCCTTTGCTGCAGGCGGCGGGCCTGGCGGCAGCCGCTGCAGTGTGGGTCGCTTCGATGAAGGGTTTCGCGCAATTCGCCGGCCGGGTAGTGGAGATCGTCTTTGGCCGGCATCTGCGCGCGATCACGGTCGCGCGCATCGCCATCGGTGTATTGCCCGCCTCCTTCGTGTTACTGCTGTTCGCGGGCGGCAACTTTCAGGCGATTCTTGCGTTCACCCTGTTGATGGGAGCTTCCCAGGGCGTGATCACCATTGTGCGCGGCGCGCTTCCCCTGGCACTTTTTGGCGTCACCGGTTACGGCGCGGTTCTTGGCCTGCTGGCAACCCCCGTCCTGATCGTCAATGCCGCTGCACCGACGCTGTTTGCCATGATTGTCGAACGCTGGGGCTGGCAGAACGCGCAAATGGTACTGGTCGCTACTGCGGCCACGTCGTGGATGGCCATGGAACTGATGTCGCGTTGGTATGAGCGCAACACCTAGCCGTTATTGACCACGTAGCGCAGAAAGCCGCTGTGCGGCGTGTACTTGTCGTACAAGCCGCGCGCCCGGTAATTATTTTCCTTGGTGTTCCAGTAGAGGCGCGACCAGTTCTGCGCCTTCATCTCCGCCACCAGCCAGTCGACCAGCTGCTGGCCAACGCCCACGGCGCGCTTTTTCGGGGCTACGAACAGGTCTTCGAGGTAGCACACCGGGGTCAGGGTCCAGGTGTTCTCGTGGATGATGTAGTTCGCCATCCCGATCACGCCGTCGCCAGGGCGCTCGGCGACGATGGCGTACACCGGCGCGGCGGGGTCCATGATGCGCTGCCAGGTATGGCGGGTGACAGGGCCAGAGAGGTCGCGTTCATAGAACCGACAATACCCCTGCCATAGTTCACCCCAGCGAACCTCGTCGCTAGCTGCTATCTTGCGGATGCGCACCGTCATTTGTTAAACCTTCAGTCCTCGGGAAGGCCCACAGTACCATCGCCATGGAGAAAAGATGAGCAAGAGCGTCGACTATTACCTGACACCCACCTCGCCCTGGACCTACCTGGGCCACGCGCGTTTTGCAGACATGGCGCAACGACACGGCGCGACGGTGGCGGTGAAGCCGGTGGACTATGGGGTCATTTTTCCGCAGTCGGGCGGTCTGCCGCTGGGCAAGCGCGCGCCGCAGCGGCAGGCCTACCGGCTGATGGAACTGGCACGCTGGCGGGATTTCCTCGGCCTGCCTCTGAATTTGCAGCCGAAGTTTTTCCCGGCCGACTCACTTGCGGCTGCCTGCCTCATTTGCGCGGCGCCGCCGGAAAAAAAGATGGCGCTGGCGGGTGATTGCCTGCGCGCGGTGTGGGCGGAGGAAATGAATATCGCCGACCGCGGCGTGTTGAGCGAGATTGCCGCGCGCCACGGCATGGCGGATGCTGACGGCGCCATCGTAGAAGGCAAGCTGATCTTCGAGCGCAACACGCAGGAAGCACTGCTGCGCCAGGTGTTCGGCGCGCCGACTTTTGCGGTCGGCGACGAACTGTTCTGGGGTCAGGACCGGCTCGATTTCCTCGACCGGGCACTGGCGCAATAGCGCTGCCCGGGAAACCCAACTGGCGAGCGGGCTACTTGCCGGTCCAGCGCGGTGGGCGCTTCTCCACGAACGCGCGCACGCCCTCGCGGAAATCCGCGCTGCCGTAGGTCGCAGCGACGAGGTCGTCGCCCTCGGGCAGCGGGCGGGATTCCTGCAGGCGGCGGATCGCTTCCTTGGTAACCCACAGCGTAATCGGCGCGTGCGAGGCGATTTTCTCGGCCAGTTCCCGCACCCGCACATCGATTT
This sequence comes from Betaproteobacteria bacterium, assembly GCA_009693335.1. Lineage (GTDB taxonomy): Bacteria > Pseudomonadota > Gammaproteobacteria > Burkholderiales > SG8-39 > RBG-16-66-20. The sequence continues at coordinate 1,943 of SHXK01000114.1, read as the reverse complement.
TCTCGGCGGCCACGATTTCGTGGACGAAGCCCGCGGCCAGCGCTTCGTCGGCCGACAGCAGCCTGGCGGTGAGGATCAGCTCTTTCAAGCGCGAAGGTCCGATGAGATCCATGAAGCGCGCGTAATTTCTCATCGACAGGCAGTTGCCGAGCGTGCGGGCGATGGGCGCGCCGAAACGGGCATCGGGGGTCGCGACACGAACGTCGGCGCCGGAGGCGATGGCGAAACCTCCCCCTACCGCAAAGCCCTGGATTTGTGCGATGACAGGCTTTTTGACGCGCGCGATCCGTCCGGTGCGCTGATCGCCCTCGCGCTCGTAGCGCAGCCCGTCTTCGGCGCCTTCGAACTTGGTGAACTGGCTGATGTCAGTCCCCGCGACAAAAGCCTTACCGCCCGCGCCCTTTAACACAAGGACGCGGATGCTGTCGTCGGCGTCCACTTCCTCGCAGGTATCGTAGAGCCGCTGGTACATCTCCCAGGTCATGGCATTGCGCGCTTCGGGACGATTGAAAATGAGCGTGACGATGGGGCCGTCGCGCGTGACGAGAACGTGATCGCTGGCCGGAGCAGTGTTTTCCACGGGGAGAAATATTCCTTGAAGAGGGATCGGCGCGGATCGTATCATCCCGCATCATGCCCATGGCGCTTGAAGGCTTGCGTGTCATTGACCAGACCCAGATTCTGGCCGGGCCGTTTTGCAGCATGCTGCTCGCGGACATGGGGGCCGAGGTCATCAAAGTGGAGCCTTGCGAGGGCGAGCACAGCCGCCAGGCCGAACTGCCCATCGTGCCTGGCGTGTCGGCCGCTTTTCTGGCCGTCAACCGCAACAAGCGCGGCATCACCCTCGATCTCAAGCAGCCCGAAGGCGTCACAGTTCTGCACCAACTGGCGGCGACGGCAGATGTGATGGTGGAGAACTACCGCCCGGGCGTGGCCCAGCGACTGGGCGTGGACTACGAGCGCCTGAAGGCAATCAACCCGCGGCTGATTTACTGTTCCATCTCGGGATTCGGGCAGACGGGCCCCTATGCCAGCCGCCGCGGTTTGGATCTCGTGGCCCAGGGCATGAGCGGCATCATGAGCGCCACCGGTGCCGAAGGTGGACGGCCGGTAAAGGTGGGGGTGCCGATTACCGATCTTGGCGCGGGTCTGTTTGCCGTATTCGGCATTCTGTGCGCCGTGCGCGCGCGCCGCGTCACTGGTCGCGGCCAGTTCGTGGATACCTCGCTGTTCGAAGCCGGGCTTGCCTTGTCGGCCTGGGAAGCAACCGAGTATTGGTATACGGGGGCGATTCCCAAGCGGCTGGGGACCGCGCATCGCCTGAACGCGCCCTATCAGGCATTTCGGGCCAGCGATGGTTACTTCACGGTGGGCGCCTCCAACAACAAGCTGTGGTCCCTGTTCACCGGCATCCTGGGCCTCGCACGCCTGGTGGAAGACCCTCGCTTTAGCGGGGTTGGCGACCGGGTGCGTAACCGGGCGCAGATCGAAGCGCTGGTGGAGCAGGTCACCCGGGACCAGCCCCGCGCCCATTGGCTGGCGGCCTGCGAGGCGGCGGGAATTCCGGCGGGGCCCATCAATAACGTGGCTGAAGCGCTCGCCGATCCGCACGTACAGGCGCGCGGCATGGTCGAGGAATACCAGCACCCACAGGCGGGGCGCGTCAAAACCCTCGCCAATCCGGTGAAACTCTCTAAATCGCCGGCCAAGCTGCGCAAGCCCCCGCCGCTGCTAGGCGAGCATAACGACGAGGTTCTCCGCGAACTCGGCTATACCGAGTCCCGCATCGCAGAACTGCGCGCGCACAAGGTCATCGGATGAAACCGCTCGAGGGTCTCAGGGTCATCGACTTGACGCAGGCGATGGCGGGGCCGTTTTGCACCATGAATTTTGCCGATATGGGCGCCGATGTCATCAAGATCGAGCCGCCCGGGGAGGGTGAG
>SHXK01000113.1 GCA_009693335.1 Betaproteobacteria bacterium | reverse complement strand
CCGGGCAGCTTAGCGTGCGTCAGAAGCGTCGCACGCTGCCCGCCCGTGGATAACCCTCCCGCTCCCTCTCAAATCCGCCCTATCATCAGCCCTTCTCAACCCGACCTGACCCCACCTCGCCCAGGCTCATTTCACTTTTGGAAAATACTACTTATTCGCGGAAATTTTTACGCGCGGCATTTTATGCTCAGAGTCTTTCTGTTTCGCCGCTGTGCGGTTTCTACAGTCCACGGCGATCCAACAGCGCTTGAGAAATGGTGCCGACATCCACGTACTCCAGCTCGCCGCCCAGCGGCACACCGCGCGCGATGCGGGTCGCCCGGACGCCGCGCGCGCGCAGCATCTCGGCAATATAGTGCGCCGTGGCTTCACCCTCGTTGGTGAAATTGGTCGCCAAAATCACTTCCTGGACAATGCCGTCCGCGGCGCGCGTCAGCAGTCGGTCGAGGCCGATGTCGCGCGGGCCTATGCCATCGAGCGGCGAGAGTCGACCCATCAGCACAAAATACATGCCGGAGTAGCTGAGCGTCTGCTCGACCATCGCCAGGTCTGCGGGCGTCTCGACCACGCACAGCAGCGCCGGATCACGCCGCGGCGAGCGGCAAAGCGCGCAGAGTTCCTCCTCGGTGAAGCTGTTACAGCGGCTGCAATGGCGCACCGTGCGCAGGGCCTCGCCAAGAGATTGCGCCAGCGCCTCGGCGCCGGCGCGATCGTGCTGCACCAGGTAGTAAGCCATGCGCTGCGCCGAGCGCGGTCCGACGCCAGGCAGCACCCGCAAGGCTTCTATCAGTCGCTCAAGGCCGGCCGCGGCGGGAACCGCTACTCGTTTCACTTTCGGATTCAGAGCGCCTGTCTCAAAAAGGCAGCTTCAAACCGGCCGGCAGCCCCATGCCCGCGCTCAGGCTGCCCATTTTCTCGGCGACGGTGGTCTCGACTTGGCGCGCAGCATCATTGAATGCGGCGACCAGGAGGTCTTCCAGCATTTCACGGTCTGAGGTGAGCGACGGATCGATGCTGACACGCCGCACTTGGTATTTGCAGGTGAGCACGATTTTCACCATACCGGAAGCGGACTGGCCCTCGACCTCCATGCCGCCGAATTGCTCCTGCAGGCGGCGCATGTTCTCCTGCATCATCTGCGCCTGCTTCATCATCTGGCCAATATTGCCTTTCATCGCTGTTTTTCCTGGATAGTCGAATCGACGACCCTACCGTCGAAGAGGTTGACGAGATCCTGCACAAAACTGTCTGCCTGAACCGTGCGTGTGGCTTGCGCCTGGCGCGCGCCACGCGCGGCTGCTTCGAGCGCCGAAGCAGTCGCGCCGCGCAATTCGCCCGGCGTCACACGCAACTTGACCGGGCTACCCAGATGCGCGCTGAGCACGGCCTGCAGCTTGTCGCGGTAGCTGTCACCTGCCAGATGCACCATCGTTTTCTGCACAATCAGATTGAACTCGCCATTGTCGTGGCTACGCAGTTCGCTGTTGTGTGCCAGCTCTTTCGGACCGCCGGACAGTGGCAACTGCCGCACCAGCGCTGCCCAGTTGCCGTCAAATTTGGTCTTTTCCTGTCGGTCAATTTTTTTTAATGCTTTTTTTTCGACGACCACGACCTCTTTTCCGGCGACCACCAGCTCAGCTGGGCGAAAAACCAACATTCTCAGCAATGTCATGAGAAAACCGGCATGCTCGTCGGGGGCGAGCGGCAGGTCTTGACGCCCCTGCAGCGCAATCTGGTAGCACAGTTGCACCAGTTCCGGATCGAGGGTCTGCGCCAGCGTCACGATGCGCTCGCGCTCCGGCAGGTCTTCTGCCAACGCCGTGGGCACCGTTTGCGCCAGGGTCAGGCGCAGTAACAGGCTGGCCAGATCCTGCAGCGCGACATCGAAGGCGAGGCTACGCGTCTGCATCTCATCGGCAATCGCCACCAACGCCGCACCGTCGCCCGCAGCTAGTGCTTCCAGCAACTGCAGCAGGTAGGTTTCGTCCACGGTGCCGAGCATCTCGCGCACACCGACAGCGTCCAGGCGACCCTCGCCGTGCGCAATCGCCTGGTCGAGCAGGGAGAGCGCATCCCGCATGCTGCCCGCCGCGGCGCGCGCAATCAGCGCCAACGCTTGCGCATCGAAGGCAACTTTCTCCTCGGCAAGGATGTACTCGAGACGGGCGATGATTACCGCCCGCGGCATCTGCTTCAGATTGAACTGCAGGCAGCGCGAGAGCACGGTCACCGGAATTTTCTGCGGATCGGTGGTCGCGAGAATGAATTTCAGGTGCGCCGGTGGCTCTTCCAACGTCTTTAGCATCGAGTTGAAAGCCGGCTTGGAGAGCATGTGCACTTCGTCGATGACGAACACCTTGTAGCGCCCGCGTACCGGCACGTAGGCGGCGTTGTCCTGCAATGCGCGCATTTCATCGATGCCGGTATTGGTGGCGGCGTCGATCTCAATCAGGTCCGGGAAGCGGCCGCCGTCGATCTCGAGGCAGGCGCCGCACTTGCCGCAGGGCTCGGGGGTGATGCCGGTCTCGCAGTTCAAACACTTGGCGAGGATCCGCGCCAGGGTGGTCTTGCCCACGCCGCGAGTGCCGGTGAAGAGATAGGCATGGTGCAGTCGCTGCTCGACCAGTGCATGACGTAGCGCCTTCACCACGTGCTCCTGCCCCACCAGGCTGGCGAAATCGCGCGGCCGCCATTTGCGGGCCAGCACTTGATAACTCACGTTTGGTCACTCATGCCTGATCACTCATGGGCTCTATTTTACGGGCGAGGGTAGTGATGGCGAGCCTGACCCCGGCACTTGCAGTATCCGGCTGTGGCTGCTTCCTTCCGGACCTGACCAGGTTCACCAGGCTGCAATGCGGGGGGGCCCGCCGCCGCCATTATGCCCGAGCTCTCAGCCGTTGTTTGACAGTCGCGAACAGTCGGGCGCAAAGTGAGGGTCGGGGCTGGGGGTGGGTTCGCAGCCATTGCTGCCGTAGAAGTGGTGCAGAACATTACTTATAAACTCACAGGGGCCATATGCGACAACTGATTCTGCGCTTGCTGGCATCGGTGCTAACTACTGCCGGATCCGATGTTGGGGCGCAGGGCCAACTATCGCCGTGTCCCGGGGCATACAACGCCGCTACTTGGACGAACTGTGTCGGGGAAGTCATCTCACCCGATGGACAGAAGTACGTCGGTGAGTACAGGGGAGGTAAGCACCACGGGAAAGGCGCCATGACGTTCCCCAGTGGCGTGAAGTACGTCGGTGAGTACAAAGACAACAAGCGCCACGGGCAAGGCGCCCTTACTTGGCCCAATGGCGTGCAGTACGTCGGTGAATTCAGGGGTGGCGAGAGCCACGGGCAAGGCACCCTTACGTTGCCCAGTGGCGCGAAGTACGTCGGTGAATTCAGGGATGGCGAGAGCCATGGGCAAGGCGCCATGACTTGGCCCGGTGGCAAGAAATACGTCGGTGAGTACAGGGACGGCGAGAACCACGGGCAAGGCGCCATGACGTTCCCCAGTGGCGTGAAGTACGTCGGTGAGTACAGGGACGGCAAGTACCACGGGACAGGCGCCATGACGTTCCCCAGTGGCGCGGAGTACGTCGGTGAGTACGGGGACGACAAGCGCCACGGGCAAGGTGCCATGACCTTCTCCAGTGGCCTGAAGTACGTCGGCAAGTGGCGGGATGACTGGCCTCACGGTCAAGGGGCCATTACGTTGCCCAGTGGCGAGAAGTACGTGGGTGAGTTTAAGGACGGCAAGCAAAACGGGCAAGGCACCCAAACGTGGCCCGACGGCCAGAAGTATGTCGGTGAGTTCAGGGATGGCGAGAGCCATGGGCAAGGCACCCATACGTGGCCCAATGGCGTGAATTACAGCGGTGAGTTCAGGGATGGCGAGAGCCATGGACAAGGCACCGTTACGTGGCCCAGTGGCGAGAAGTACATCGGTGGGTTCAAGGCCAGCAAGAAAAACGGACAAGGCACCGAATACCGAACCAACGGATCTGTCCTGCAATCCGGAACTTGGGAGAACGGTATTTTTGTCAGCGGCCGATAGATGCCGTTCACGGCAATCGCTATCGCCAGGAGTCGGGGACAAGAAGTACCCCCGCAGGCCCTATCGGCTGGCGACCCTGATGCACGCCCTGAGCACCGATGCGGCGACAACTGCCCTAGCTCTCAAGCTCACCGGATGGCGACGGGACCTGGTGCGTGCGACACGAAGGAATCGCCGTCAGCTCACTACTTGGTGGGTACCCCCCGGCGGACGGCCAGCGAAGCGACGAAGGCGCGGCCGGCCAAGTTTTGCCGACCTGTTCGCTCCGGACTGCGCCTAATGACAAAAAGGCATGTCGACTGGCGACAACTGGCTTCCACGGCCTTGACCAGCGAACTCGCCTCACGTGGAAACCCGCAGATGCCCATCGCCCTTGCATCGAAGCGCATCTACTTCGCCCTGCACGAAGCCGCCCACTTAGTCGCCGCCGTACGCTATGACGTACCGGTCCACAATGTCGCCCTCATAAACCATCGAGGGCACTTCCCCTACCTAAACGAACCTGGCCCCTGTGCGGGGGCGGTCAGAACGTATGACACCGCTGACGTGCCCAGCGCGGCTGTAGCCTTCGCGGGTTTCGAGTTTGAAAGCCTTTTCTGCCAGTCGGATACGAATATCGCCGCCACAGAAGACCTGCTAGCAGGCTTGCAGACACTGCGCGAGGCTGCACAGTCGCCGTTTGGTGGGGCGTTCCGTGGCGCTACCGAGAATGACATTCGCCTTGAAGTCGAAAGAATTCGTAGGGAGGTGTATTCGCTCTTGGTCGAAAAATGGGCCGTTGTCGACGCCTGCGCCACGGCGTTTCTACTATTCACCGACGCAAAGGGCGTGTTAGACGGCCGCAAGACCGGAGAGTGTTGAATGTTGCCTCGAATTGACCCGCCTTTCCACAAACGTCTGACCCGCATTGAATCGTGACATCTAACTGACGATGCACGGGATACTGAACGTAAGAATGGGTCAGCGCAGGATGGAAATACGGGTCAATCAGGAACGGAAATCAACAGTCTCCTATGGGGTGGTACGAAATAGTAACTCAGGCGCTGACGTTCTCGCGCCAGTGAAGGTGGCTTGGGTTAGTGGCCAGAAATGCGTGATGAGTTGTGAGGATCAGTCGACCTTCACGCCCGCTTCCTTCACGACTTTTGCCCATTTCACGATCTCGGCTTTGACGAACGGCTCGATGTCGGCAAGCTTCATGGTCGAGGGTTCGCCGCCCAGACCCTTAAGACGCTCGCGTACCTCGGTCGTGGCGAGTGCTTTCTCCACTTCGGCGTTCAGCTTCTCGATGATTGGTCTGGGCGTGGCCGCCGGCGCCCAGACACCGAACCAGGTGTGATATTCGAATCCAGGCAAGCCAGATTCCGCAACCGTCGGCACTTCGGGCGCTAACGGCGAGCGCTGGGCAGTGGTCACCGCAATCGCGCGCACCCGACCGGACTTCGCCTGCGGCAGCCCCGCCGCGATGTTGTCGATGAAGACCGGCACCTGGCCCGAGATCACATCCGGATACGCGGCTTGCGCACCGCGATAGGGCACGTGCACGAGGGGAGCCCCAGTCAGGAGCTTGAACAGCTCCATCGACAGATGTTGCCCGGTGCCGTTGCCGGCGGAGGCAAAGTTAATTTGCCCGGGTTTAGATTTGGCTAGCGCGATCAGCTCGGCGACGGACTTCACCGGCAGGTCGTTATTGACGACGACCAGGAACGGGAACGACACGAGCATGGCGACCGGGGTGAAGTCCTTGACCGGGTCGTAGGGCAGCTTGCTAAAGAGGCTAGGGTTGACCGCCATGTTGGCATTGAGGCCCACCAGCAAGGTGTAGCCGTCGGCAGCGGACTTGGCCGCCACGTCGGTGCCGACGACCGTGCCGCCGCCCGTCCGATTCTCGACGAAGAACTGCTGACCGAGTTGTTTGCCGACCTGATCCGATATCACCCGTCCGACGATGTCGGTGCCGCCACCTGGCGGCGACGGCACGATCACGCGGACCGGACGTGCGGGATACGCCTGAGCGATTGCCGTCTCGACGGCGCCTATGAGAATGGTGACTACAGCGATCGCGGATACTGCTGCGGCACTGAGAAAGTGAGCCATGCAATCCTCTTGTCGTTTTTGCGTTCGGGTCCGGCCGACCGTCATGGCAGTCCGGACCCCTCAACTCGCCACGCGGCCTGTTAGATCGAGCGGCTACATCCTAGCTCACAAAAGGATAGGACGACCCTCAGCTCGCGGGAGTATTGCCAGCCGTGCCGACCAGCCAGCGCGTTGCGCTATAGTGACTTCCGTGACTTCCGCATCGCCGTCTCAAAGGGGAACATCGTCATG
>SHXK01000112.1 GCA_009693335.1 Betaproteobacteria bacterium | reverse complement strand
AGCTGCGGCGCGTTCTTCGCCGCCATTTCCATGATGAAGCGGTTGGCGAGGCCGCGCGCTGGCTTGCCCGAGAATTTCTCGGTGATGCGCGTGTCGTCCTCGCGCGCGGCGAGCAGCGCATCTTTGTGCACCTGCGGCGCGCCGCTCTCGGGGCAAGGGATGAAGGCGGTGCCGAGCTGCGCCAATTGCGCGCCCAGCGCCAGCGCCGCTGCGATGCCGGCGCCGTCCATGATGCCGCCCGCCGCGACCACGGGGAGTTTGACCGCGCGCACCACCAGGCGCACCAGCGCGAAGGTGCCGGTGAGCGACCGGTAAGGATCGCGCAGGTAGCTACCGCGATGGCCGCCCGCCTCACCGCCCTGTGCAATGACGAAATCGAATCCGAGTGATTCGAGCCGATGCGCCTCGGCGATGCAGGTAGCGCTGCCGCCGACCAAGATGCCGAGGGTTTGCAATGCCTTGAGGCGCGCTTGTGGCAAATCATGCAAATGAACCGTAAAAACCCGGGGCCGAATCTCGGCGACCGCGTCGAGTTGCGCCTCGAGATCCGGGGCGTAGGGGGCGTTTACCGGTTCGGGTGCGGGCAGGCCGAGTTCGCGGTAGTAGCCCGCCACCGCTTCGAGCGCGCCACGCTGCGATCCGGCATCGACCTGGCCGGGTGGTGCTGAGGTGAAGAGATTGATACCGAAAGGCCGACCGGTCTGCGCGCGCACCCAGGCCGACTGTTGCTTCATTTCCTCGGGCTGCGTGTAGGCAAAGCCGAAAGAGCCGAGCACGCCTGCAGCCGAGCAGGCCGCGACCAGTTCCGGCGAGCTGGGCCCACCCGCCATCGGCGCCTGTATGATCGGCGAGGTGAGACCCATCGCGACCGACAGCGGTGTGGTGAGTTTCATCGGCGGATGAAGTAGAGGCGTGACGTGACGTCGAATGTGCTCGCCAGCCCACGGATGAAAAACTCGGCGCGTTCCTTTTCAGCTGGCTGCATGGTAGGGTGTAATGATACTAGCCCGGCTTTCCCGGCAGCTTCCTCTCCTTCATCTTTCCCCCATGTCCACGCCTGATTACCCGTTTGCTAATCCGCCCGCGCCCGCCTCGACCATCGAGGTCGCCCCGGGCGTGCACTGGCTGCGCATGGTGCTGCCGTTCCAGCTCGACCACATCAATCTCTGGCTGCTCGAGGACGGCAGCAAGGAAAACCCGTCCTGGTTGATGATCGACACGGGTCTGGGCGACGAGCCCACGCGCGCTTTGTGGGAAAGAATCTTCGCCGACAAGATCGGCGCCACGCCGGTGAAGCGGGTGCTGGTCACCCATTACCACCCGGACCACGCGGGCAACGCGGCCTGGCTGTGCGGGCGCACCCGCGCCGAGTTGTGGATGACGCGCGGCGAATACCTTACGGCGCACGCGGCGCGCCATGGCGCCGCCGGTTATTCGACCGAGGCGCAGATCGCGCTATTCCAAGCCAACGGCCTGGATGAAGAGCGCAGCAAGGAGCTGCTGGTGCGCGGTGACCTATACCGTGCGCTGGTGCCGGAGTTCCCCATGTCGCACCGGCGGCTGCACGACGGCGAGCGCATTTTCGTCGGCGGTCGTGGTTGGCGGGTGATCGTTGGCCACGGCCACGCCCCCGAACACGTGTCGTTGCATTGCGAGGAACTGAATCTGCTCATCTCGGGCGACATGCTCTTGCCGCGCATCTCGACCAATGTCGCGGTACGGCCGATCGACCCATGGTCGAATCCGCTAAGGCTGTTCCTCGAATCGATCGCCCGCTATCGCGATCTCCCCGAGGACGTCCTGGTCTTGCCCTCCCACGGACTGCCGTTCCGCGGCGCGCACGCGCGCATCGCGCAGCTCGAGACGCATCATCAGCAGCGGCTCGCCGAACTTCAGTTGGCCTGCGTGGCGTCACCGCGCACCGCCGCCGAGGTGCTCGAAATCCTGTTTCGTCGCAAGCTCGACAACAGTCAAATTTTCTTCGCCATGGGTGAGGCGATCGCCCACTTGCACTATCTCCAATACGAAGGAAAGCTCGCGCGGACGGTAGGCGCCGATGGCGTGGCGCGCTTCGCCCCAGGCTAGCGCAGGGGCATGGGGATGCTGGGATCCTATTGCGGGGCCGTGTAGTGTTTGACATCTGATGCGTGTGCATTAGCATCACATCATGCGTACCACGCTCGATATCGAAGGAGACGTGCTATTCGCGGCCAAGGATCTGGCGCGGCGTGAAAAGAAGACAGCTGGGCAAGTTATTTCCGAGCTGGCGCGCAAAGGGCTGACAGGCGCGGCGGCATTGACGGCAGGTGAACCGAAAGCGGTTTGCGGCTTCCGGCCATTGCCAAAGGAAGGGCGGATCGTCAGCAACCAACTGATCAACAAGTTGCGCGAAGACGGCGAGTACTAGAGGAGTAGGGCGCCGGATGCGTGCGCTGCTCGACGTCAACGTTCTGATCGCCATGCTCGACCAGGCGCACCCGCATCATGCCCCAGGCAGCCTATCCCGGCGCGCGGCCCGCAGCCCAAATCATTGAGCGCTTGCGTGGTGGCTTGCATCATTCCGCCCACTTATTCTGGCCTGACGACGGCTGCCTGCAAAGGGCGGTGGAGAAGTCGGCAAGATAGCGCAACCCCTGGATGGCGCGACTGCCGTACCAGGATGTCATTTCGCCGTCGATGAGGTAAGCGGGTTTCTTCAGGATGTTTTTGATCTCATCCCGATGTTTTTCTCGAAATCGATAAGGCTCGGAAGACAACAGCACGAGCTCGACATTCCGCAGCCAGGATTCCTCGAGCGTAAGCTTCGGATAGCGCGCATCGGTGGATGCGGGCAGCGTCTGCAGGCCGAACAGGGCAAGAGTGCGAGAAACGTAGGTGTCGCGCGCCACCGTCATCCACGGGTCCTTCCAGATCAGATACAGGACGTTGTGTTTTCGATGGGTGTTGTTCGCCACGCTTCTATAGGCCGATTCGAATCGGACACAAAGGTCTTGCGCTTCGCGTTCCTTGCCGAAAGCCTCGCCGATTTGTCGGTAAAGGAGGAGGTTGTCGAGCGGCGCCAGCGGATGGGTAACGATGACGTTCGGCACGAATTCCGCGAGTGCGTCCGCGGTTTCCTTCTGGTTCTCGTCCACGTTGACGATCACGTGGGTGGGGGCCAAGGCGCGGAGCTTTTTCAGATTGACCGATTTGGTGCCGCCGACTTTGGGGATCTTGGCCAGTGTTTCCTTGGGATGGATGCAAAAGCCGGTACGCCCTACCAGTTGGTCAGCGAGGCCCAGCTCGCAGACCAACTCGGTGATGGACGGCACCAGCGAGACGATGCGGGCCAAGGCACCTGTCCGGAATCCGCGCTTATCTAGGAACGTCGCGTGGCCGGGCGACGCTTATTTGACCGGGGCGAGGTTCTTGCGCAAGGCCGCGATCAGGCGTTCGGCATTGGCAAGCATGCCTTCACGCGAGCGCCCCTGCTCGGTGCTGATGGTATAGCGGCCCTGAACCATCAGGGCGGGCGTGCCGTCGATCTGCGCGCTGGTGGTGAGCTGCACCGCGCGCTTCACTTTGCTCTGCACGCCGAAGGATTTCATCGCCGCCTCGAATTTTTTCAAGTCAACGCCGTTCTTGCTCAGCCACTCGTTAAGCGCGGCCGGGTTGTCGGTTTTCAGGCGATCCTTGTGGATAGCCTCGAAGAACGGGCGATGCAGTTTGTCGAGCAGTCCGAGCGCTTCGAAGGCATAGTAAATCGCCGCATCGTGTGCCCAACGCTCGTTGAAAACCGCGGGGATGCGGCGGAAATAGGCGTCCGCCGGCAGTTTTGGCAGCCAGACGTCGAGTGCGGGCTCCAGGTTGTAGCAGTGGATGCAGCCGTACCAGAAGAACTCCGCGACTTCGATCTTGCCAGGGTTGGCCACCGGCAGCGCGTTCTGCAGCGTGGTGTAACCCGTATCGCCGCCCTGCTGAGCGCGCAAGGCGAGGGGAACAGGCGCCACAGCGACTGCGATGGCAGCAATCAGGGTACGGCGTATCTTATTCATAGAGGCTCTTTCCGGGAATTTTCCTGGTTGCCTTTGGCGGCGGGGTCCTTGATTTTGACCAGGCTGGCATCGATGCCGTTCTGGGCCAGTACCCGCCGTGCCTGGTTCAAATCCTCCAGGCCCGTGTACGGGCCCAGCCGTACCCGATACCAGGTTCCCTTGTCGGGCAGGACGCTGGGCTCGACCGTCGATTCGAAGCCGAGGAGAGCGATCTTCGCTTTTTGGTTGTCGGCATCGACCGGGTTCTGGAACGAGCCTGCCTGTATCAGGTAGACGCCTCTGCCGGCTTCCGCTTGATTCTTGCCGGTCTTGGCGGCGTCTTGCAGTTCGCGCTCGGTGACCGGTTCTTCGCTCCCGGGCAGAATTTTGTAGAAGTCGAACTTGGGTCTGTTGCTGTCCTTGGCCGCATCTTCCGGCAAGCCGGCGATGGCGGGCAGCTTGGCCGCGTCCTTGCCGTCCTTGGTCGAGGCGGGCTTGGATTTGCCGATGAACGGCAGTGGTGTTTTGTTGAGATAGAAGGCCGTAGCAAGCGCGATCGCCAGGCCGATGACCAGGCCGATGAACACGCCAAACAGGAACCCGCCGCCGGACCGACTGGGTGGAACGGAACGCCTGACGGGCTTGAGCATTACATTTTCTCCGGCGCGCTCACGCCGAGGAGTGCGAGGCCGTTTGCGATGGTCTGCCGGACCGCGACGCACAGCGCGAGCCGCGCCACACGCAAGGCCTCATCCTCGACCAAGATGCGCTCGGCATTATAGTAGCTGTGGAATTCCCCGGCCAGGGCGCGCAGGTAGAAGGCGACTGCGTGCGGCGCCAGCTCTTTCGCCGCGGCGCTTAGCATTTCCGGAAATTCCGACAGGCGTTGCGCAAGATCGAGCTCTTTCCCGCTATTCAGGGAGCCCAACTCCGCGCCTGGGAGCGCCGCTGGGTCGCCGCCCCACTGGGCCAGCATGCTGCACACCCGCGCATGGGCGTATTGCACGTAGTACACCGGGTTCTCTTCGCTCTTGGCAAGTGCCAAGTCGATGTCGAACACGAACTCAGTGTCGGCTTTGCGTGACACCAGGAAGAACCGCGCCGCGTCGCGTCCCACCCAGTCGATGAGGTCGCGCACTGTTACGTAGGACCCGGCGCGCTTGGAGATTTTCACCTCCGCACCGCCGCGCATCACCTTGACCAGGCTGTGTAGTACGTAGTCCGGATAGCCCTGCGGAATGCCGATGTCGAGCGCCTGCAGGCCGGCGCGCACGCGCGTCACGGCGCTGTGATGGTCGGTACCCTGAACATTGATCACCTTGGCGAAGCCGCGCTGCCACTTGCTGACGTGATAAGCGACGTCCGGCACGAAGTAGGTGTAGCTGCCGTCGGACTTGCGTACCACGCGGTCCTTGTCGTCGCCGTAGTCGGTGGTACGCAGCCACAGCGCGCCGTCTTTCTCGTAGGTCTTGCCGCTGGCGACCAGACCCTGCACGGCGGCCGCCACCTTGCCCTCCGCATACATGCTCGATTCCAAGGTGTAGACATCGAATTTCACGCCGAACTTGCGCAAGTCGAGGTCCTGTTCCTGACGCAGGAAAGCGACCGCGAACTTGCGCACCGCCTCCAGATCGCTCAGGTCGTCTTGCGGTTTTCCCCCCTGCGCTCTGAAATCCTCGGCGATTTCGCGGATGTAGTCACCCGCGTAGCCGTCGACGGGCCAGCCCGCACCGCCGGGTTCGATGCCCTGCGCACGCGCCTGCACCGAGAGCGCGAGGTTGCGGATCTGCGCTCCGGCGTCGTTGTAGTAGAACTCGCGCGTGACCTGGTATCCCTGGGATTCGAGCAACGCGGCGAGTGCATCACCCAGTGCCGCCTGGCGGCCGTGGCCGACATGCAGCGGCCCGGTCGGATTTGCCGAGACGAACTCGACCTGGACCGGAGGTGCTGCTGGCGCCTGCACCCGGCCGAAGCTGGCGCCCGCCTGGAGTATCTGCCGTACGATCTGCGTCTTCGAAGATTGTTTCAGGCGGATGTTGATGAAGCCGGCGCCGGCAATCTGCAACGGCTCGCAGGCGCCGGCGCCTGCGATTTCTTGCCGGGTTGATTTGACAATGTCTTCGGCGATTTCCCGGGGTTTGCGGCCCAGCACTTTCGCCAGTTGCAGCGCGACACTGGTCGCGTAGTCGCCATGCTCGGGATGGCGGGGCCGCTCGAGCGCGACCTCGATCATCGCGTCGGGCGCGATTTTGCGCACGCCATCACAAAGTATGGCTTGGACGGTGTCCTTGGGGCTGGGCATGAAAAGGGCGCGGATTATAACTCTCGGAATCACTCACCAATTTCTACTTTCTTCCTGGCCGCCGAGGATTTACGAACTCAGAGCGTTGCGAGAAGCTCAAAGTCCGAATCCGA
>SHXK01000111.1 GCA_009693335.1 Betaproteobacteria bacterium | reverse complement strand
TGTTCGACTTCGCTGGTCTCAAGCCCGGCGCAAAGCAAGACAGTGGGCCGCTCAGCGTGGTGCAATTCAGGCAGCGGGGCGAGCCGCAGTTTGCCGCGGCGTTTTCCGAGTAAGGGGTAAATCCCAGCGGTGGCCTGAATTTCCCCGCGACCGAAATTTATATTGTCAAACTGAATTTGACAGATTAAAATTTCGGCGTGGTTGAAGTCCCTAACTGCGCCGCAAGACTGGTCGAGCTATTTGGTAGCCAGGCCGAGGTCGCGCGCGCGTTCCAGCTCGACCGGGCAGTAGTGCACCACTGGGTGAAAACCGGCTACGTCCCCGCGCGTTGGGCGGGCGAGGTGGAGCGGGTGACCCAGGGGCGCATCAGTTCGGTCGAAGTCATCAATGAAGCCAGCGCCAAGAACCCGGTGCGCGTGAAATCGCGCCCGGACAATGCGCCTTTTGGCATGTCGGAGAGTGATCCCATGAGCCAGTACGCCCCCACCAAGCGCATCCATTCCTTCCACCCGCCGCAGCGCACCCTGATGGGTCCGGGCCCCACCGAGATCCATCCGCGCGTGCTCACCACCATGAGCCAACCGGCCATCGGTTATCTCGACCCGGTTTTCGTCGAGATGATGGAAGAGCTCAAGTCGCTACTGCGTTACGTGTATCAGACCAAGAATCCGCTCACCTTCCCGATCTCCGGCCCGGGTTCGGTCGGCATGGAGTACTGCTTCGTCAACCTGGTGGCGCCGGGCGATAAGGTGATCGTTTGTCAGAACGGGGTCTTTGGCGGTCGGATGCTCGAGAACGTCATCCGCTGCGGCGGCGTGCCGGTGCTGGTGGAAGATAAATGGGGTGATCCGGTAGATCCGCAGAAGCTCGAGGACGCGTTGAAGAAGAACCCGGATGCCAAGATCGTGGCCTTTGTGCACGCTGAAACCTCTACTGGCGCGCAGTCGGACGCGAAAACGCTGGTCAAGCTCGCGCACAAACACGATGCGCTCAGCATTGTCGATGCGGTGACCTCCTTGGGAGGGACGCCGGTGAAGGTGGACGAGTGGGGAATCGACGCCATTTACTCGGCGAGCCAGAAGTGTCTTTCGTGCACACCAGGGCTGTCGCCGGTCTCGTTCTCCGAGCGGGTGGTCGAGCGCGTCAAGGCAAGGAAAGACAAGATCCACAGCTGGTTCATGGACATGAACCTGCTGCTGGGCTACTGGGGCGCGACCACGCGCACCTACCACCATACTGCGCCGACCAATTCGCTGTTCGCGCTGCACGAAGCGCTGCTGCTGATCCGCGAAGAAGGCCTGGAGAATTCCTGGGCGCGCCACCATCGTCATCACCTGGCGCTGAAGGCCGGTCTGGAAGCGATGGGGTTGAAGTTCCTGGTCGAGGAGAAGGTTCAGTTGCCGCAAATGAACGCGGTGCGCTGCCCCGAAGGTGTCGACGAAGCAAAAGTGCGCCGCACCCTTCTGAGCGAGTTCAGTATTGAAATCGGCGCCGGGCTCGGGCCGCTCGCCGGCAAGATCTGGCGCTTCGGCCTGATGGGCTACAGTTGCCGCCCGGACAACGTCATGCTGTGCCTCTCGGCGCTGGGCTCGGTGTTGCAGGACGCGGGCCTGCCGGTGCATGTCGGTGACGCGGAAGCCGCCGCGCATGGCGCTTACGCGCAAATGCACGTGAAGGACGCGCAAAGGAAGAAGCGCACCGCTTGACCTGATTTTCGCCAACGCACGAGTGCGTTCCAGCTACGCACCAGTGCGTTCCTGCTAGTCGCGCCTGAGCCGCATCTCGTAGGCAAATCGCTCTGCGGCGTGCAGCGAGTCGGAAACCTCGAGCAGCCGATCATTGGCGTCGTAGTAATGGCGCCTGACGCGCAAACCGCAGCCACCGGCTTTGCAGCGCAGGCGCTTCGCCTCCGGCGCGGCCAGCGGTACTGCCTCGATGCGCTGTCCGATCCAGGCGATGCGCACGCCTAATTCCTTCTCGACCAGGGGATAGATCGCGCCGGCAGACCGGGGAATCCGTTTTTCAAGGCCGGCGAGGGCGATGTTCAGATAGACGGTAATGAGGCAGATGGGCGTGGCGACGCTGGGTCGGCGCCGGATGCCGCTCAACTTGATCCACTCCTGGCCGCGCCTGCATTTGAGGACCGCCAGGTCGTCGGCATGCGCTTTGATGCGCTCCCTGCCTTCGATGATGAAGCGCGTGTCAGAGGCATACCTGAACAGGTCCGCCGCAGAGCTGATGGGGAGGTTGAAGGCGGTCCTGGTGGTGGCGGAGGCAACGGTGGTTCCCGTGCGCGGGCGACGCAGGATGAGGCCAGCCGCGCGCAATTGGCGCAATGCCTCGCGCGCGGTGTAGCGGCTGACGCGGTATTGTTTGCAGAGCTGGGCCTCTGTCGGCAGGGAGTCGCCCACCGGAATTTTCCCGGAGGTAATACGCTCGCCGAGGTCCTTGGCGATTTGCTCGTAGCGGTGCTGCTTCACGGTTCTTCAGCCCACTGTGCGTTGCGCCCGCAGCGAGGCGATGTGCTCGGCGCTATACCCCAGCTCGTCGAGCAAGGCATCGGTGTCCGCGCCCAAGGCAGGCGCCGCACGGCGCGGCAGCTCGACGTCGGAGTAGCGGATCGGATTGGCAATGAGGCGTGCCTTGCGCCCGTCCGGGTAAGCGAAGTCCGCGATGCCGTGGCGTTCGGCGACAAATGGATTCTGCAGCGCTTCGGCGATGTCGTTGACGGGCGCTACCGGCAGTTTTCCAGAAAGTTTTTCGAGCCAGGCGGCGGTGGGTGCGCGCGAGAACTCGGCATCCAGCAAGGCGGTGACCTCGTCGCGCCGTTTGAGCCGCGCCGCAAAGGTCGCATAGCGTTCGTCGGTGGCCCACTCGGGATGACCAAGCTCGGCGGCCAGCAGCGCCCAGAATTTTTCCTTATTGCACATGACGAAGAGCCAGCCGTCCTTGGTGCGATAGAGTTGGCTCGGCACCAGCGACGGGTGTGCCGAGCGCTTCTCGCGGCTTTGCACCACGCCTGCATTCAGGAACCAGGTGCCGGGATAATTGAGATTGAAAAGCGCCAGTTCGAAAAGGCTGGTATCGACATCGCGCCCAAGCCCGGTGGCGCGCGCGCTGGTGATGCCCGCCAGCAATCCGAAACAGGCGACCAGGCCGGTCATCAGATCGACGATCGACAAGCCATAGCGCTCCGGCGGCCCCTGCGGATCTCCGGTGAGCGACATGTGCCCGGCTTCGGCCTGCATCAAATAGTCGTAGCCGGGCCAGGACGCGCGCGATCCTTGCCGGCCGTAAGCCGACAGGTGCGCGCAGACGATCCGAGGATTCAGTTCGCGCAGTGCGGCGTAGGTCAGGCCGAGCTTCTCGGGCAGGTCGCCGCGAAGATTGTCGAGAACGCCGTCAGCGGTGCGCGCCAGATCGCGGAACACGACAAGTCCTGCCGCGCTCTTCAGGTCCAGCGCGATGGAGCGCTTGTTGCGGTTGAAGGTCTGGTAGAACTGGCTGTCTTGTGGGCCGAAGAAGTGCGGTCCGACGTTGCGACCGACATCGCCGCCTTCTGGCAGGTTCTCCACCTTGATGACCTCGGCGCCGAGGTCCGCGAGATAAACCGTTCCTGCTGGCCCGGCGCCGTACTGCTCCACGGCGAGGATGCGCATGCCGGCCAGCGGCAGCGTGGCGGGCAAGGACGGGTCGGCCACGGTGCTTATGGCAGCTCGCTGAGAGAGATTTCGCGGAGCACTGACCCCTCCTAGGCTGGTACGGAGAGAAGCATTGTACAATTGTCCGGACAATTACAGGAAAGCTTTTCATGGCGGGCGAATCGGTGCAGGTCGGCGACAAGCGCTATCGCGAGCGCTTCGGGCGTTACTTCGAGGATTTCGAGGTGGGCGCGACCTACGAGCACCGGCCCGGTCGCACCCTGAGCGAGTCCGACAACACCTGGTTCGCGTTACTCACCATGAATACGCATCCGATCCATTTCGATGCCGAGTACGCGAAGCACTCCGAATTCGGCCGGCCTCTGGTGGTGAGCACGCTGACGCTCGCGGTCTTGGTTGGCATGAGCGTCTCGGACACCAGCCAGAAGGCCATCGCCAATCTGGGTTGGGACAAGATCCGCTTGCCCAAACCCGTGTTTGCCGGGGACACGCTCTACGCTGAATCGACCGTGCTCAGCAAGCGAGAATCGAAATCGCGCCCGGATCAGGGCATCGTGACCATCAAGACCCTAGGCCGCAATCAGCGCCAGGAGATCGTGTGCGAGTTCGAGCGCGCAATGCTGGTGATGCGACGCGGCAACCCGCTCGAAGAACACGCCGGCTACTGAGGAGGAGCGCCATGAGTACCCCGTCGCCGAGATTTCATGTCGGTCCAAACTCGGACGAGGCAAGCCAGATACTCGAGGCCATCGATCGATGGTTGAAGCGCGAGGTCGAGCCGCAGGTGATGCAGCTCGAGCACGACGACGTGTGGCCCGCGGAGATGGTGGAGCAAATGAAGGAACTCGGCCTGTTCGGCGCGACCATCAGCCCCGAGTACGGCGGGCTCGGCCTGTCGGCCCAGCTCTATGCCCGCATCGTCAGCCGTATTTCCGAAACGTGGATGTCGCTCACCGGCATTTTTAACTCCCACCTCATCATGGCGCTCCTCGTCGAGCGCTACGGCAGTGCGGAGCTGAAGAAAAAATACCTGCCTAAATTCGCCAGCGGGGAGATTCGCGGCGGACTCGCACTGACAGAGCCCAACGCCGGCACCGATCTGCAGGCCATCCGTATGCGGGCGCACAGGCAAGGCGACGAGTACGTCTTGAATGGCACCAAAACCTGGATCTCCAATGGCATCCGGGGTTCCTGCTTCGCCGTGCTGACCAAGACAGATTCCGAAGCGCAGCCACGCCACAAGGGCATGAGCATGTTCCTGTGTGAAAAAGGGCCGGGCTTCAGCGTCAGCCGCAAACTGGAAAAGATCGGCTACAAGGGAATCGACTCGGCCGAGCTGGTGATGCAGGATTACCGGGTCCCAGCCGGCAACCTCATCGGCGAGGAAGGGCGCGGCTTCCACCAGGCCGTCGGCGGCTTGGAGTTAGGACGGATCAACGTCGCTTCGCGTGGGGTGGGGATCGCGGCGGCGGCGCTTGCGGAATCGGTGAAGTACGCGCAGCAGCGGCAGACCTTCGGCAAGCCTATTTGCGAGCACCAGGCGATCCAGTTGAAGCTGGGCGAAATGGCCACTCGCCTCGAAGCGGCACGTCTGCTGGTCAAGAACGCCGCCGAGATCTACGACCGGGGCGAGCGCTGCGACATGGAAGCCGGTATGGCGAAGTATTTCGCCACCGAGGCGGCATTCGAGAACGCGCACGAAGCCATGCGCATCCACGGCGGCTATGGCTACTCGAAGGAGTTCGCTGTCGAGCGCCTGTACCGCGACGCGCCGCTGCTGTGCATCGGCGAGGGCACCAATGAGATGCAGCGCATCATCATCGCCAAGCAGCTCGTGCAGAGAAACAAAATCTGACATGCAGCGCAGCGCCCACCGGATACTGACCACCCACACCGGCAGCTTGCCGCGGCCCGCTGAGCTGGTGCAGATGTACGCTCGCCGGGCAAGCGGGGAGGCGGTGGATGAAGCGGCGCTCGAGGTGGCCGGGCGCGCGGCAATGCATGACGCCGTGGACCAGCAGATCGCCTGCGGCATCGATGTCGGCAACAACGGCGAACAGCAGCGCGAAGGATTCTTTCTTTACGTGCAGCGCTGCATGTCGGGATTCAGCGGCAGCTGGAAGCGCTGGCCACGCGGTGACGTGGAGCGCTATCCGGAATTCAAGCGTGCGCTCGAGAGGCAAGCGGGCGGCAAATTGGCGGTGAGCAATTTCACGCCGCCGCGGGTGACCAGTGAGGTTCGCTATATCGACCCGCAGCTAGCGGCCGCGGAAGCGCGCGATTTCAAGACGGCGCTCGGCGGACGCCAGGACGCGTTCACCGAGGCGTTTCTTACAGCGCCGTCGCCGGGAATCATCGCCGCAGCGTGCAAGAACGAGCACTACGCCACCGAGGAAGCCTATCTCGAGGCGCTGGCTGAGGCTTTGCGCCTCGAGTACGAAGCGATCGTCAACCATGGCTTCGTGCTGCAGGTCGATTGCCCAGACCTCGCGCTTGAGCGGCACGTGTCCTACCTTCAAGAGCCGGATGCGAAGTTCCTCGGTTTCGTCGAGCGCGTGGTTAGCGCCCTCAACAAGGCCCTGCGCAATATCCCGCCCGACCGGGTGCGGATGCATGTGTGCTGGGGCAACTACGAGGGGCCGCACGACTGCGACGTGCCCTTACGCAAGATCTGGCCAAACGCGTGCCGCCCAGCGGTGCGCGTCCAGCACATCGCGCCGCCAAACGGTGCGCGTCCAGCACCGCACGCCGCTTAACGGCGTTCGCCCAGCACTTCGCGCATGACCGCTGCCAAAGCGTGGAACAAGTCCACGCTGGCATCGATCTCGTCCTTGTTGATCGAGACGCTCTCGACGTTGATGCCGAGAGGGATTTCGCG
>SHXK01000014.1 GCA_009693335.1 Betaproteobacteria bacterium | reverse complement strand
GAGATGTTTGTCGGCGTCGGTGCGGCGCGGGTGCGCGATATGTTCGAGCAGGGCAAGAAGCACTCGCCGTGCATCGTGTTCATCGATGAAATCGACGCCGTCGGCCGGCAGCGCGGCGCAGGCTTGGGCGGCGGCAACGACGAGCGCGAGCAGACACTCAATCAGTTGCTGGTGGAGATGGACGGTTTCGAGCCCAACGTCGGCGTGATCGTGATCGCGGCCACCAACCGGCCAGACGTACTCGATCCGGCGCTACTGCGCCCTGGCCGCTTTGACCGCCAGGTGGTGGTGCCGTTGCCGGACATCCGCGGCCGCGAGCAGATTCTCATGGTGCACATGCGCAAAGTGCCGCTGGCGCCCGACGTCAAGGCCGACATCATTGCACGCGGTACGCCGGGATTTTCCGGCGCCGATCTCGCCAATCTGGTGAACGAGGCGGCGTTGTTCGCTGCACGCAACAGCAAGCGCCTGGTGGACATGGAAGATTTCGAGCGCGCCAAGGACAAAGTCATCATGGGCGCCGAGCGGCGCTCGATGGTGATGCCGGAGGAAGAGCGCAGGAACACCGCTTACCACGAATCGGGCCACGCGCTGGTGGCGACGCTGCTGCCGAAAACCGATCCGGTGCACAAAGTGACCATCATTCCGCGCGGCCGCGCGCTGGGCGTCACCATGCAGCTGCCCTCAGAGGACCGTTACAGCCAGGACCGCGAACGACTCCTCAACACGATCGCGGTGCTCTTCGGTGGCCGCGTCGCCGAGGAGATCTTCATGCACCAGATGACCACCGGCGCCTCGAACGACTTCGAGCGCGCCACCGAGATCGCGCGGCGCATGGTCACGCAGTGGGGCATGTCGGACTTGCTCGGACCGATGGTGTACGGCGAAAACGAGGGCGAGGTGTTCCTCGGCCGCTCGATCACCACCCACAAGAACGTGTCCGAGACCACCATGCAGAAGGTGGACTCCGAGATCCGGCGCATCGTCGACGAGCAGTACAAGGTCGCGCGCAAGCTGATCGAGGACAACCGCGACAAGGTCGAAGCCATGGCCAAGGCGCTGCTCGAGTACGAGACCCTGGATGCCGACCAGATCGCCGACATCATCGCCGGCAAGACGCCGCGGCCGCCCAAGGTCAGCGCCTCTAGCAGCACGCCGCCCAGCGTCCCGCCCGACAGCGCGCAGGGCGACGCCGCTCCGGCAGCGAGCGTCTGAGCGGCGTTCTGCGTTGTGGCAGGTTCCTCCTGCCGCTTGAGCGTCCGCTGATCATGGGCGTGGTGAACATCACGCCCGATTCATTTTCCGACGGCGGCAAATTCTTCGAGCCGCAGGCGGCCGTGGCGCATGCGCGCCGCCTGCTCGAAGAAGGCGCGGACATCCTCGATATCGGCGGTGAGTCATCGCGGCCCGGCGCGCAACCGGTATCCGAGGTAGACGAACTGCAGAGGGTGCTGCCGGTCCTGAGCGAACTCAGGGATGTCCCGGTGTCCGTGGATACCCGGCGGCCGGCAGTGATGCGTGCGGTGCTGGCGGTTGGCGCTTCGATGATCAACGACATCGAAGCGCTGACGACGCCAGGCGCCCTCGAGGCGGTGGTGGGCAGCGATTGCGCCGTGTGCCTGATGCACAAGCAAGGCGATCCCGCCACCATGCAGCAAGCGCCGCGCTATGAGCAGGTGGTGGGGGAAGTAAAAGCTTTTCTTTCGTCCAGGATTGCAGTTTGTGAAAAAGCAGGAATTTCGCGTGAGCGCATCGCCATCGACCCCGGTTTTGGCTTTGGCAAGACGCTCGAGCATAATCTCGTCCTGTTGAAACGGCTTGCCGAGCTAGCGACGCTGGGGGTTCCGGTGCTTGCCGGTTGGTCGCGAAAATCGACGCTGGGGGTGATTACCGGGAGGCCGGTGAGCGAGCGGTTGGCGGCGAGCCTGGCCGCCGCTTTGCTGGCGGTCCAACAGGGAGCGAGAATACTGCGTGTGCATGACGTCGGGCAGACCCGTGACGCCCTGGCCGTACTGCGGGCGCTGGAGAAAGCATGAGCAGAAAATATTTCGGTACGGACGGGGTGCGGGGCACGGTTGGGCAAACACCGATGACCGCAGATTTCGTGCTGCGCCTGGGCTACGCGGCAGGCAGGGTGCTGGCCGGGAAGATGAGCGGCAGCGGGAGCCAGCGGGGCGCCGTCCTCATCGGCAAAGACACGCGGATTTCCGGCTACATGATCGAGGCGGCGCTGGAAGCGGGTTTTTCCGCTGCGGGCGTGGATGTGCTGCTGTGCGGCCCCTTGCCGACGCCGGGCGTCGCTTACCTCACGCGTGCGCTGAGGCTCTCGGCGGGCGTGGTGATCAGCGCCTCGCACAATCCCCACGCCGACAACGGTATCAAGTTCTTCTCGCGCGACGGCTTCAAGCTGCCCGACGCGGTGGAGGCCGAGATCGAACGCGCGCTCGAGCAGCCGATCGGCTGCAATGATTCGGCGAAGCTGGGGCGCGCGCGCCGCGTCGACGACGCGCAGGGCCGCTACGTGGAATTCTGCAAATCCACATTTCCGAATGAACTCGACCTGAAGGGCATGAAGATCGTGGTGGACTGCGCGCATGGCGCCGCCTACGACGTCGCCCCGCACGTATTCCACGAATTGGGCGCGGACGTGACCGCGATCGGCGCCGCCCCCGACGGTTTCAACATCAACGACGCGTTCGGTGCGACTGCCACCGGGAATCTGGTCAAGGAGGTAAAGAAGCAATCCGCCGACCTGGGCATCGCGCTCGACGGCGACGCCGACCGGCTGGTGATGGTCGATGGCGCGGGCCGCAGCTACGACGGCGACCAGATGCTTTACGCGATCGTCAGGCACCGCGCCGCGAAGCAGAAGATCGCCGGTGTCGCCGGTACCCTGATGACCAACCTCGCCTTAGAGCAGGCGCTCGCAGGGATGAATGTGCCGTTCGCGCGCGCACGTGTTGGTGATCGCTATGTGCTCGAGTTGCTGCGCGAACGTAACTGGCTGCTCGGCGGCGAGAACTCCGGCCACCTTATTTGCCTGGACAAGCACACCACCGGCGACGGCATCGTCTCGGCCCTGCAGGTGCTGACCGCGCTGCGTGAATCGGGCAAGACCCTCGCTGCCTTAACGGCCGATTTGGCGATGTACCCGCAGGTGCTCTTGAATATCGCGGTGCCGAGGGGATTCGACTGGAAAAAACACCAGAGCATTGCCGACGCGCAGTCGCGCGCCGAGCGCTCGCTAAATGGGCGCGGCAGGGTGCTGCTCAGACCTTCCGGGACCGAGCCGGTGCTGCGCGTGATGGTTGAAGGCGAGCCGCGCGAGGCCATAGAATCGGCCGCGAAAGCCATCGCCAACACCGTCCGCAAGGCAGCCTCCGTCTAGCGCCCATACTGCAGCGCAAAAAATCGGTTAATACGGTAAAATTCAGCGGTTTAGGGCCCTCTGAGCACAATGCGCACCCCCTTGGTCGCCGGCAACTGGAAAATGCACGGCAACCGGGCCGCCAACCGCGTTCTGCTGGAAGCTGTGGTCAGGGAGACAGAAACTCTAGGGGGTGTGGAATGCGTGGTTTGCGTTCCCTTCCCCTACCTCGGCGAAGTGGCCGGGCAGTTGGCGAAAACACGGCTGGTGTGGGGGGCGCAGAACCTGAGCGAACACAGCCACGGCGCTTTTACCGGGGAAGTGTCGGCGACTATGCTGGCGGAGTTCAACTGTCGTTACGTCATCGTCGGGCATTCGGAACGGCGCCAACACTACGGCGAAACCGACGCCGTGGTGGCGGCCAAGTACGCGGCGGTGCTGGCGCAGGGGATGAAACCCATACTGTGCGTCGGCGAAACGCTGGTGCAGCGGGATGCGGGGCAGACGGAACAAGTGGTCGCTAGGCAGTTGCAAGTGGTTCTGGATTTGAGTGGCAAGAAATCTCTTGAAAATGCAGTCCTGGCCTACGAACCCGTTTGGGCAATCGGCAGCGGGCGCACGGCGACGCCGGAGCAGGCACAGGCGGTGCATGCATTTCTCAGAGCAAGGGTGCTGCGGGAGACGTGCATTTTGTACGGCGGCAGCGTGAAACCGGAAAATGCAGCGGCGTTGTTTGCGATGCAGGACGTGGATGGCGGTTTGATCGGCGGCGCGTCGCTGGTGGCGGGGGACTTCATCGCCATAGCGCGCGCTGCGCAACATAAAGGCTGAAGCAATGGAAATGTGGATCAACATAGTCATCGTCGCGCACGTTCTGGTCGCGCTGGTGATCATCGGGCTGGTGCTGCTCCAGCACGGTAAGGGCGCGGACATGGGCTCGGGTTTCGGCGGCGGCTCCTCGGGCAGTCTGTTCGGCGCCACCGGCTCGGCGAATTTTCTGTCGCGCGCCACCGCGGTGCTGGCGACCGTATTTTTCCTCACCAGTCTGGGGCTCGCGTATCTGGCGACCAACAAGCCAAATACCGGTGGCGGTGTGCTCGATGCAGTGAAGACGCTGCCCACGGCGCCGGCCGGCGGGACGGAAAAAGTACCGGCTAAGGCGGTCGCTGATAAATCGGCTGACGTAGTTCCGGCGACGCCCGCGGCGCCGATCGGGGCTTCCAAAGCGAAAGACGTTCCGCAGTGACATTTGAGGGATAATTCGAATCACGCGCATAACATGCGCAATGTGTTACCCGCCCACGTGGTGAAATTGGTAGACACGCCAGCTTGAGGGGCTGGTGGCCTAAAACGCCGTAGCAGTTCGAGTCTGCTCGTGGGCACCAACAGTTGGCGATGAACAGGGGAATTCGAAGCAAATGCTTGCCGAGTACTTTCCGATCCTGCTGTTCATCCTGGTAGGCACGGCGGTCAGCGTGGCGCCGGTGGTGCTCGGTTCGCTGCTCGGCCCGCACCGCCCGGACCCGGAAAAGCTCTCGCCCTACGAGTGCGGCTTCGAGGCATTCGAGGATGCGCGCATGAAGTTCGACGTGCGCTACTACCTGGTGGCGATCCTGTTCATCTTGTTCGATCTGGAGATCGCCTTTCTGTTTCCGTGGGCTGTGGTGCTCAACGAGATCGGCATGCCCGGATTCCTGGCGATGATGCTGTTTCTCGCCATCCTGACCGTAGGCTTCATCTACGAATGGATGAAGGGGGCACTGGAATGGGAATAGAAGGGGTGCTGCAGCAGGGTTTTGTCACTACCACTGCCGACAAGCTGATCAACTGGACCCGCACCGGCTCGCTCTGGCCGATGACCTTCGGCCTCGCTTGCTGCGCCGTGGAAATGATGCACGCCGGCGCTGCGCGCTACGATCTCGACCGCTTCGGCATCGTGTTTCGCCCCAGTCCGCGGCAATCGGACGTCATGATCATCGCCGGCACGCTTTGCAACAAGATGGCGCCGGCGCTGCGCAAAGTCTACGACCAGATGGCCGAACCGCGCTGGGTGATCTCGATGGGCTCCTGCGCCAACGGCGGCGGCTATTATCACTATTCGTATTCGGTGGTGCGCGGCTGCGACCGCATCGTGCCGGTAGATATTTACGTGCCGGGCTGCCCGCCAACCGCGGAAGCGCTGCTCTATGGCATCGTGCAGTTGCAGAACAAGATCAAGAGAACCAACACCATCGCACGATGAGCCCGAAACTTCTTCGGCTGCAGGAGGCGCTGGAAAAAATCCTTGGCATACGAGCTACGGAGCGGCTTGGCGAGTTGACGGTCGAGGTCGAGGCTGCCGCCTATAAGGATCTGGCCTTGAGCCTCCGGGATCATCCGGATTTGCGCTTCGAGGAAATGATCGATCTTTGCGGCGTGGATTATCAGACCTACGGCGATCGCCCGAGGCAAGGTGGCCGCTATGCCTCGGTGGTGCACCTGCTGTCCATTACCCACAACTGGCGGCTACGCGTGCGCGCGTTTTGTGCTGACGATAATTTTCCGATGCTGGCCTCGCTGGTCGAAGTGTGGCCCTCGGCGGACTGGTTCGAGCGCGAGGCTTTCGACCTTTACGGCATCGTTTACGACGGCCACACGGACCTGCGGCGCATCCTCACGGACTACGGTTTCGCCGGCCATCCGTTCCGCAAGGATTTCCCGCTCTCGGGCTACGTCGAAATGCGCTACGACCCCGAGCAAAAGCGGGTGATCTATCAGCCGGTGTCGATCGAGCCGCGCGAAGTCACGCCGCGTATCGTGCGCGCAGAGCACTACGCGGAAGGGCGTGGCTGAGCGTGGTCGATTCGAATGGCTGAAATCCGCAACTACACGCTGAACTTTGGGCCGCAGCATCCGGCGGCGCATGGCGTGCTGCGCCTGGTGCTCGAGCTGGATGGCGAGGTGATCCAGCGCGCCGATCCACACATCGGCCTGCTGCACCGCGCCACCGAGAAGCTCGCCGAGCACAAGACCTTCATCCAGTCGGTGCCGTACATGGACCGGCTGGACTATGTCTCCATGATGTGCAACGAGCACGCCTACGTGATGGCGATCGAGAAGCTGCTCGGCGTTGAGGTTCCGCCGCGGGCGCAGTACATCCGCGTCATGTTCGACGAGATCACGCGAATACTGAATCATCTCTTGTGGCTAGGGGCGCACGGGCTGGACTGCGGCGCGATGACGGTCTTCCTGTACTGCTTTCGCGAGCGCGAAGACCTGATGGACTGCTACGAAGCGGTCTCGGGGGCGCGCATGCACGCTGCTTATTATCGTCCGGGAGGAGTGTATCGAGACCTGCCGGATTCGATGCCGCAGTACCGGGGGCAGCATTCGCGCAACGCGCGCGTGCTGGGCGAAATGAATGCCAATCGCCAGGGCTCACTGCTCGATTTCATAGACGACTTCACGCAGCGCTTCCCTAAGTGCGTCGACGATTACGAGACGCTGCTTACTGAGAACCGCATCTGGAAGCAGCGCACGGTGGGGATCGGCGTCGTTACGGCCGAGCGCGCGCTAGCCCTTGGCTTCACCGGGCCGATGCTGCGCGGCTCGGGCGTTGAGTGGGACCTGAGGAAAAAGCAGCCCTACGAAGTGTACGACCAGCTCGATTTCGATATTCCGGTTGGCACCAACGGCGACTGCTACGACCGCTACCTGGTGCGCATAGAGGAGATGCGGCAGTCGAACCGCATCGTCCGGCAGTGCATAGACTGGCTGCGCAAGAACCCGGGACCGGTGATCACCGACAACCACAAGGTGGCGCCACCCTCGCGTGTCGAGATGAAGGCGAATATGGAAGAGCTAATCCACCATTTCAAGCTTTTCACCGAGGGCATGCACGTGCCCGAGGGCGAGTGCTATGCCGCGGTCGAGGCCCCCAAGGGGGAGTTCGGCATCTACCTGGTTTCTGACGGCGCCAACAAGCCCTACCGTCTGAAGATCCGCGCGCCGGGGTTCCCGCACCTCGCCGCATTGGACGAGATGTCGCGCGGCCACATGATCGCTGACGCGGTGGCCATCATCGGCACCATGGACATCGTCTTCGGAGAGATAGACAGGTGAATCCGCGATGACCCTTTCAGTTCAGTCTTTGCAGAAAATAGACAAAGAAATTGCGAAATACCCTGCGGACCGGAAGCAATCTGCGGTGATGAGCGCGCTGATCGTGGCGCAGGACGAGAAGGGCTGGCTCTCTACCGAGACCATGGATTTCGTCGCCGGCTATCTCGGCATGGCGCCGGTGGCAGTCTACGAGGTGGCGAGCTTCTATACTATGTATAACCGCGAGCAGACCGGACGCTACAAGCTCACCGTCTGCACCTGCCTGCCCTGCGGGCTGCAGGGCGCGCTCGAGGCAGTCGATCACCTGAAAGCGAAGCTGGGAATCGACTTCGGCGAGACCACCGTGGACGGGCGCTTCACGCTGAAGGAATCCGAGTGTCTGGGCGCCTGTGCCATGGCCCCGGTGATTCTGGTGAACAACAAGAAAATGCACGATTACATGTCGAAGGAAAAAATCGACGCTCTGCTGAAAGAGCTGAAATGAGCCTGCTCGATTACGGACCCGAGGCGATCCTGATGCAAGGCCTGGACGGCCACAACTGGCATCTGAGCGACTATCAGGCCCGGGATGGTTACCAGGCTCTGCGAAAGATTCTGTCTGAAAAACTTTCTCCTGACAGCGTTATAGCAGAGATAAAAAAATCAGCCTTGCGCGGCCGTGGCGGGGCTGGTTTTCCGACCGGGCTGAAGTGGTCGTTCATGCCGCGCCAGTTTCCGGGCGCCAAGTACCTGGTGTGCAACTCGGACGAAGGCGAGCCGGGCACCTGCAAGGACCGCGACCTGCTGCGTTATAACCCGCACGCGCTGATCGAAGGCATGATCATCGCCGCCTATGCCATGGGCGCGACCACCGGCTACAACTACATCCACGGCGAGATCTGGGAGGTCTACGAGCAGTTCGAGCAGGCGCTAGAGGAAGCGCGCGCCGCGGGCTATCTCGGCAGGAACGTCCTCGGCTCGGCGTACTCGTTCGAGCTCCATGCGCATGTGGGCTACGGCGCTTACATCTGCGGCGAGGAGACCGCTTTGCTGGAATCGCTCGAGGGCAAGAAGGGGATGCCGCGCTTCAAGCCGCCGTTCCCCGCCAGCTACGGTCTGTACGGCAAGCCCACCACCATCAACAACACCGAGACCTTCGCTGCGGTGCCGTGGATCATACGCAACGGCGGCGACGCCTTCCTCGCGCTCGGCAGGCCGAACAACGGCGGCACCAAGCTCTTTTCCGTGACCGGGCACGTCGCCAGACCCGGCAACTATGAGGTCAGGCTCGGTACGCCCTTCGCCAAGCTCCTGGAGATGGCGGGCGGCATGCGCGCCGGCCGCAAGCTGAAGGCCGTCATCCCCGGCGGCTCATCGATGCCGGTGCTGCCTGCCGAGATCATGATGAACACCGACATGGACTACGACTCGATCGCCAAGGCAGGCTCGATGCTGGGCTCGGGCGCGGTGATCGTGATGGACGAGACCACCTGCATGGTGCGGGCGCTCGAGCGCCTGTCGTATTTCTACTTCGAGGAATCCTGCGGCCAGTGCACGCCGTGCCGCGAGGGTACCGGCTGGCTGTACCGGGTGGTGCACCGCATCGAGACCGGGCAGGGGAAGATGGAAGACTTGGCGCTGCTCGACAACGTGGCCGATAACATCGCCGGGCGCACCATCTGCGCGCTGGGTGACGCCGCCGCGCTGCCGGTGAAGAGCTTCCTCAAGTATTTCCGCCATGAATTTGAGCACCACGTACAGCATAAGGATTGCTTGGTACGGGGGGCGAACAGCGAGCCGAAGTGGGGACGAGCCGGGGTTTTCCTGAGTGCAGATAAAAAACGTATGGCCGCCTAAATGCTCAAAGTCGAAATCGACGGTAGGGAAGTCGAAGTTCCGCACGGCTCGACCGTGATGGACGCGAGCAACAAGCTCGGCATCTACGTGCCGCATTTCTGCTATCACAAGAAGCTGTCGATCGCGGCCAACTGCCGGATGTGCCTGGTCGAGGTGGAGAAGGCGCCCAAGCCGATGCCGGCCTGCGCCACGCCGGTCACCGACGGCATGAAGGTCCGTACTGCGTCCGCAGGAGCGAAAAAGGCCCAGAACAGCGTCATGGAGTTCCTGCTCATCAACCATCCGCTCGACTGCCCGATCTGCGACCAGGGCGGTGAGTGCCAGCTGCAGGACCTGGCGGTCGGCTACGGTGGCTCGGCCTCTCGCTTCCAGGAGGACAAGAGGGTGGTGCTATCGAAGGACCTCGGGCCGCTGGTGGCGGCCGAGGAGATGAGTCGCTGCATCCAGTGCACGCGCTGCGTGCGCTTTGGCCAGGAAGTCGCGGGCGTGATGGAGCTGGGCATGATCGGCCGCGGTGAACAGGCCGAAATCGTCGCCTTCGTCGGCCAGTCCGTTGATTCCGAGCTCTCCGGCAACATGATCGACATCTGCCCGGTGGGCGCGCTCACCTCGAAGCCGTTCCGCTACAGCGCCCGCACCTGGGAACTCGCGCGCCGCAAGTCGGTGTCGCCGCACGACGGGCTGGGCGCGAACCTGGTGGTGCAGGTGAAGCAGAACAAGGTGATGCGCGTGCTGCCGCTGGAGAATGAGGCGATCAACGAGTGCTGGCTCTCCGACAAGGACCGCTTTTCCTACGAGGCGCTCAATTCGGACCAACGACTAACCCAGCCGATGGTGAAGAAGAACGGCCAGTGGCAGGAGACCGACTGGCAATCGGCTCTGGAGTTGGTTGTTTCTCACCTGAAAAACTCTGGATTTGGCGTCCTCGCCTCGCCGCATGCGACCCTGGAAGAGCTGTATTTGACCGGCAAATTCGGCGCGCCTGCCGATTTCCGCCTGCGGCACAGCGATTTCTCCGGCGACGGTAAGCGCGCCGGCATTCCCTGGCTCGGCATGATGCTCACCGATCTCGCCAAGCTCGATCAGGTGCTGGTGGTCGGTTCCTTCCTGCGCAAGGATCATCCGCTCATCGCCCAGCGCTTGCGCCAGGCCGCCAAGCGCGGCACACAGATCCACGCGCTGCACTCGGTGGACGACGACTGGCTATTGCCGGTGAAGAGCAAGAAAATTGTCGCGCCGTCGGAACTGTTGAATGGTTTTGATTATTTCGAAGCAATCTTAAAAGCGGGAAAGAATTCGGCAATCCTCCTCGGCAATTTCGTGCAGCAGCATCCGCAAGCGGCAGCGATCCATGCGCGCGCGCAGGCCATAGGTGTCAAGGTGGGCTTTCTGGGCGAGGCGGCCAATTCGGTCGGTGGTTACCTGGCGGGTTTGCCTGCCGCTGGCGGCTTGCCGGAAGCGTTGAAGCAACAGGCGTTGCTGTTGCTGAACATCGATCCGCGGCTCGATAGCACGTATCCGCAGGCAATCGAGGGTGCGAAGTTCATCGTCAACCTGAGCGCCTTCAAGTCCGACGTCGGCGACGTGCTGCTGCCGATCGCGCCGTTCACCGAGACCGCCGGCACCTTCGTCAGCACCGAGGGCCGGGTGCAGAGTTTCCATGCCGCGGTGCGGCCACTGGGCGATGCGCGGCCGGCCTGGAAGGTGCTGCGCGTGCTCGGCACGATGCTGGGCCTGCCGGGATTCGAATTCGAGACCGCAGAAGAGGTGAAGACCGCCTGTCTCGGGGGCAGGGATGTTGCGTCACTTCTGTCCAACGGAATTTCTGAAATTAAAGAAGATGCCAGAACCTTCCAAGGGGTCCAGCGCATCGCTGACGTCCCCATTTATTTCGCGGATCCGCTGGCGCGGCATTCTGCGGCGTTGCAGAAAACGCGCGATGCGCGGACGCCCCGGGCGTGGCTGAATAAGAATATGTTCGCGCAGTTGGCTTTGGCTACCGGGGACAAGGTCAAAATCATCCAGGGAACAGGCGAGGCGGTGCTTTACGTGGATCTCGATCACAAATTGCCGGACCACTGTGTGCGCATCGCGGCGGGGCATCCCGCCACGGCCGGGCTGGGCGCCATGTTCGGCGGTCTGACGCTGGAAAAAATCACTGTGAACGCGGGTGAAATGCGGGCCGCCTGAATGCTTGAATCACTGCTTGCCTACGCTGAGTTGAAACTGGGCCCAACCTGGGGCTGGGCGACGTACGAACTGCTGAGCTCACTCGCGTTTATCGTCGCGATCCTGGTGCCGCTGATGCTATCAGTGGCCTACCTCACGCTGTGGGAGCGCAAGCTGATTGCCTGGATGCAGATCCGCATTGGGCCGAACCGCGTCGGCCCGCTCGGTCTGCTGCAGCCGATCGCCGATGGGATCAAGCTCCTCTTCAAGGAAGTGATCCTGCCGGCCAATGCCAACAAGGCGCTGTTCATACTGGCCCCG
The DNA here is from genome assembly GCA_009693335.1 of Betaproteobacteria bacterium. GTDB lineage: Bacteria > Pseudomonadota > Gammaproteobacteria > Burkholderiales > SG8-39 > RBG-16-66-20. Next base: position 20,432 of record SHXK01000014.1, on the reverse strand, counting down.
ATCGCCATGCTGATTCCGGCGATCGCCGCATGGGCGGTGATCCCGTTTGCCCCTGAGTTGGTACTCGCCGACATTAATGCGGGCCTGCTCTATATCCTGGCGCTGACCTCGTTCGGGGTGTACGGCGTGATCGTCGCCGGCTGGGCCTCGAACTCCAAGTATGCCTTCCTCGGGGCGATGCGCTCAGCTGCGCAGATGGTGTCCTATGAACTGGCGATGGGCTTCGCGTTGGTGGTGGTGCTGATGGTTTCGGGAAGCCTGAACCTGTCGGACATTGTCGCGGCGCAGGGCAGGGGACGCTTTGCCGATATGGGCCTGGGCGCGCTGTCCTGGAACTGGTTGCCCTTGCTGCCGATGTTGATCGTCTACTTCGTCTCGGGCATGGCGGAGACTAACCGCGCGCCCTTCGACGTGGTCGAGGGCGAGTCTGAGATCGTCGCCGGCCACATGGTCGAGTACTCGGGCATGACCTTTGCCCTGTTCTTTCTCGCCGAATACATGAACATGATCCTGATCGCGACGCTGACCGTGATCCTGTTCTTCGGCGGCTGGTTGCCGCTCTGGGACAGCGCGCTCAACGCCGCGATCCCGCCGATCCTGTGGCTGCTGGCCAAGATCTTCGTCGTCGTCTCGATGTTCCTGTGGAGTCGGGCAACCTTCCCGCGCTATCGCTATGACCAGATCATGCGCCTGGGCTGGAAAGTGTTCATCCCGTTGACGCTGGTCTGGATCGCCGTGATCGGCGCCTGGATGCAAACGCCCTGGAACATCTGGAAGTGATTACATGACCCGGATTGTAGAATTTTTACGCTCGCTCCTGCTACTTGAGCTGTTGCGCGGCATGGCGCTTACCGGTCGGCAGCTGTTCGCTCGCAAGATCACGGTTCAGTTTCCGGAGGAAAAGACGCCGATGAGCCCGCGCTTCCGTGGCTTGCTCGCGCTGCGCCGCTATCCGAACGGCGAAGAGCGCTGCATCGCCTGCAAGCTGTGCGAGGCCGTGTGCCCGGCGGCAGCGATCCACATCGAGTCGGAGGCGCGCAGCGATGGCACGCGTCGTACCACGCGCTACGACATCGATCTGGTGAAGTGCATTTTCTGCGGCTTCTGCGAAGAGGCCTGCCCGGTGGATGCCATCGTCTTGACCAGAACCATGGAGTATCACGGCGAGCAGCGCGGCGACCTGCACTACACCAAGACTATGCTGCTCGCGGTGGGCGAACGCAACGAAGAGACCATCGCCGCGGACCGCGCGGCCGATGCGCCCTATCGCTGAACATGTTTGAAGCTCTGCTGTTCTATGTTTTTGGCTTTGTCATTCTCGCCTCGGCGCTGTGCGTGATTACGGCGCGCAACCCGGTTTATGCGGCGCTCTATCTAGTGCTGGCGTTCTTCACCAGCTCCGCGATCTGGCTGCTGCTGCACGCTGAGTTCCTCGCCATCACGCTGGTACTGGTGTACGTCGGCGCCGTGATGGTGCTGTTTCTGTTCGTGGTGATGATGCTGGACATCAACCTGGAGCGGCTGCGCGAGGGCTTCTGGCAGTACCTGCCGCTGGGGGCGACGGTCGGTTTCCTGATGGCCGCCGAGATGGCGGCGATGCTCTACGGCCGCTGGTCTGGCCTGGCGACGCCGCCCAGGGCGCTGCCGCCCGGCTACAGCAACACCAAGGAACTCGGGCGCTTGCTGTATACCGATTACGTCTATGCCTTCGAACTGGCGGCGGTGGTGCTGCTGGTGGCGATTATCGCGGCCATCGCGCTCACCCTGCGCCGGCGCAAGGACTCGCGCTCGCAAGACCCCTCGCAGCAGGTCAAGGCAAGACGCGCAGACCGGGTCAGGCTGGTCTCCATGCCCTCGGAGAACGATCGCTGATGCCACCGCTGTCGCTCACCTTGTCGCACTACCTGGTGCTGGGCGCGATCCTGTTCGCGATCGCGGTGATCGGTATTTTCCTAAACCGCAAGAACATCATCGTGCTGCTGATGGCGATCGAACTGATGCTGCTGGCGGTGAACCTGAATTTCGTCGCTTTTTCGTACTACCTGGGTGACGTTGCCGGGCAGATCTTCGTGTTCTTCATCCTGGCGGTGGCTGCGGCGGAATCGGCGATTGGACTGGCGATCCTGGTGGTGTTGTTCCGCAATCTGAACACCATCAACGTCGATGACCTCGACTCTCTGAAGGGATAGGCGCGAGCACATGATGAAGACGCTTTACCTGCTGGTGCCGCTGGCGCCCCTGGTGGGCGCCGTGCTTGCCGGTCTGTTCGGCAAGACGCTCGGCCGCGCCTGGGCGCATCGGCTCACCATTCTTTCCGTATTGATTTCTTTTATTTGCGCACTGATCATTTTTGTTGATGTTTTGAATGGCAACAGTTTCAACGGCAGCGTCTATACCTGGGCCCGCAGTGGCGGCACTTCGTTCGAAATCGGCTTCCTGATCGACCGGCTCAGCGCGCTGATGATGATCGTAGTGACCTTCGTTTCGCTGATGGTGCACGTCTACACCATCGGCTACATGGCGCAAGATCCGGGCTATCAGAGGTTCTTTGCGTATATCTCGCTGTTCACCTTCTCGATGCTGATGCTGGTGATGGCGAATAACTTCCTGCAGTTGTTCTTCGGCTGGGAGGCGGTGGGTCTGGTGTCCTACCTGCTGATCGGTTTCTGGTACACCCGGCCGACCGCGATCTACGCCAACCTGAAGGCCTTCCTTGTCAACCGTGTCGGCGACTTTGGTTTCCTGCTTGGCATCGGCCTGATCCTGGCCACCTTCGGCACGCTCGACTATGCCGCTGTTTTTTCTCAAGCTTCTGCTTTGCAAGACCTCAGCTTGGAAATAATTCCCAACCACTCCTGGCATCTGCTAACGGTGATCTGCATCCTGCTGTTCATCGGCGCCATGGGCAAGAGCGCGCAGTTTCCGCTGCATGTCTGGTTGCCTGATTCGATGGAAGGTCCAACGCCGATTTCCGCGTTGATCCATGCGGCCACCATGGTGACCGCGGGTATCTTCATGGTGGCACGCATGTCGTCCTTGTTCGAGCTGTCCGAGACGGCGCGCTCGGTGGTGCTGGTGATCGGCGCCATCACCGCGCTGGCCATGGGCCTGGTGGCGCTGACGCAGTTCGATCTCAAGCGTGTGGTCGCTTACTCGACGCTGTCGCAACTAGGCTACATGACCGTGGCGCTGGGCGCTTCGGCCTATTCGGCGGCGATGTTTCACCTGATGACACACGCTTTCTTCAAAGCCGTGCTGTTCCTTGCCGCTGGCTCGGTAATCATTGCCCTGCACCACGAACAGGACATGCGCCGCATGGGCGGCTTGAAGAAATTCATGCCCTGGACCTACTGGACACTGCTGATCGGCGCCATCGCCTCGGCGGGCATCCCGCCGCTGGCCGGTTTCTACTCTAAGGACGCGATCATCGAGGCGGCGCAACACTCGCAGACCCCGGGCGCAACCTTTGCTTACCTCTGTGTTCTGGCTTGTGTGTTTGTGACCGCCGCCTACACCTTCCGGCTGGTGTTCATGGCCTTCCATGGCGAAGCTCGCTTCGATCCGGCCCACCCACCCCATGAATCTCCGGCGGTGGTGACAGCACCCCTGGTGCTACTGGCGATCCCGTCCATCGGCGCGGGCTGGTTGATTGGCTATCTGGTTTTTGGAGATTTCTTTCTGGCCAGTCTTTACAGAGAAGAAAATACTGATTACCACGGACTCCTCAGTTACACCCTGCACGGCATGACAGCGCTGCCGTTCTGGCTGGCGCTGGCGGGCATCGCGACCGCCTGGTTTTTATATTTGAAAAAACCCCAGCTGCCGAAAAAGATCGCCATCGCTTTCGGCCCGTTGTACGCGCTGGTCGAGCGCAAATACGGCTTCGATGAGCTCTACACTCGCGTCTTCGCGTTGGGCGCGCAGCGGCTGGGCGTCGGCCTGTGGAAAGGCGCTGACGAACGCGCCATAGACGGGGTGATGGTGAACGGTTCGGCGCGCCTGGTCCTCTGGTTCTCCGCAGTGGTGCGACTGCTGCAGAGCGGTCTGCTCTACTGGTACGCGTTCATGATGATTTTCGGCGTTTGCGCGATTTATGCGCTGGTCAAATACCGGGTGTTCACGTGAGGAAACTCGACTGATGCTGCTCAGCCTCGCCATCTGGGTGCCGATCCTTGCCGGCCTGCTAACGCTCGCCGCAGGGGGCAATGAAAGCGACCAGCGCAACGCGCCGGCCGTGCGCCTGATCGCGCTGCTCGGCTCGATTGCCGGTTTTCTGGTGACGATCCCTTTGTACACAGGCTTCAACCTGCTGAACCCGGGAATGCAATTCGTTGAGCAGCACGCCTGGATACCGCAATTCAATGTTTTCTACACGCTCGGCGTGGACGGCATTTCGATGTTGTTCATCCTGCTCAATTCCTTCATCACGATCCTGGTGGTGATTGCCGGCTGGCGCGTGATCCAGCAGCGCGTCGCCCAGTACCTGGGCGCTTTCCTGATCATGTCGGGATTGCTGAACGGGGTTTTCTCGGCCCTGGACGGGCTGCTGTTCTATGTTTTCTTCGAGGCCACCCTGATTCCGATGTTCATCATTATCGGCGTCTGGGGCGGGGCCAACCGGGTCTATGCGGCCTTCAAGTTCTTCCTCTACACGCTGTTCGGCTCGCTGCTGATGCTGATCGCGCTGCTCTACCTGTACAACAAGTCGGGCGGCAGCTTCGCGATCCGCGACTGGTGGAAGCTGCCCCTGCCGTTGGACGCTCAGCTATGGCTGTTCTTCGGTTTTCTGTTCGCCTTCGCGGTCAAGGTGCCGATGTGGCCGGTACACACATGGCTGCCGGACGCGCACGTCGAGGCGCCCACCGGCGGCTCAGTGGTGCTGGCGGCGATCTTGCTCAAACTGGGCGCCTACGGTTTCATCCGCTTCACGCTGCCGATCTTGCCCGATGCCTCGCGCGAGCTCGCCTGGCTGATGATCACGCTGTCGCTGATCGCGGTGGTCTATATCGGCCTGGTGGCGCTGGTGCAGACCGACATGAAAAAACTGATCGCCTACTCGTCCATCTCGCACATGGGCTTCGTGACGCTGGGTTTTTTCATCTTCAATGCCTACGGTATCGAAGGGGCGCTGGTGCAGATGATCTCGCATGGCTTCGTCTCGGCGGCGCTGTTCCTCTGTGTGGGCGTGATGTACGAGCGCATGCATAGCCGCAACATCGCCGACTACGGCGGGGTGGTGAACAGCATGCCTAAGTTCGCCGCCCTGATGATGTTGTTCGCGATGGCCAACTGCGGCCTGCCCGCGACCAGCGGTTTTGTTGGCGAGTTCATGGTGATCATGGGGGCGATGAAAGCCAATTTCTGGCTTGCCTTCGCCGCTGCGAGCACCCTGGTGTTCGGCGCCGCCTATACCCTGTGGATGTACAAGCGGGTGATCTTCGGCGCGCCAGCTAACGATCAGGTCGCTGCACTGGCAGATTTGAATGCAAGAGAATTTCTGGTTCTCGGCACGCTGGCGATCGCGGTCCTGTGGATGGGCGTCTATCCCTTACCCTTCACCGAGGTGATGCACGCTTCGGTAAACGATCTGCTGCGCCACCTCGCGCTGCCTAAATACTGACATGATGCTTGATTTCATTGTGGTCCTGCCCGAGCTGGTGTTGCTGTTTGGTGCCTGCGCGCTGATGCTGGTGGATCTGTACGTAAAGAGCGAGCAACGACGCGTCAGCTTGGCGATGGCGCAGGCTGTGCTGCTGCTCGCTGCCGTCGCGACCCTGTTGGTGCTGCTGGGTTCTGGCGGTGAGTTGATCTACGCTTTTGGCAAGCTGTACGTTGCCGATGTGATGGCGCATCTGTTGAAACTCTCGGCCTACGCTGCGGTATCGATGGTGCTGGTTTATTCGCGTCAGTACCTGATCGACCGCGACCTGATGACGGGCGAGTTCCTGACCCTGCTGCTATTCGCGCTGCTCGGCATGATGGTGATGATGAGCGCCAATAGTTTTCTGACCGTCTATCTCGGCCTGGAGCTGCTGTCGCTGTGTCTCTACGCCATGGTCGCGCTTAATCGCGATTCCGCCACCGCCACTGAGGCCGCGATGAAGTACTTCGTCCTGGGCGCGCTGGCCTCGGGGATGTTGCTCTACGGCATGTCGATGCTCTACGGCGCCACTGGCTCGCTGAACATCAACGAGGTGGCCAAGCAGGTGGCGATCCTGTCTAAGGATTCCACCCAGCATGCTTTCCTGATCTTTGGCCTGGTGTTCGTGGTCTGTGGCATCGCTTTCAAGCTGGGCTTGGCGCCCTTCCATATGTGGATCCCGGACGTCTACCAGGGCGCACCGACCGCGGTCACGCTATTGATCGGCACGGCGCCCAAGCTGGCGGCCTTCGCCATGGCGATGCGGCTGCTGGTCAATGGCCTGCTGGATTTGGCGCACGACTGGCAGCAGATGCTCGCTATCCTTGCTGTCCTGTCGATGGCGATCGGCAACATCACCGCCATTGCGCAGAGCAACTTGAAGCGGATGCTCGCTTATTCGACCATCGCGCACATGGGCTTCATGCTGCTGGGGCTGCTCTCGGGCGTAGTCGGCGGTAACTGGCGCAATGCGCCGGACGCCTACGGCGCGGCGATGTTCTACACCATCGTCTACGTGCTGATGTCGCTAGGCTCCTTCGGTGTCCTGCTGTTCCTGTCGCACAAGGGCTTCGAATGCGAGAAACTGGAAGACCTGAAAGGCCTCAACCGACGCAACCCTTGGTACGCCTTCATCGTGCTGCTGTTGATGTTCTCGCTCGCCGGGGTGCCGCCCACCGTGGGTTTCTACGCCAAGCTGGCGGTGCTCTCGGCGGTGGTCAACGCCGGCATGCTTTGGCTGGCGGTAGTGGCGGTGCTGCTCTCGCTGATCGGTGCTTACTACTACCTGCGGATCGTCAAGCTCATGTACTTCGACGAGCCCAGCGACGCCACGCCGCTCGCTGAGCGGCCGCGCGCGGTTCGCCTATTGCTCTCGGCCAACGGTCTGGCGCTGCTGGTACTCGGCATCCTGCCGCAGCCGTTGATGGCGATCTGCGTGTTCGCCATTCACAAGCTTTGAAAGATCCGCTAAGCGGGCACTGCCAGTGATCGTATGGGCGTCGGTCAGCCGCTGGGCGGCTCACCCAATAGCGGAAAGGCGCTGAAGACCCCCGGTTCGCTCACTGGCGGCGCGGCGGTAACGTGCTGCGGGGTGAGTTCGGCGAAGGCGGTGACGCCGAGCAGGCCGAGGCAGGTGCGGATTTCGTCCTCAAGTAGCTCCAGCGCTCGGTTCAGGCCCGCTACGCCTGCGGCGGCGAGGCCGAGGCAGGCCAGGCGTCCCAAGCCGACGGTTTTGGCGCCGAGCGCAATCGCTTTTACTACGTCGGTGCCGCGCATGAAGCCGCCATCCACCCAGACTTCGGCGCGTCCCGCGACGGCGGCGACGATCTGCGGCAGCACGCTCATGCTGCCCAGACCGTGATCGAGTTGGCGGCCGCCATGGTTGGACACGTAGATCACCTCGACGCCGTGCTGCACGGCGATCTCCGCGTCCTCGGCGGTGGCGATACCCTTGAGGATCAGTGGTAGCGAGTGCTGATCCGCGTATTTGTCCTTGTAGCGCTTGACCTGGTCCCAGGAGAGCCCCGCTTGGAAAGTGCTGCCCGCCGGCGCGGCAGCACGCCAAGGTTTCACGTAGCGCCCCACCAGGTCACGTTCGCGTCGGCTGTACATGGCGACATCGACCGTCAGGCAAAAGGCGCTGTAACCGTGGTCGCGCGCGCGGCGCACATGGTCGTCCACCCAGGCGTCGTCGCCGCGCACATAGAGCTGGAAGACGCGCACGGTGTCGGCGGCCGCAGCGGTCGCTTCCAGTCCCGGTTGGCAGACCGACGACAACATTTGCGCTACGCCGAACTGCGCTGCGCCGCGCGCCGCTGCCGCGGCCCCGCCCTCGACGATGGATTCAAGGCCGCCGATGGGCGCCAGCAGCACCGGCAGACGCAGGCGCTGGCCGAGAAACGCCGCCGAGGTATCGATCCGGCTGACGTCGCGCAGCACGCGCGGCCGGAAAGCGATCGAATCGAGCGCCAGTCGGTTCCTGCGCAGGGTGGTCTCCGTCTCCGCGCCACCGATGAGGTAGTTCCAGGGGCCGGGCGCCAGCTTGAGGCGCGCTGCGGTGACCAGCTCCTGCAGGGTGAGAAATTCTTCGCTGTGCGGTGCGTTCATGCGGCCCCAAGCCTTTCATTCAAGGGAAAGCTGGCAAATCGGTGTCGGGGTCGATCGAGGCCCCGATATTCGTTTACAGCATCGCACCAGGCTGGCCGAGCGCATGCTCGGTAAGCTGGCGCACGATCCAGTCGTAGGCGTCGTCCACGCTGTCAGTACGGTGGACCAGATTCACGTCCTCCGCGTTGATGGTGCCGTGGCGCACCAGGGCATCGAAATTGATCACTTCGTTCCAGTAGCTGGTGCCGAAGAGCACGATCGGCAGGTGCTTGGTCATGCGTTTGGTCTGCACTAGGGTCAGCACCTCGAACAGCTCATCCAGGGTGCCGTAACCGCCGGGGAAGACGATCACCGCTTTGGCCATGTAGGCGAGCCAGAATTTGCGCATGAAGAAGTAGTGGAAGTGGAACGAGAGCTCGCGCGTCACGTGTGGGTTCACCGACTCCTCGCGCGGTAGGGAGATGGTCAGGCCCACATTGCGGCCCTGCGCTTCCGAGGCGCCGCGATTGGCGGCTGCCATGATGCCGGGACCACCGCCGGTGCAGACGACGAAGCGGCGCTGTGCCGTCGTCGCCAGTCCCTTGGACCATTGCGTCAGGCGAAAAGCGAGCGTACGCGCCGCTTGGCACCAGATCGAGTCTTCCTTGAGGCGCGCCGAGCCGAAGAACACGATCGTGTCTTCAACCCCTTCCTGCTCCAAGCGGCTTTTCGGTTCCAGGTACTCCGCAAGAATGCGCAGTGAGCGCGCCTCCTTGCTGTTGATGAAGGCCGGATCGCGGTAGGCCTTGAGCGGTTTCAACCTTTTCCTTCGCTTTTCACGCGAGTTTTACCCGCGTCCTTCAAAAGGCATTTTGGTCGCCTTGATGGTGAGGAACAGGACGTTGGTCTCGATCGGGAAGCCGGCCATGTGCAGCACCGCCTGGCCGACATGATCTACGTCCATCAGCGGCTCGGGCTTGATCGAGCCGTCGGCCTGCGGCACACCGTTCGCCATGCGCTCCGCCATCTCGGTGCGCGCATTGCCGATATCCACCTGGCCGACGGCGATGTCGTATTTCCGGCCGTCGAGGGCGCCGGTCTTGGTCAATCCCGTGACCGCGTGCTTGGTGGCGGTGTAGGCCACGGAACCGGGCCGCGGCGCGTGCGCCGAAATCGAGCCGTTGTTGATGATGTGGCCGCCGCGCGGGTTCTGGTCCTTCATCAGCTTGAAGGCTTCCTGCATGCACAGGAACATGCCGGTCAGGTTAATGTCCACCACGTTTTGCCATTTCTCCAGGCTCAATTCCTCGAGCGAGGTGCCGGGCGCGTTGACGCCGGCATTGTTGAACAGCACGTCGAGGCGACCCCATTTCTGTTTCACGGTCGCGAACAAGGCCTGCACCGAGGCTTGCTTGGCAACGTCGGTCGGCACGCATAAGGCACGCTCGCCGGCGCCGGATTCCTTGGCTGTCCGCTCCAGCGCGTCCTGGCGCCGCCCGGCGAGTGCGACCCGCCAGCCGTCTTTCAGAAAGGCGAGGGCGGTAGCTTTGCCAATGCCGCTGCCGGCGCCGGTGATGATTGCAATTCTGCTCATGAACGATTCTCCAGGTGTCATCCGTGTCAGGTCTTGAACTACTCGATTTTGGCGCCGCAGTTGCGGATCGCCTGCTCGATGCGTGGTGCCTCGGCCCGGATTTCGGCGGCAAAGGACTCGGGCGAGGCCGAGGGCAGTGCATCCATGCCTTGTGCGGCGATTTTCTCGCGCACCTCGGGTTTCGAGAGGCCCTTTACGGCCGCCGCATGCAAGCGGCGAACAATGTCCATCGGCGTGCCAGCGGGCACATACAGACCGAACCAGAAAGTGGACTCGAAGCCGGATAGGCCGGCCTCGTCACCGCCGGGGATTCCGGGGATCGAGGGCGAGCCTTTGGACAGGCTCACCACCAGCGGTCGCATGCGCCCAGCCTTTATCATCCCTGTCACTGTCGGCGAGGTGGCGAACATCATCTGCGTATCGCCCGCCAGCAGCGATTGCGACGCCGGTCCGCCACCCTTGTACTGCACCGAGGTGATCTTGACCCCCGCAGCGGCTTCGAAGGCGCAGGCTGACAGTTGGGGCGCCGAACCGAAGCCCGCCGAAGCGTTGAACAGCTTGCCGGGGTTCGCCTTGGCGTAGGCGATCAGTTCATTCAGCTTGACGAACGGCGAGGCGTTGCCCACCACCAGGACCGTTGCACCGTTGGCGACGCGCGACACCGGGATGAAATCCTTGTCGTCGTAGCTCAGCGTCTGGTACAGATTTTTGTTGATCGCATGATTGCCCTGGTTGAGCAGGGTGTAGCCATCGGGCGCGGACTTGGCGACAGACTCCGAGGCGATCGAGCCGCCCGCACCGGGTTTGTTTTCGACGATGACCGTGGCGCCCAGCTCTTTGCCCAGTTCATCGGCGATGAGGCGGGTGGTGAAGTCGCCCGAGCCGCCTGGCGGATAGCCGACCACGATACGAATGGGTTTGACAGGGTAAGCCTGGGAATTCACCCAGGTCGAAAAGCAGATCAGGACGACGGCAAAAAGCGCGCGCACTTTATCTCCCCTGGAATTCCGGCGTGCGCTTCTCCATGAACGCTTTGCGGCCTTCCTTGTGATCTTCGCTGGCGAAACAGGCCTCGACCAGTTGCGTGGCTTTCGCCAGGTCGCGCTCGGCTTCGTTTTTCTGCCACTGCTGAACCGAGAACTTGGCCGCGGCCACGGTAAGCGGCGCATTCTCCGCCACCATTTTGCAGTAATCGGCAACCGCTTGTTCCAGATCGCCCGCCGCCACCACCTGGCTCACGAACCCCATGCGCAGGGCTTCTTGGGCCCCGAACTTGCGCGCCGAGATGAAAATGTCAGTGGTGTTCGCCGCGCCAAGCACATGCATGAAGCGGCGCACGCCCGCCGGGCCGTAGCCCAAGCCCAGGCGCGCCGCCGGCATACGGAAGATCGAGTCTTCTGAGCAGACGCGCAGGTCGCAGGCGGCGGCGAACCCCAGCCCGCCGCCGATACAGATGCCGCGGATGCGCGCGACCACCGGCTTGGCACAATTCATCGGCGCCACGTAGGCCTGCTCGACCGCCTGGTTGTATTCGAGTTGCGCCCCTGCCGTGCCGCGCAACTTTTCAAACTGCGAGATGTCGGCGCCCGAAATGAAGGCCTTGTCGCCGTCACCCGCGCAGACGATCACGCGCACCGCGGGGTTACGCTCGAGTTCGGCGAAAACCTTCGGCACCGCCCGCCACATGTCATAGCTCATGGCGTTCATTTTTGGCGCGTTGCTGAAGATCACTGTCGCTACCGCGCCTTCAATGCTGGTTTTCAGTTCCGCCATGGTTTTTCCTAAACGACCTTTCTTGTTCTGAACTCTGAAATTTCGGCATCGCTGTAACCCGCTTCGCGCAGCACTTCTTCGGTATGCTCGCCATGCTCCGGCGTCGCAGCCACCAGCCTGGCCGGCGTGCGCGACAACTTGACCGGTTGGTTGATGAGGCGCAGCTTGCCGAGCTTGCGGTGCTCGACCCCCGCCGCCGCCTGCAGGTGCTGTACCTGCGGATCGGCGAACACCTGATCCATCCGGTAGATCGGGCCGCAGGGTACGCCTGCCTGGTTGAGAATCTCGACCCACTCAGCACTGGTCTTGGTCGCGAAAGCAAGGTTCAGCGCCTCGTTCAATGCCTTGCGGTTACTGGCGCGGCCCGCCGCAGTGTTGTAGTCCGGGTGTTCGCAGAGCTCGGGCCGTCCGATCGATACGCAGACGCTCTGCCACATTTTGCTCCCCGAAGCGGCGACGTTCATGTAGCCGTCAGCGGTATGGTAGGCCGAGGTCGGCATGCTAGTCGGATGGTCGTTGCCCACCTGCTGCGGCACTTCACCCGACATGGCGTAGCGCGCGGCCTGGAAATCGAGCAGTTGGATCGCCGCCTGGAGAAGATTCGATTGCACCCACTGGCCTTCACCCGAGGTCTCACGCTCGAGCAGTGCGGTCATGATACCGAGCGCGGCCAGCAGCCCGGCGCCGACGTCAGCCACCGCGCAACCGACGCGCATCGGCCCACTGTCCGGGTGCCCGGTCACCGACATGATGCCCGAGAGGCCCTGCGCGATCTGGTCGAAGCCTGGCCGCCCCCGATAAGGGCCATCCTGCCCGAAGCCCGAGATGCTGGCCAGGATGATGCGCTGATTTACTTTTTTCAGCGACGCGTAGTCGATGCCAAGGCGGTCTTTCACATCCGGGCGGTAGTTCTCCACCACCACGTCGGCCGTCTTGACCAGGCGCATGAAAATGTCCTTGCCCTGCGGCGACTTCAAATCGAGGGTGATGGAGCGCTTGTTGCGATGCAGGTTCTGGAAATCCGCTGCTTCGCGCGGTCCGCCCATATCCTCGAGCACCGTATTCTCGATTTTGATGACATCGGCGCCGAAATCGGCGAACTGGCGTACGCAGGTGGGCCCCGCGCGCACGCGCGTAAGATCCAGGATGCGCAGTTTCGCAAGGGCGGGGGAAGCGGAGATGCGTGGCATGGGTTCGCTGGAATCTGGTTGGAGCCGGAATTCTAATTGAAATGAACGTCAGCCAATTCAGGCAGCGGTTTTGGTCAACTCTCCGTTCTGGTAATCGCGGATCGCTTGCTCGATTTCGGCGCGTGTATTCATGACAAAAGGGCCGTGCTGCACGATCGGCTCCAGCAGTGGCCGCCCCGCCAGCAGCAGGAAGCGCACACCGTCGGTGCCCGCCCGGACCTCTATCGAGTCGCCCGGGCCGAGTACACCCCCTTGATGGGTCCTCAGCACGCGCGCGTCGATTGCGGCGCTGCCTTCGAAGGGGTAGAGATAGGCGCTGTTTTCAATCTTTATCTTCTGTACAAACTCTCCGTTCGGCGGCAACTCGACATCCAGATAGAGCGGTTGCGTCGAGCTCCCCTGCACCGGCCCTGCAGTTTCCTTGCCGTCCAGTTCGAGCACGCCGGCGATCACCTTCACGCGGCCGCCGCCCGGCAGGGCCACCTCGGGGATCTCAGCGGGTTGGATGTCGCGGTAGCCGGCTGGCTTCATTTTCTCTTTCGCCGGCAGGTTGATCCACAGCTGGAAGCCGCGCATGCGGCCGTTCTCCTGCTGCGGCATTTCCGAATGAATGATGCCCCGGCCAGCGGTCATCCACTGCACCGCGCCGCTCTTTAAGTCGCCGCGGTTGCCGAGATGATCTTCGTGCAGCATGTGGCCTTCGAGCAGGTAAGTCACGGTCTCAAAGCCGCGATGCGGATGCGAGGGGAAGCCGGCCAGGTAATCGTCCGGATTGTCCGAGGAGAAGGCATCGAGCATCAGGAACGGATCGACGCGTAAATGCTGGGCGCTACCGAGGCTGCGCATGAGTTTTACGCCCGCGCCGTCGGAGGCCGGGAGCGCATCGATGATTTGCTGAATTTTTCTGCTGGCCATGAAAGAATCCTGGTTGTATCCGGAAAAGGGGTGGGCAATGAAATCCTGGTTTATCGCCAGCGGCAAAGATAACACCACGCTCGAGTTGCGCGACGTTCCAGTGCCCGAACCCAAGGCGGGCGAACTGCTGGCCCGCGTTAAGGCGGCCGGGCTTAACCGTGGCGAATTCATCGCCGGACACGGTCTTGCCGCTAGCATGCCTGGCGCGCCCAAGGCGGGCGGCATCGAAGCAGCGGGCGAAGTGGTCAAGGTGGGCGAGGGTGTGCAGGCCTTCAAACCCGGCGACCGCGTCATGGGGCGCGCCTTCCACGCTTATTCCGAGTTCGCGATGTTCCGGATTGGCGATGCCATGGCGGCCCCAGCGAAGCTTTCCTGGGAGGAAGCGGCTGGCGCGAGCATCGCCTATCTCACTGCCTACGACATGCTGTGGCCGGGCGGGCAACTGCGCGCCGGCGAATGGCTGCTGGTGGCCGGCGCGTCAGCCGGCGTCGGCGTCGCCTCGGTGCAGCTCGGCAAACTGCTCGGCGCCCAGGTGATTGGCACCTCCGGCTCGGCGGAGAAACTGAAAAAGCTGGGCGCGCTGGGGATGGACCTGGGGTTACAGAACCGCAATGGCGGCTTTGAAAAAGCGATCCTGCAAGCGACCGCTGGCAAGGGCGTGGACGTGGTGGTGAACAACGTTGGCGGCAGCGTGTTGGCCGAGTGCCTCCGGGTGATGGCCTACCAGGGGCGCCTCGCCATGGTGGGTTACGTGGACGGCGTGTTGCGGGCGGATATCGATATCCAGGCGTTGCACTCCAAGAGGCTTCGGCTTTACGGGGTGTCGAACAAGATGCGCAGTGCCGCCGAGATCGCCGAGGGCGTGCGCGGCTTCGAGCGCGATGTACTGCCGGCGATCGCCAGTGGGCAGATACGCCCAGTCATCGACAAGGTGTTCGCGTTTTCCGAACTGCCGCAAGCCAAGGCGCACATGGAAGCAAACGCGCACCTGGGCAAGATCGTTCTGCGCGGCGTCTGAGTCTCACGGCCCAGGGCCATGAAATTCATCATCCCTAAAAGCGAAATCGAGCTAAGCGCAGTGCGCGCTGCCGGCGCGGGCGGGCAGAACGTCAACAAGGTCTCCAGCGCGGTGCACCTGCGCTTCGACGTGACCGCTTCGTCGCTGCCGGGCGCGGTGAAAACGCGGCTGCTGTTGCTCAAGGACCGTCGCATCACCGGCGACGGCGTGGTGGTGATCAAGGCGCAACAGCACCGCAGCCAGGACATGAACCGGGAAGAGGCACTCGGCCGACTCCAGGAGCTGGTCGACAGCGTTGCAGTGGCGCCGAAAAAGCGCCGGCCAACGAAGCCGACGCGGTCGTCGAAAAGGAAACGGCTGGACAGCAAGATCCGGCGCGGCCGGATCAAACAACTGCGAGGGAAGGTAGCAGCGGAAAATTAGGCAGAGGGTACGGGGAAGCGGGGTTCCCCGTTCTTAGTACCGCTTGCCGGTGTTGAACTCGCTCTTCAGGCGCGCGACTTGTCGCCTGAGGAGTTCGAGTTCGTCTTGCGCAGCTTTTACTTCGACAGCCACGTTGCCGGCGTGGGCAAGTCGATAGCGCTCGTTGGCGGCGGCCCAGCGCTCAACCAACTGCTGCTCCTGATCGCGCCAAGTTTTTTTCTTGTCCATGGGATAAAAAAAGCCCGGTTGCCCGGGCTTATTTGATGTTGACTGCCTTTAGGGATTTCTTGGCCTTGGGGCGCGTCGTTGCCGCCTTGGTCGTCTTTGCCTTACCGCTGAGAACCTCGTCGCACAAGGCCACCACTTCCGGTTCCCGAAGGCGCTCTGCATTGGCGCGCAATTGCTTCACCTCCGGTTTTGTCAACGTTTGGATCCGATCTTTGGTCCAGTCCATGGCTTCTTCCCGCATATGTTCTTATACCACCCAACCAGGGCACAGGGCTATGTTTTTTTTGAATTTTTTCCTGGAATATCAAGCTCGGGATAGTGCCGGAAGATGCCTTGCCGGTTGAAAGCGATGCGCCGGGGGGAGGCGAGATAGGCAGCGAGGCGCGGACGTGCCGCGGCCAGATCATGCACCCGGATGATGCGCGGATAGTGCTTTTCGAGCCGGCCGAAGGCCACGGGAAAGGCATAGCGCAGACCTGCCACCATCTGAAAGAGGGACAGATCTGCATAGCTGGGCGCCTTACCGAGCAGATAAGCCCCGGAGGCGCGCTGCAATACGCCTTCGAAATAGGCCAAGTATTTCGGCAGCCGGACAGCGAGGAAATCGGCGGCGCGGCGCTTGGCTTCGCGCTGCTGCTGCTCGTAGGTGAGGCCCGACCCGATCGGGTGGTGCGTGTCGTGTGCTTCGACCAGCCAGTCAGCGATGGTGAGCTGGAGCTGGTGAACCCAGAGCCCACCGGACTTGGTCTTAGGCGCGAGGCGCAGGCGCGGCCCGAGGAAGTAGAGAATCGCTGGAGTTTGCGCGATGAGCTGTTTGCCGGCAACCAGGAAAGGTGGCGCGAAGGCAAGCGGTTTCAATCCCGGCGTGTTCGGAAATTTATCCGGTGATGAAAAACCGCGTGGGCTGCGCCACACGTCCACGTAGTCGGCGCCCGCGTCCTCGAGGGCGAGTCGGATGAATTCGCCGCGCCCCTGAATTTCGGGCCAGTAGTAGAGGAGGTAGCGCATAGTGGCGACCCAGTTTGCCGTTTATGGGATGATACGTGAAGCATGCTTGCGCTACATTGGTCCACGAGAGGGGAGCACTTATGAGATCCGCCATCCTGCAGCGCGCCGCAGCGCTGGTTTTGCTGTTTGCACTTTCGATGACTGCTGTCCTGGCACAGGCGCCGCAGAAGCCGCTACAGAACCTGCGCCTGATCGTGTTCGCGGGCGGCTTCAACTTGCCGGTCTGGGCGGCGCAGCGCCAGGGATTCTTCGCTCAGAACGGGGTCGCGGTCACCCTGACGAACACGCCGGGCTCGGCATTCCAGATTGCAAAGCTGCTCGAGGGCGAGTTCGATATTGGCCTCACCGCGATCGACAATGTAATCGCCTACCAGGAGGGCCAGGGCGAGGCCAAGGTCATCGACAACCCGGACCTGTTTGCCTTCATGGGACTCGACAACGGTTTTCTCAGTCTGGTGGCTGCGCCGGATATCAAGACGTTGGCCGACCTGCGCGGCAAGACATTGTCGGTCGATGCGATGACCACAGGTTACGCGTTCGTGCTGCGCGAGATCGTGGCACGCGGTCGCTTGAACGAGTCCGAGGTGAACTATGTGCGCGCAGGGGGGGTGCTGAATCGTTTCCAGGAACTGTTGGCCGGAAAACACGCCGGAACCATGCTCATCACCCCGTTCGAGATTCTTGCCGGCAATCGCGGTCACTCGCGTCTGGCCGGCGCGCAGGAAGTGCTGGGGGCGTACCAGGGGCTGGTTGGCGCTGCGCGCCGCTCGTGGGCAGGGAAAAACGAAGCGACCGTCATCGGCTTCATGCGCGCTTACCGCTCTGCGGTCGAGTGGCTTTACGATCTGAAAAACCACGAGATTGCGGAGGCGCTGTTGGTCGCCAACGTGCCGGCGATGACGCCGCCGCTCGCCCGGCAGTCGCTCGGTGTGCTATTGCACGGGGTGAGCGGCTTCACCAAGGATGTTGCGCTCGACTTGAAAGGCACACAGACGGTGCTCGCCTTGCGTAGCAAGTTCGGCGTCCCACAAAAAACACTCGCTGAGCCAATGAAATACATCGATCTGTCGTACCACGAGAAAGCGTTCGGCGCGCGGCGCTGATCGGGGAGGTGCTCGCGCTGGTGCAAGGACATGAATCCCGCACCATTCCGCCTTCAGGTATCGGACAGCGCGCTAGCTGACCTGAAAGTGCGCCTCGCGCGCACGCGTTGGCCCGATGAACCACCGCTGGATCCCTGGTCCACGGGCGCGAGCCTGGCCTACCTCCAGGACCTGATCCAGTACTGGCAGGACGGTTTCGACTGGCGCACATGGGAGGCAAAGCTGAACGCTTTGCCACAATTCATCGCGCCGGTGAAAGGCATCGACCTGCATTTCATTCATGCGCCGGGCAAAGGGCCCGCGCCGATGCCGTTGTTGCTGTCGCACGGCTGGCCGGGTTCCGTGTTCGAATTCCTGAAGATAATCCCGCTGCTGCAGCAGCAGTTCACCGTCGTCGCCCCCTCACTCCCAGGCTACGGTCTGTCGTTCAAGCCGGGGCAGCCACGCTTCGGTACGGAGGACATGGCCGAAGCTTTTGCCGAACTGATGACCGATGTACTCGGTTACCAGCGTTTCGGTGCGCAGGGCGGCGACTGGGGTGCGTCCATCAGTTCGGTGCTTGGCTATCGCTATCCGGAACGATTGACCGGAATTCATTTGAATTTGCTGACGGTCCGGCGGGAACTGAACTTTCCCGTTGAAAATACGGAACAGAAAAAATACCACCAACAGCTTGCCAAGTTCCAGAAAGAGGAAACCGGTTACCAGGCGATCCAGGGCACTAAACCGCAGACGCTGGCTTACGGCCTCACCGATTCACCCGCCGGTCTCGCGGCTTGGATGGTCGAGAAATTCCGCAGTTGGAGCGACTGCGACGGCAATCCGGAAAACGTGATATCGCGTGACGAGATGCTCGCCAACATCTCGCTTTACTGGTTCACCGGCGCCATCGGCTCGTCGTTCTGGCCTTATTACGCGCGCTTGCACGGCGGCTGGCCGATCCCGCGCGACCAGACCATCGACGTGCCTGTGGGCTACACGGAGTTCCCGAAAGAAATCCTCACGCCACCGCGCTCGCTGGCGGAGAAGACCTACACCGACATCCGGCGCTGGAGCGTGATGCCCAAGGGAGGGCACTTTGCTGCACTCGAGCAGCCGGAGGCGCTGGCGCGAGAAATCCGGGAATTCTTCAGACCCTTGCGCTGACTGATCCGGACTTCCGCAGGCAGGATTCCAGCAGTTCCAGCGCGTGGCGCGCGAATTCCCACATGTTCGCCTCCCGATCGGCGCTTCCCGTTTCGACCGTGATCACGGCCTCCACTGGCCCGCTTACCGCGATGCAGGCGTGTCCCGGGGCGTCGCCGTAGCGGTTGCCGCTCGGGCCGCTGGCCCCCGTTTCGCTCAATCCCCAGGTCGTTCCCAGCTTGCTTCGCACCCTGAGCGCAAGCAGTGCAGCATAGGGTTCGCTCGCCGAGCGCAGGCCGGTGAGCTCCGGCATGCTGATGCCCAGTAGCGCGGTACGCGCCGCCGCTGTGTAGACCACGACGCCGCCGAGGTAATACGCGGATGCTCCCGGCACCGACACCAGCGCCGCGTTGATCAGGCCGCCGGCGGAAGACTCGGATACTGAGATGGAGTGCTGGCGCTCTTTGAGTAGCGCGCCTGCAGCGCCGCCGAGGTCGCTGAGCGAGCGGGTCACTAGGATTTTGTCTCTGCCCGTTTGCAGCCAAGGAACTGCGCCGGTGGATCGAACAGCGTGGCCTCTTGCGCGCCGATCTCCAGCCGCACCTTGCCAGCGCCATGGACCATGGCGGTCGAGCCGGCGGCTTTTTCGAGGCGGATTTCACGGTCGGGCGCGATCAACCAGATCGCGCCGGCATCCAGATTGCGTACGTAGAACACCTTGCCGGCTTCGCAGCGGTATTCGGTCGCATTGACAGGCTTGCGGCTCACTTCGGCGACGCCGGACTCGCTAAACGGCCATAGGCTGACGCCGCCACAGCCGGCAAGCAGGGCGGTGAGGAAAATCGCCGCACTATGGCGTGAGGTACTCAATTGACTATCCTGCAGGGCGGACAGCTCTGAGGCGTGGCCCGATGGCCGGCCTCAGCCCTCGTCGGATGCTTGGGGAAACGCCATGCCGTGCGGCAGTTCTTCGCGCGGTGGCGTGGGCGCATCGACGGCGGCGCGCGGTGGTGCGTCTTTCTTGGGGCGTCCAGGACGGTATACCGCCTGGTAGGGCACCAACGGTGGCACGATCGGCGGCTTTTCCATGAACAGGCAATCGGATTCAGAGGGCATGCTGGCCATCGAGCCGATGCGCTTGCCGTCGACGAACACCGTGTAGCGGAACATATGCGCAGAATACGGAAACGGCTTGGCGATGATTTCGTACTTGCCGACCATGTAGCGCTTACGTTCTAGGATGGGGATGCTCATAGGGGTCCCAAATGAAAAGAGCCCGGTCGCCCGGGCTCTTTCTCAGCTGATCGGGCTAGCTAGACCGGCTTGACGTTGGTGGCGTTCGGGCCTTTTTCGCCTTGGCCAATATCAAATTGCACCTTGTCGTTCTCTTTGAGCGACTTGAAGCCGCCGCCCTGGATCGCCGAGAAATGCACGAACAGATCTTTGCCGCCATCGTCCGGCGTAATGAAGCCGAAACCCTTGGCGTCGTTGAACCACTTAACAGTACCTGTACTCATGTCTGATTCCTTGAAATTAATTGAAAGTAAGGGCTGTATGCCCTGCAGAAAATCAAGGAAGAGATGGACCTGATGAGCACAGCGCGAGCGCTACGACCTAACCAGCCTTTTCACGTCTTGAAAATCTTGCCCCGTTCTTATACAGGCTTTGCGGTGATCAGTCAATTAAATCAAAACAAATCAAAAGCTTGAGGCGCCCGTGTCGAGTAAAGCAGGCGAAGGTTGCAGTTCGCCGCGCTCCACACGCGTGACGATTTCGGTCAGCCGGACATGGCTAGGCGCGGGTATGCCGATTTCCGCACCTTTCACCG
>SHXK01000013.1 GCA_009693335.1 Betaproteobacteria bacterium | reverse complement strand
GCCAGCGACCGCAGCGGCAAGCTCGGATGCGTGGCGACCTCGAACTCGACTGCCTCCGCGCCTGTACTTCCCGGTTCATTTAAGGCCTTGAGAGCAACGGCAAAACGCCCCCCAGTGATCGCCAGATTCTGCATCGCCTGCGTCACCTCACGACCCAAGGCCTGGGCCGCGCTGTTGCGCTTGGCCGATAATTTTTTTGCTGCCGCGTCGTAGCCACTATGCGCCGCGGCAACTTCGCGTTGCAGGGCCTGCGGACTCGTCGCCAGCTCGAGTTCCTTGGCGCGCAGCAGAAGATCCTTTTCCAGCGTCGGCAGGGCCTCAGGTTTGACGCGGTACTTGCGTCCAGCGGCATGCAGCACCTCGATACGCTGCTCTACTTCCCGCAGCACTTGCGGGTCCAGGTCGACGCGCGAAGCATAGTCGCGCAGGTCGCGCGCGGCTTCGTTGGCCTGCGCTTCGGCAGACTCGAGCATGTCGACGATCGCCTGTAGCTGGGCATCGTGCGCCGACAAGGCGCCCAGCCGGCTAGCCACCGCGGACAATTGCGGCAGGCAGGCGCCATCGGCCTCGGACAAAGCTTCCAGCGAGGACTGCGCGCCCGCCAGCAAACTGGAGCCGTGCGCCAGGCGCTGCTGCCGCGCGGCTAGCGCCTCCCACTCGTCGCCCATCAGGTTGAGTTTTTTCAGATCGACGATCTTTTCCTGCAGCTCCACGCGCTCGGCCTCGCGCTTAGCGAACTGCTGCTCGGCTTCAACGGCAAGCGCCGTCAGCCGTTTCCAGCCGCGCCATGCCTCAGCGCAGGTATGCGCCAAGTCGGCCGCGCCGGCGTGCGCATCGAGCAGCTCGCGCTGCGCCGCCGCGCGTAGCAGCGACTGGTGCTCGTGCTGGCCGTGGATGTCCACCAGGTGTTCGCCCGCTTCCCTTAGCTGCGCCAAGGTCGCGGCATGGCCGTTGACGAAGCAGCGTGAGCGGCCTGTGCGGTCGATCGTCCGTCGCAGGAGGACATTGCCGGGATCGCCTTCCAGCCCAGCATCAAGCAGATATTTTTCCAAAGCACTACCTTGGGCGACGTCGAATTCCGCCGACAGCTCAGCGCGCTCCGCACCCTCGCGCACCAGCGACGCCTCGGCGCGCCCGCCCACCAGCAGCTCGATCGCGTCCACCAGTATGGACTTGCCGGCCCCCGTTTCGCCGGTGAGCACGCTAAAGCCGGCGCCGGTCTCGAGTTCGACTCGCTCGACGATCACAAAATCCCGGATTCCCAGCGCACGTAGCATGGCAGGCGCATCCTGCCCGCGTTTGCCCCCATCAGGCAAGCGCAGCGCTCAGGGCTTCTTTTCCCGCATCGGCAGCAGCCAGAGCAGCACGGCAAGCTGCAGCACGCCGACTATGCCGAAGGCGAACGCATATCCTTCGGCGGGATAACGCCCCTCTACCTCTGGCCAGCGCCGCAGCAGTACGCCGACGCCCCACTGGCAAGCGAACGAAGCGAGGAACATGAAGATGTTCGAGGCTGTGATGACGCGCCCGGTCAACTCGCGCGGGAAATGCTGCGAGAGGATGGCGTAGGGCAGCACCGCAGCGCAGGCGCCAAAACCGTAGAGCATGACGATCGCCAGCGCACCCTCACCTCGCCCCCCCACGCCGGCGGCGATAGCAAAGATCGCGCACACGGCGACCCCCATACCGACCTTGAATACCGTGAGCTGCGCGGCCATGCGGTCTGCCAGGGTGCCGAAGATCACCGCGCCCACGCCGTAAGCGAGCGAGCCCGCGAGCAGGGTTAGTGCCACCTCAGAGCGCGACTGGCCGCCAATGTCGGCCAGCCAAGGGGCGAGCCAGAGCCCCTGCAGCGCCTGGTAAGCGCCATGCACCACAATCAGCGGCAGCGCCACGCGCCAGAAGAACACACTCGACAGAATCGCCCCGATCTCGGAGAACTGGCGCGACCAGGTCGTGCCCGCCCCGGGCAGCGGGCCTTCTGGAACTACGCAGAAAATGAGCGCCGCGACGGCTGCGCAACACGCGGCCAACAGGTAGAACACCGCGCGCCAGCCGGCGGCGCCTGCGAACGCTTCCACCGGTGCAGTGGCCGCCATCGCCCCCAGCGCGCCGATGGCCAGGATCCAGCCGTTCAGCGTCGCCAGGCGCGAGAGCGGGAACCAGAGCGTGAAGGCCTTCATTGATCCCATCAGGCAGCCTGAAGCCCCCAGCCCCAGCAGCGCACGGCCCAACGCGAGCGTAGCCACGCCCTGCGCGAGGCCGAAGACCAAGCCGCCCACGGCGGCGAAAACGAGCAGCGTGGCGAGCACGCGCCGCGGACCAAAACGATCGAGCAGCACGCCCAGCGGGATCTGGAACGCCGCGAAGGCAAGGAAGTAGGCGCTGGTCAGCAGCCCCAGGTCCGAGGGTGACAGCGCGAAATCGGCTGCCAGATCGCGCGCAATGACCGCATTGACGTAGCGCAGCAGGACAGACAAGAAGAAGCCGCTCGCGAACGGAATGAAAACCACCGCGATCAGCTTCGCCGGCAGCGCCTCCCGAGAATCCGATCTATCCACTTTCGCCTAGCGACAGAGCAACTCGATCAATCCCCGGGGCTCTGGCCCACCGCTTTGCTCCAGCGCAGTTTCTCGCGCAGCATCGTGAAGTAGCTGTAGCCGGGCGGGTGCACGAAGCGGATCGAATCAGCCGAGCGCTTGAGCAGCAGGCGGTCGCCCTCCTGCAGGTCGGTCAGCGCAAAACCGTCGAAATGGGCGCGTGCGTCGATCGCGTGGAGCAGGGTAATTTCGATCACACTGGCATCGCTTACGCTCACCGGGCGCGCGGATAGCACATGGGGGTTGAGCGGCACCAGCGCGAACGCCGGCACCGTCGGCTGCAAGATGGGGCCCTGAGCCGACAAGGCGTAAGCGGTGGAACCGGTCGGCGTGGCGACGATTACGCCGTCGGCGCGCAGGCGGTAGACGTATTCTCCATCGATCGTCAGCTTGAACTCGATCAGGCGCGCCTGCGAGCCCTTGGTCACCACCGCCTCGTTCAGGGCAACGGTGCGCAAGAGCGAGTGCCCGCCGCGCACGATCTCGGCCTCGATCAGGGCGCGCTCCTCGATGGTGTGGCGGCCCTCCAGTATCGCCCCCACCGATGCGCTCATCTCATCCAACGCAATGTCGGTCATGAAACCGAGGCGGCCCTGGTTGACGCCCGCGAGCGGCACCTTATGGTGGGCGAGGTTGCGCGCCGCCGCGAGCATGGTGCCATCGCCGCCCAGCACGATCGCCAGGTCGGCGTTGCGACCGATTTCATCATAGCCCGCCAAATTGCAACCTGCGGCGCCGTTTTCACCAACACTGGCCGCGGTGTCGCGCTCCAGCATCACTTCGCAGCCGCGCTGGTGCAGGAAATCGCGCAGCGCACGCAAGGGATGGGCGATCTCGGGGGTCTGCTTGCCGATCAGAGCGACGCGGCGAAACGCGGGGCGCTGGGTTGCGGCGGAACGCGTCGTGTCCGTCGTGTCGGCGGGCTGCATAGTTTCATTCTAACCGCAGGGCATGTGTAGAATTCCATGATGCTCGACAAACGCGCGCAGATCCTGCTGAAAACGCTGATCGAGCGCTATATTGCCGAGGGCCAGCCTATCGGCTCACGGACCCTGTCACGCCACGCCGGGCTCGACCTGTCACCGGCCACCATCCGCAACGTGATGTCGGATCTGGAGGAGATGGGCCTCATCGCCAGCCCACACACCTCGGCTGGTCGCGTGCCGACCACGCTCGGCTACCGCTTCTTCGTCGATTCGCTGCTGGTGGTGAAACAGCTCGGTTCGGGCGATCTGCACCAGCTCGAGGACCAGCTTCACCCCGACAACCCCAGGCGCGTGATCCAGGCCGCCTCGCAACTGCTGTCCGAGCTGACGAATTTCGCCGGCATCGTGATGACGCCCCGCCGCCCCGCCCTCACTTTCCGCCAGATCGAATTCCTCCGCTTGTCGGACAAACGCGTACTGCTGATCGTCGTCACCCCGGACGGCGACGTGCAGAACCGGATCCTGTTCACCGAGCGCGACTACACGCCATCCGAGCTGGTTGCCACAGCGAACTACTTGAACCAGAATTACTCCGGGCAGAGTTTCGAGGACATTCATCTGCGGGTGCACAAGGAGCTACAGGAAATCCGCCAGGATCTGATCTCCTTGATGAACGTCGCGCTGGAGGCGACCAGCAAAGCGATCGCGGAAGGCAACGAGCAGTATGTCATCTCGGGCGAGCGTAAGCTGCTGGCGGCACACGACCTGTCGCAGGATATGGGCCGTATGCGTCAACTGTTCGAACTGTTCGAGTACAAGACCTCCCTGGTGCGAATTCTCGACCTGTCGCTGCGCGGCGAAGGGGTGCAAATTTTTATCGGCGGCGAATCCGGTGTCACGGCGCCCGAGGACGTGAGCGTGGTGACTGCGCCCTACAAGGTAGGCGGGGATGTGGTCGGCACCGTCGGCGTCATCGGGCCGACACGCATGGCCTACGACCGCGTGGTGCCGATCGTCGACATCACAGCCAAGCTGCTTTCCTCGGCCCTGTCCCAGCCCTAAGCGGGACTAAAACTAGGAGTATCCATGAAGACCATGCCAAGAGAATTTTTCACCGCGCTGCTGCTGACATTTGCCATGGCCGAGCCGGCGATCGCCCAGACCTGGCCGACCAAGCCACTACGGCTGGTGGTGGCGTTTGCGCCGGGCGGGCCAGCGGACATCGCCGCCCGATTGACAGGACAAAAGTTGACCGAACTCCTTGGCCAACAGGTGCTGGTCGAGAATCGCGCCGGTGCGGGCGGCAATATCGGCGCCGCCGCCGTGGCGAAAGCGGCGCCGGATGGCTACACGGCGCTGCTGACGACCTCGGCATTCGCCGTCAATGTCAGCCTATTCCCTAACCCGGGTTATGACGCCGAGCGCGAATTCATCCCCACTGCCTTGATCGCCTCGCAGCCCAACATGATCTTCGTCAATGCCAGTTCTCCGGCGAAAAATATCGCGGAATTCCTCCACCTGGCGAAGTCCGCGAAGCTCGCCTACGCCTCACCCGGCATCGGAACCACGCCGCACCTGACGGCGGAAAATCTGTTTCGCGTGCTCGCCAAACTAGATGTCACGCCGGTGCACTTCCGCGGCGCCGGTCCGATGGTCGCGGCAGTCATGTCCGGCGAGCCGGTTGTCGGTGCAGGGGCGATTTCAGGGCCCCTGGCCCAGATCAAGGCCGGAAAACTACGTGCTTTGGCGATCTCCAGCAGCCAGCGCATTGCCGCGCTCCCCGAGGTGCCAACGCTCGCCGAAGCGGGCTTTCCCAGCCTGCAGGATTACACCTGGATTGCGGTGTTTTTTCCCGCCGGCACCGCGCCCGCCATCGTCCTGAAGCTGAACGAATCAATCAACACCGCAATCCAGAGTGCCGATCTGCGCGAACGGCTGGCGGCGCTGGCCTTCGATCCGCTTGGCGGCTCACCGCAACAAGTCGCCGACTATGTGAGGGCGGAAATCGACAAGTGGGGCAAGGTGGTCCGGGACACCGGCGCGAAGCCGGACTGAAACCGGCGTACAGTCCTGAAAGGCATCCTGCTCGTCAACTTGGGAACGCCCGCGGCGCCGAGCGCTGCCGCGGTGCGTCGCTACCTGGCCGAGTTTCTCTCCGATCCGCGGGTAGTCCAATTGCCAAGATTCCTCTGGCTGCCGATTCTGCACGCCATCGTCCTGAGAACCAGGCCCGCGCAAAGCGCCCGAAAGTACCAGGCCATCTGGACCACGGAAGGCTCGCCCTTGGCCGTGCATACGCGACGGCAAGCGGATTTATTGAGGGATGTTCTGTTGCAGAAAAAAATATCCGTAGCACATGCAATGCGCTACGGAGAGCCGACAATTACGGATGGGCTGAGTAAGCTCTCGGATTGCAAGAAAATTACCGTCGTGCCGCTCTACCCACAGTATTCCCGCAGCACCACCGAGAGCATCCGCGACGTGATTGGCCCCAGGATCCCGATGGTCGAGAATTTTCACGACCATCCCGCCTACATCGCTGCGCTCGCCAGCGGCGTGCAGCGCCATTGGGCCGCCCACGGCAAGGGCGAAAAATTGCTGATGAGCTTTCACGGTCTGCCCAAGCGCGCCGTCGAGCTGGGCGATCCTTACGAACGTCAGTGCAGGGAAACCGCCCGCCTGCTGGCAGAGGCGATGCAATTAAAAGCCAAGGACTGGATCCTGACTTTCCAATCCCGTTTCGGCGCCGCGCAATGGCTACAGCCTTACACCGAGCCGGTACTGGTCGCGCTTGCGCGCGAGGGTGTCGCTAGGGTTGATGTTGTGTGCCCGGGCTTTGTCTCGGACTGCCTCGAAACCTTGGAGGAAATCGCAATCCAGGGGCGGCGAACGTTTCTGCGGGCAGGCGGCCGGGAATTCCACGCCCTGCCTTGTCTGAACGAGGCGCCCGAGTGGCTCGAGGCACTGGCTAAAATAGTCGAAACGGCCCCTTGAAGTCGCGCTGCTAGCCCCCATCTCCCGCAACCTATATGTCCGAAACCCCTGATTCGCAGGATGGAAACACCCCTACACCGGTCGAGGAAAAAACCCTCGACAAACTGCTTGCCGAGGCACAGGCGCGGGTAGACGAGCAACGCGACGCCTGGATGCGGGCGGTCGCGGAAGCCGAAAACATCCGCAAACGCGCACAAGTCGACGTCGCGGCCGCCCACAAATTTGGCGTCGAGCGCTTGGCCGAAGGACTGCTGCCGGTGATGGACAGCCTCGAAGCGGCGCTCGCCGCCGGTGCAAATTCCCCGCAAGCCCAGGGCGACGGCCTGGCACCGGCGCTGCATGACGGTCTTGAACTGACCCTGCGCCAACTGAAAGCTGCCTTCCAGAAAGCCAGTCTGAGTGAAATCGTCCCACTGCTGGGCGAGCGTTTCGATCCGCACAAGCACCAGGCAATGGCGACGCTCGGGTCGGCGACCGAGCCGAACACGATCGTCGCGGTCATCCTCAAGGGTTGGCGACTACACGACCGGATCCTCCGTCCGGCGCTGGTCACGGTTTCGAAACCTCTTGAAAACACGGGCGCAAACCCCATCTCTGACAGCAACTTGAATACGAATTGAGGAACTGACATGGGCAAGATCATCGGCATCGACCTTGGCACCACCAACTCCTGCGTCGCGATCATGGAGGGCGGCAAGCCCAAGGTGATCGAGAACTCCGAGGGTGCGCGCACCACGCCTTCGATCGTCGCCTACACCGACGAGAGCGAGATCCTGGTGGGTGCGCCCGCCAAGCGCCAGGCGGTGACCAACGCCAGGCACACTTTCTACGCGGTCAAGCGCCTGATCGGGCGCCGCTTCGAGGAGAAGGAGGCCCAGAAGGACATTGGCCTGATGCCTTACAAGATCGTGCGCGCCGACAACGGCGACGCTTGGGTCGAGGAACGCGGCAAGAAGATCGCGCCGCAGCAGGTTTCGGCCGAGGTGCTGCGCAAAATGAAAAAGACCGCCGAGGACTACCTCGGCGAGGAAGTCACCGAGGCCGTGATCACGGTGCCGGCGTATTTCAACGATTCGCAGCGCCAGGCCACCAAGGACGCCGGCCGCATCGCCGGACTGGAGGTCAAGCGCATCATTAACGAGCCGACCGCCGCCGCGCTCGCCTTCGGCATGGACAAGAAGGAAGGCAAGGACCGCAGAATCGCCGTCTACGACCTGGGTGGCGGCACCTTCGACATTTCCATCATCGACATCGCCGCGGTCGACGACGAGTACCAGTTCGAGGTGCTCTCGACCAACGGCGACACCTTCCTCGGCGGCGAGGACTTCGACCAACGGGTGATCGATTACGTCGTCGAGGAGTTCCGCAAACAAAACGGCGTTGACCTGTCGAAGGACCCGATCGCGCTGCAGCGGGTCAAGTCGGCGGCCGAGCGCGCCAAGATCGAGCTCTCGTCCAGCCAGCAGACCGAAATCAACGAGCCCTATATCGCGATGTCGGGCGGCGCACCGCAGCACCTGACGATGAAACTCACGCGCGCCAAGTTCGAGTCGCTGGTCGATGATCTGATCACCAGAACCATCGAGCCCTGCCGCATCGCGATCAAGGATGCGGGCGTCAAGGTCAGCGACATCCAGGACGTGATCCTGGTCGGCGGCATGACGCGCATGCCCAAGGTGGTGGACAAGGTGCGCGAGCTCTTTGGCAAGGAGCCGAGAAAGGACGTCAATCCCGATGAGGCGGTTGCCGTCGGCGCTGCGATCCAGGCCGGTGTGTTGAAGGGCGACGTCAAGGACGTGCTGCTGCTGGACGTGACCCCGCTGTCGCTTGGCATCGAGACGCTGGGCGGCGTGATGACCAAGCTGATCCAGAAGAACACCACCATCCCGACCAAGGCGCAGCAGGTGTTTTCGACCGCCGAAGACAATCAGACCGCGGTCACGATCCACGTCCTGCAGGGTGAGCGCGACCTGGCGAGCGGCAACAAATCGCTCGGCCAGTTCAATCTCGCTGACATTCCACCCTCCCAGCGCGGCATGCCGCAGATCGAGGTCATGTTCGACATCGACGCCAACGGCATCCTGCATGTCACCGCCAAGGACAAAGCAACCGGCAAAGAAGCGAAGATCAAGATCCAGGCGGGCTCCGGCCTGACCGAGGAGGAAATCAAGCGCATGGTCGCCGACGCCGAGACGCATGCCGAGGAAGACCGCAAAGCGCTCGAGCTGGTGAATGCGCGCAACCAGTGCGAAGCGCTGGTGCACTCGATCAGGAAATCATTTGCCGAGCACGGCGACAAGCTCGACGCCGGCGAGAAAGAAAAGATCGAGACGGCGCTCAAGGACGCCGAGGGCGCACTCAAGTCCGACGACAAGGCGCGGATCGAGACCACAGCGAAGACGCTCGCGGAAGTTTCGCAAAAGTTGGGCGAGAAGGTCTACGCCGAGGCGCAAGCGAAGCAGCAGGCCGCAGGCGGCGACCCTCAGGCCTCAGCCGGACCGAAGCCAGACGACGGCAACGTGGTCGACGCCGAGTACACGGAAGTCAAAGACAAGAAATCCGGCTAAGTCGGAGAAAGAATTAAGGGAAACCGCGGGTGGCAAAGCGTGACTACTATGAGGTGCTAGGGATTAATCGGGACGCCCCGGAGGAAGACATCAAGAAGGCGTACCGGAAACTCGCCATGAAGTGGCATCCGGATCGCAATCCGGACAACCCGAAGGCTGAAGACAGTTTCAAGGAGGCAAAAGAAGCCTACGAAGTCCTCAGCAATCCGCAGAAACGGCCGGCTTATGACCAATACGGCCATGCCGGTGTTGACCCGTCGGCTGCAGTCGGCGCTGGCGCAAGCTTCGGGCAAGGCGGTTTCGGCGACGCCTTCAGCGATATCTTCGGCGACATCTTTGGCGGCGCGCGCAGCGGCCGCTCCAATGTGTTCCGCGGCGCCGACCTGCGCTACAACCTCGAGATTGCGCTGGAGCAGGCAGCGCATGGCTTCGAGACCAAGATCCGCATCCCGACACTGGCCAAGTGCACCACCTGCGAGGGCTTAGGCGCCAAACCCGGCACCCAACCGCAGACCTGCAGCACCTGCCGCGGCGCAGGCCAGGTGCGTGTTTCGCAAGGCCCTTTCTCCATCGCACAGACCTGCCCACGCTGCCACGGCTCCGGAAAAATGGTCGTGCACCCCTGCGCCAGCTGCAGCGGCGCCGGGCGTATCAAGCACCAGAAAACGCTGTCAGTGAAGATTCCGGCCGGCGTCGACGAAGGCGACCGGGTGCGCCTGTCCGGCGAAGGCGAAGCTGGGGTCAACGGCGGCCCGCCAGGAGACCTTTACGTTCAGGTGCACCTGAAACCGCACGCCGTGTTCCGTCGCGACCACGACGACCTGCATTGCGAGATGCCGGTGTCATTCACCGTCGCGGCGCTCGGCGGGGAAATCGAGGTCCCGACGCTGGAAGCCAGCGCACGCATCAAAGTGCCGCCTGAAACCCAGAGCGGCAAGACCTTCCGTCTGCGCGGCAAGGGGATCAAGGGCGTGCGCAGCCAGTCGCTGGGCGATTTGTTCTGCCAAGTGGTGGTCGAGACACCGGTGAACCTTAACCCGCGCCAGCGCGAGCTCTTACAAGAGTTCGAAGTGATCAGCCAGAAAGATGCGGCGCGCCACAACCCGCGCGCCAAAGGCTGGTTCGACAAGGTGAAGGAATTCTTCGAGGGCTGAGTCTCGAAATGGATGTTACGCCCGCCGCCAAGTCGTGCCCTGGGGACTATCCTCGAGAAGCACGCCCACCGCCTCGAGTTCCTTGCGGATCCGGTCGGCTTCGGCGTAGTTTTTTTTCTGGCGCGCCACCAGGCGAGCCTTGATCATTTCTGCGATCTCCTGGTCGGTCGGTCCGCTGCCGGTACCGGCCTGCAAGAAAGCCTGCGGGTCACGCTGCAGCAACCCGAGCACCCCAGCCAGCGCCTTTAGCTGAGGGACGAGATGATTATTTCCGCGCCCAATTTCGTTGGCGAGATTGAACAACTCTGCCATCGCCTCGGGCGTGTTGAAATCGTCGTCGAGCGCCGCCTTGAATCTCTGGGCGTGCGCTTCGCTCCAGTCAGGCTTGGAGTCTCCCGAAGAAACATTCTTGAGCGCGGTATACAGGCGGGTGAGCGCGGCTTTCGCGTCGTCGAGATGCGCGTCTGAGTAGTTCAGTGCACTGCGGTAATGTGACCTGACGATGAACAAGCGCACCACTTCCGGATCGAAGACCTTGAGGATCTCGCGGATGGTGAAGAAATTGCCGAGCGACTTCGACATTTTCGAGTCGTCCACGCGCAGGAAGCCGTTGTGCATCCAGTAATTCACGAACTTGCCGCCTGCCTCTGCTCCGCTGGCGCCTTCAGACTGCGCGATTTCGTTGTCGTGGTGCGGAAACTGCAAATCCTGGCCGCCGCCGTGGATGTCAAAGCGATCGCCGAGTAGCGAGCAGCTCATCGCCGAGCATTCGATCGCCCAGCCCGGGCGGCCAGCACCCCAGGGCGAGGGCCAGGTCGGCTCGCCCGGTTTGGAGTGCTTCCAAAGCACGAAATCGAGCGGATCGTGCTTCGCCGCTGCGGGCTCAACCCGCTCGCCCACACGCAGGTCATCGAGCGATTTCCCGGAGAGCTTGCCGTAACCCTGGAATTTTCGCACCGGATAGTTCACGTCGCCGTCTGCCGCCTGGTAGGCGAGACCGTTCGCCTGCAGCTTCTGGATCATGGCGATCATCTGCGGTACGTACTGTGTAGCGCGTGGCTCGTGGTCGGGCTTCTCCACACCGAGTGCACCGACGTCCTCATCCATCGCGCGGATGTATCGCTCTGTCAACGCACCGATCGTTTCCCCGTTCTCGGCGGCGCGCTTGATGATCTTGTCGTCGATATCGGTGATATTGCGCACGTAGGTGACGCGGTAGCCGCTGGCGCGCAGCCAACGGCGCACCACGTCGAAGGCGACCATCATCCGTCCGTGCCCGAGGTGGCAGAGGTCGTAGACGGTCATGCCGCAGACGTACATGCGCACCTCGCCGGGGCGTATCGGCACAAAGTCCTGCTTATCCCTAACGAGCGAGTTATAGATGCGGAGCATGCGGGATTCCTGTCCTGCGTTGGCCAAAGTCTACTAAGTTGTCGAAGCTGCCCAAGTTGTTAAGGGGCAGGGCTTGGTCTAGAATGAACAAGATTCTGTATGGCCTTGAAAACTATAACACAATGATGAATTTCCCCGACTCAGGCTCGATCCGCTCAGCGCTGATTGCCGTGCTGCTCGCGACCATCAGTTCGGCCTTTGCCGATGACATCCAGGACTCCAGCAAATTTTTCAAATCCGGCCAGTACCAGCAAGCGCTGGAGCGCGTGAACAAAGCGCTGGCCACCAAACCCAAGGACGCGCAGGCGCGCTTTCTCAAGGGACTTATTTTTGCCGAGCAGGGCAACACCAAGGACGCGAGCGATGTTTTCCTGGCGCTAACGAAGGACTATCCCGACCTTCCCGAGCCGTTCAACAACCTCGCGGTGATCTACGCTTCTCTGGGCCAGTACGACAAGGCGCGCAGCGCGCTCGAGCAGTCGATCCGCACCCATCCGAGCTACGCCACCGCCTACGAAAACCTGGGCGACGTTTACGCCAAGCTCGCCAGCCAGGCTTATGACAAGGCGCTGCAGATCGACGCGGCCAATCCGGGGGCGAAGAACAAGCTCGCCTTGGTGCGCGAGCTGGTGGGCGGTTCCGCGCCGGCCAAGCCGGTGGCAGTGGCCGTGACCCCCAGCATTTTGGCCACGCCGAAAGAACTCATCAAAGCGCCCGTGGCGGTGGCTGCGGCCGAAGCCGCCAAGCCGATCGCGGAAAAGCCCGCTGCGCCGAAGGCCGGCAACGCCGAGATACTCGAGACAGTGAACGCTTGGGCCCAAGCATGGTCGGCCAAGGACGTGGATGGCTACCTCGCGTTTTACGGCAAGGACTTCAAGACACCCGGCGGCGAGTCGCGCGCCGATTGGGAGCAAGCCCGCCGGCAGCGCACCCGCGCGCCCAAGAGCATTACCGTCACCGTGGATACGCCGACCGTGCGCATTGCGGGCGAAGGCCAGGCTAGCGTGACCTTTCGCCAGGGCTACCGTTCGGATGTCATCAAGTTGACCAGCATCACCAAGACCCTGCTACTGGCTCGGTCCGAAGGTCGCTGGCTAATCCAGAAAGAGAGGGTCGGCAATTGAGTCCCTTGCCTGGCGCTTTCCTGCGCCTGGCCACCACCGCCCTCCTCCTCCTTGCCTCGGCAGGGTTTGCCGCAGAGCCACCTAAGACGCCCGAGAGCGCCGTGCCTGTTCCAGCGCTTGCGGGCGCCGGACCTGAACAGGCGCTCATAGGTGTTCTTGAAGCGATCAAGGTTAACCGGCTCGACCTCGCGGCGCAGCGGATCGAGGCATTGATCGCGACGCAGCCGAATTTCCGACTGGCGCACCTGATACGCGGTGACCTGCTGCTGGCGCACGCACACGCGCTCGAGAACTTCGGCAATGTGCCCAAGACCGTGCCGCAAGAGAAGGTGGAAGACTTGCGTGCCGAGGTCCTGCTCCGGTCGCGCGCCTTTCGCGACCGGCCCAATGGCGAGCGCCTGCCACGCTACCTACTGCAGATGCACGCCGACCAGAAACATGCGCTGGTGGTGGACTCGCAGCGCTCGCGGCTCTACGTGTTCGAGAACGCCGCTGGGCGCCCCCAGTTCGTCGCCGACTACTACGTCTCCCTGGGCAAGAACGGCGTGGAGAAAACGCGTGAGGGCGACCAGAAGACGCCGCTCGGTGTTTACCACGTCACCGCCAAGCTGCCGCGGCAAAAACTCACCGATTTTTACGGCGCTGGCGCCTACCCGATCAACTATCCGAATGCCTGGGATAAGCGCCTCGGCCGCAACGGCCACGGCATCTGGCTGCACGGCACACCTGCCGATACTTACAGCAGAGCGCCGCGCGCCAGCGACGGTTGCATCGTGCTCGCCAATGCCGACCTGGAAGCGCTAGGCAGGACGGTGCAGATCGGTCTTACCCCGGTGATCATCGCCGACGAAATCGAGTGGACTGAGGCGACGGCGCTGGAGACCGAACGCCAAGGGCTGGCTGATGCCTTCGAGTCCTGGCGCTCCGCCTGGGAGAGCCGCGATGCCGAACGCTATCTCGGCCATTATGCCGCACGCTTCAATTCCGGTGATCAGGATCTCGCGGCATGGTCGCAGCAAAAACGCAAGGTGAATGGCGCGAAAAGCTGGATCAAGGTGGCCGTATCGCGGATCGCCATGCTGCAGTACCCACGCGAGAGTTTTATCGTGGTCAACTTCGACCAAGACTACCAGTCGAGCAATCTTTC
Source organism: Betaproteobacteria bacterium (assembly GCA_009693335.1). Lineage (GTDB taxonomy): Bacteria > Pseudomonadota > Gammaproteobacteria > Burkholderiales > SG8-39 > RBG-16-66-20. Next base: position 18,376 of record SHXK01000013.1, on the reverse strand, counting down.
CAACACGATGCGCAAGCGCCAGTACTGGATCAAGGACCACGGGCGCTGGCGGATCCTCTATGAAGGCAGTCAATGAAACTAATCGATTTCTGGAAACCCCTGGTGATACTTTCGGCGACTGCGGCGGGCTCCGGCGCGCTAGGCGCCGATCCACAGGTGGACCTGAAGACCAATCTCGGCACCATCCGGCTCGAGCTCTATCCAGCCAAAGCGCCGAAAACCGTTGAGAATTTCCTGCAATACGCCAAGGACGGGCATTTCAACGGCACGATTTTCCACCGCGTGATCGACAATTTCATGATCCAGGGCGGCGGCTTCGACCAGAAGTACAAACAAAAAGCCACCCGCGCCTCGATCGAGAACGAAGCCAAGAACGGCCTGAAAAATGATCTGGGTACCGTCGCCATGGCGCGCACTAGCGCACCGCATTCCGCGTCCTCACAATTCTTCATCAATGGCAAGAACAATGATTTCCTGAACGCTGCCAACGCCCAGGATGGCTGGGGCTACACGGTATTCGCCAAGGTTGTCGCGGGCATGGATGTGGTGACCAAGATTTCCAAATCGCCCACCGGCTCGGGCGGCCCCTTCCCTACCGACGCTCCGCGCGAGATGGTGGTAATCGAGTCGGTCACCGTGGTGGCCGACAAGAAGTAATGTGAAGCAAGCGCTCTTCATCTCCGACCTGCATCTGTGCGGGCAGCGCCCGGACGCCAACCAGCAGTTCTTCCGCTTCCTCGCCGACGTGGCGAGCCGCGCCCAGACTCTCTACGTGCTCGGCGACCTGTTCGAGTACTGGGCAGGCGACGACAAACTGAACGACCCTGCCGGCGACCCGCTCGCGGCCGCAGTCGCACAGGGGTTCCGCAGCCTGGTCGATGCGGGGGTTGCGGTCCACGTCATGCACGGCAACCGCGACTTTCTCCTTGGCAAGGGTTTTCTCGCCGCCAGTGGCGCGCGCTTCCTGGACGATCCCAGCGTGATCGACTTCGCGGGCAAGCCCGTGGCGCTATTGCACGGCGACACGCTTTGCACTGACGACCACGACTACCAGACCTGGCGCCTGAGCGCACGCTCAGCCCTCTGGCAGCGGGAGTTCCTCGCCAAGCCGCTCGCCGAGCGCCATGCAAGCATTGGTTTACTGCGCGAGAAGAGCAAGCAGCTAAGCGCCACCAAGCCCGCTCAGATCATGGATGTCAACGCGGATGCGGTACGCGATGCGTTTCGTCGTCACGGTGTGCGCTGTCTGATCCACGGCCACACCCACCGCCCCGCGCGCCACGATGTCGAAGTGGACGGTGTGCTCTGCGAACGCTGGGTGCTGCCCGACTGGTACGGCTGCGGTGGCTACCTCGCCCTGGACGACGTCGGCCCGCGGCTAGTTTCGTTCTGATTGGTATTGAAGCTGAACCGCTTTATTTTCTAGACTAGTCCGCGCGCAAGATCCGCTGTCAAGTCCTCGACTGCCTCCAGGCCGACCGCAACCCTTACCAGCCCATCAGTGATCCCGGCGGCGGCGCGCGCCTCGGGCGTGATGCGGCCGTGCGTGGTGGTGGCCGGATGGGTGATCGTGCTCTTCACGTCCCCCAGGTTGCCGGTGATTGAGATGAGTTTGGTCGCGTCTATCACTTGCCAGGCTGCCTCGCGGCCGCCGCTCACTTCAAACGACACGATGGCACCGCCGCTACGCTGCTGACGCATCGCCAACGCGTACTGCGGATTCGATGCCAGTCCGGGGTAGTGCACCTTGGTTACTTTGGGGTGCGCTTCCAGCCAGCGCGCCAGTTCCAGTGCACGCTCCGACTGCGTGAGCATGCGCAGTTCGAGTGTCTCCATGCCCTTGAGGATCACCCAAGCGTTGAAAGGCGACAACGCAGGTCCGGCAGTGCGCAGAAAGCTGAACACGGCGTCCATGGCAGGACCCTTGGCGCCCAACACCGCGCCGCCCAACACCCTACCCTGCCCGTCCAGGTACTTGGTAGCAGAATGAATCACCAGGTCGGCGCCAAATTCCAGCGGCCGCTGCAGCGCCGGCGTGCACAGAGCGTTATCTACGGCGAGTACGGCGCCGGCTTTTTTCGCCACCGCGGCAATCGCCGCGATATCGGAGATTTCCCCCAACGGATTGGATGGCGTCTCGACAAACAAGAGTTTTGTGTTCGGCCGCACCGCGCGCTGCCACGCCTCGGTGGTGGTCGGAGAAACGAAGGTGGTTTCGATGCCGAAGCGCGATAAAATGGTGGCGTACAGTTGCACCGTGGCGCCAAACACCGCATGAGAGCAGATCACGTGGTCGCCCGCCTTGAGCAGCGCCATCGAGGTAGCAAGGATCGCCGACATACCCGAGGCCGTCGCCACGCAGGCCTCGGCGCCTTCGAGCGCGGCCAGACGGTCCTGGAACATCGAGACCGTGGGGTTGGTGAAGCGAGAATAGACAAAGCCGCCGTCGCCGCCGGTAAAGCGGGCGGCGGCCTGGGCAGCGTTCTCGAATACGAAGCTCGAGGTCAGGTAGAGCGCCTCGGCGTGCTCGTTGAACTGGCTGCGCGCAATGCCAGCGCGCACGCCGAGAGTAGATAACTTGTGTTTAGCCATACCCAATCCTTTCGCTAACCAAGCGGACCGGGGTTCGGCGCGCTTTAGCTGAATTTATAACGCGCCCGCAAGCTGTATCAAATCGGCGCGTAAAGGGATCATAGCAAGAATCAGCCTGTTGCTGCCAGGTTGAGATCCAACTGCGCGCCCTCGCCCTCCTCGGCATCGCGCTGCGCGTCGCGGCGGGTCTCGATGATATGCAGGTAGTCGCTGGTCACGTCGCCGGTGATGTAGACCCCGTCGAAACACGAGGTCTCCAAGGTGGAGAGCTTCGGATTTGCCTGGCGGACCGCATCTTTGAGCGCTTCAAGGTCCTGGTAAATGAGTGCGTCGGCGCCGATCTCCGCGGCCACTTGATCCTCGCTGCGGTGGGCGGCAATCAGCTCCGCGCGAGTCGGCATGTCGATGCCGTAGACGTTCGGATAACGCACCGGCGGCGCCGCCGAAGCGAAGAACACCTTGCGCGCACCCGATTCGCGCGCCATCGTGACGATTTCCCGGCTGGTGGTGCCGCGCACGATGGAATCGTCCACCAGCAGCACGTTCTTGCCCTTGAATTCCATCCCGATCACGTTCAGCTTCTGCCGCACCGAGCGAGTGCGCATCTCGTGCCCCGGCATGATGAAAGTGCGGCCGATATAGCGGTTCTTCACGAAGCCTTCGCGGTAGGGCACACCCAGGCCCGCCGCCAGCTGAAGGGCCGAAGGCCGACTCGAATCCGGGATCGGGATCACGACGTCGATCTGGAGATGCTGGTACTGGCGTTTTATTTTCTCCGCCAGCTTCTCGCCCATGTGCAAGCGCGCTTCGTAAACCGATGCGCCGTCGATGACCGAATCGGGCCGCGCTAGGTAGACATATTCGAAAATGCAAGGATTGAGCGTGGTCCGGTCAGCGCACTGCTGGCTGAAGAAATGACCGTCGCCATCGATGAACACCGCCTCCCCTGGCGCGATGTCGCGCAGCACCCGGAAGCCGATCGCTTCCACCGCCACCGATTCCGAGGACACCATGTACTCGATGCCCCCGGGCGTCTCGTTGTAGCCGATGACGGCTGGGCGGATGCCGTAAGGATCCCGGAACGCCAAGACTCCATGCCCGGCAATCATCGCAATCACCGCGTAGGCGCCGCGTACGCGACGATGCACATTCGCCACCGCGGTAAATATCGTCTGCGGGTCGAGCCGCAACTTAACCGAGGCCTTCTCCAGCTCGTGCGCGAGTACGTTGAGCAGAACCTCGGAATCTGAATTGGTGTTGATGTGTCTCAGGTCTTGCCTGAACATCTCTTCCTTCAGCTTGTCGGAATTGGTCAGGTTGCCGTTGTGACCGAGCACGATGCCAAATGGGGAATTGACGTAAAACGGTTGCGCCTCAGCCAAATTGGATGCCGAGCCGGCGGTCGGATACCGGCAATGCGCAATGCCGATATTGCCCGGCAGAGAGCGCATATTGCGGGTGCGAAACACATCCCGCACCGTGCCGGTGCCCTTTTGCATATGGAAAGAGTTGCGCTCGCTGGTAACGATACCCGCAGCGTCCTGGCCGCGGTGCTGCAGGAGCAGCAAACCGTCGTAGAGAAGCTGATTGACGGGGGAGCGAGCGACTATGCCCAGAATACCGCACATCGGTAGAGGCTCGGTGTGACTAAGTTCCAATCATAACGCAAGCAAGCTAACTGTAGCGCAAGCGCTCGGCGAAGGTTTGCGGTAACAGCGGCATCAACGCCTCGGCCGCTTGCACCAACAGGGGAGCGCTGAGCGAGTCGCGCCAGAACGCTTGCTGCGGCGCGCTGGTCAGCCCTGCGCAGAGGGCTGCTGCCAGCACGATCAGTAGCCCTCGCGCGACGCCAAAGAGCGCACCGAGCATGCGGTCAACGCCGCCCAGACCCGCCGCTTTGACGATCCTTGAAAGCAGCAGCCCGACCAGAGAGGTCACCAGGAGAGAGGCGACGAAAACCGCCAGGTAGGCGGCGGCGACCCTGAGTTCCGGGCTCGGAATAGTCTGTGGCATCATCGGACCCAGCGGACCGGCAAGGAGATTCGCGGCCAGGAATGCGATCACCCAGCCCAAGATCGACAGGACCTCGCGCACCAGTCCCCGCCAGGCACCGACCACGAGGGACATTGCGAATACGCCGATCACGGCGTAATCGAGCCAGGTCATCTCAGGATTTGCTCGCGATGCTGCCCGGTTTCAAACCCAGGCCTTGTAATTCCTGCAACACCTTCTCCGCAGCAGCGCGGCTGGCAAAGGGGCCGGCACGCACCCGCGTCACGCTGCCGTTTTTGGTGGCGATCGGCTCGGTGTAGTAGGGGATTTTTGCACCTTTCAGCTTCTCTATGACGCCGGCAGGATCGACGTAGGCACCAACAGGAACCATGAACTGCTCCCCGGTCAAAGCCGCTTCGAGGGGCTTTTTCTCAACGTCTGCTTGCGCTTCCAGCGCCTTCTCGGGAGCCTGCGCCTTCTCGATAGCCTTCTGCTCCTGGGAGGGCGGCGACTTGGGTGCCACCTTAGGCATGAATCCGCTTTCGTCTTCGCCAGGGATGAGCACGCTCACCGGCGGCGCGCTGCCCTTGGGTTCGGAATCGAACACCATCGGCAGCACGATGACGGCTGCCAACACCAGCGCAACGGCGCCCAACAGCCGGCGGCGACCGCGGCGCTTCAGCGTATTGACGTCTTCGTTTTCAGCCATAGGTGCCGGCAACCGTGAGAAAGGAGCCGAAGACGACAATTTTATCATTCTCGCCGGCTTCGTTTCGTGCAGCAGCGAGCGCTGCGGCGACGGTTGGATGTTTGAAGATAGGGGATTGAATTTTTTCTTCTCTCAGAACTTTGGCCAATTGAGTCGCGTCAGCCCCCCGCGTTCCCGGCAGATTCGCCAGGTGCCAGCGCGTGATCCGCGGCGCCACCGCGCGCACCACCCCGGCGATATCCTTATCTTTGAGCATGCCAAAAACAGCGCTCGTCTCCGGCGAGAAACCGCTGGCGCCAAGATTGGCCGCCAGCACTGCAGCCGCTTCAGGGTTGTGCGCCACATCCAGCACCACCAGCGGACGCCCCGCCAGGACCTGGAAGCGGCCCGGCAAAGCGACTCCGGCGAGCGCCCTGCGCAGATCCTGCATCGCCACCGGCAAACTCTCCCGCAAAGCGTCCAACGCGGCGAATGCAGCGCTGGCGTTGCGCAACTGCACGGCGCCCCGCAAGGCAGGATGCGGGAGCCCGAAGCGCTTGCCCGCCGGACCCCAATAGGTCCACTGCGCCCCCTGCGCTTGATAGCCGAAATCCTGCCCGTTGAGTAGCAGTCGTGAGCCAATTTTTCGGCTTTGTTCCAAGACGCTGTCTGGCGGCGACGGGTCAGCGACGACAGCAGGCCTGCCGCAACGGAAAATTCCCGCTTTCTCGCCGCCGATGGCCTCGCGCGTATGGCCCAGATACTCGACGTGATCGACCCCGATACTGGTGAGCACCGCACAATCGGCAGCCACCACGTTCACCGCATCCAGCCTGCCGCCCAGGCCGACTTCCAGTATCGCAGCCTCAATATTTTCTTTTGCAAAAATAAAAAAAGCCGCCAGCGTACCAAATTCAAAATAGGTGAGCGGTACCGTGCCGCGCGCCGCTTCCACTACCGCAAAAGCCTCCGCCAGCACCTCATCCTCCACCTCGCGGCCAGCAATGCGCACCCGTTCGTTGTAGCGCAGCAGGTGCGGCGAGGTATACAAACCGGTGCGATAGCCTGCTGACGACAGAACCGCCTCCAGCATGGCGCAAGTCGAACCCTTGCCATTGGTTCCACCAACGGTAATGATAGGGCAGGTAAATTTTATTTTTAATTTAGAAAAAACTGCCGAAATACGCTCGAGCCCGAGAGCGATCGTCTGCGGATGCTGCTGTTCGATGTACCCCAGCCAGTCGGCGAGAGAACGCCTGCTCACGGGTTTGGACCCGTTGCTCACGACGAACTGTCGGCAGGCCTTCCCAACAGTAGCGCGAGCAGCGTATGCAACCTGTCGCGCATCTGCCTGCGGTCCACGATCATGTCGATCGCCCCTTTCTCGAGCAGGAACTCAGCGCGCTGGAATCCCTCCGGCAGCTTCTGACGCACGGTCTGTTCGACAACCCGCGGACCGGCAAAACCGATCAGCGCCTTCGGTTCGGCAATGACGATGTCGCCGATCATCGCGAAACTGGCTGACACCCCGCCCATGGTCGGATCGGTCAGCACGGTGACGAACGGCAGCTTGCGCTGGCCCAGTTCGGTAAGCGAGGCAGTGGTCTTGGCCATCTGCATGAGCGACAGCAGGCCTTCCTGCATGCGCGCGCCGCCGCTCGAAGTAAAACAGACGTAGGGCAACTTCTGCTCGATGGCGACGCGTACGCCGCGCACGAAGCGCTCGCCGACCACTGAGCCCATCGAGCCGCCCATGAACTCGAATTCGAATGCCGCGCAGACCAGGCCCAGCGACTTGATGGATCCCTGCAGCACGATCAGGGCGTCGGTCTCGCCGGTGGAGGATTGCGCGTCCTCCAAGCGCTCCGGGTACTTCCTCGAGTCCTTGAATTTAAGGCTGTCCACCGGCTGGACCTCAGCGCCGATTTCGAACCGGCCCTCGGCATCAAGCAGTCCATCCAGGCGAGCGCGCGCGCCAATGCGCTGGTGGTCGCCGCACTTGGGGCAGACGTTCAGATTTTTTTCCAGGTCGGTGCTGTAGAGCACCGCGTTGCAGGCCGGGCATTTGGTCCACAAGCCTTCCGGGACCTGCTTGCGCGGGACGGTGCCGCGCTGGATCTTCGGCGGCAAGAGTTTTTGTAGCCAGCTCATTCGGTGACCTGGAACGCACTCATGCGTCTAGCGCCTTGCGGATCGGCCCGATCAGCGCCTTGACGCGCGCTACCGCGAGCTCGGCACCGGCACTCTCGATTTCCTGGACGATGCGGCTGCCGATGATCACGGCGTCCGCCACTTTCGAGATGGCGCGGGCCGATTCCGCATCCTTGATGCCGAAGCCCACGCCGATCGGCAGCGTCGAAGCAGCGCGGATCTTCGGCAGCTGCGCCGCAACCTCAGCGGCATCTACGCTCTTCACGCCGGTCACGCCTTTCAGCGAAACGTAGTAGAGATAGCCGCTGCCGGCCTGCGCCACTGAGCGGATACGTTCATCCGTGGAGGTCGGCGCCAGCAAGAAGATGGTATCGATGCCGGCCTTACGGCAAAGTTCGACGAACGGCGCGCATTCCTCCGGCGGGTAGTCCACCACGATCACCCCGTCGATGCCCGCGGCTTGCGCCGCAGTGACGAATTTCTCCACTCCCATCGCCTCGATCGGATTGGCGTAGCCCATCAAAACGATCGGTGTTACAGAATCGTTTTTTCTGAATTGAATGACAATATTCAATACCTCCGAAAGCCCGATACCATTCTTCAGTGCGCGCTCAGAGGAGCGCTGGATCGCTGGCCCGTCGGCCATCGGATCGGAGAACGGCACACCGATCTCGAGGATGTCACTGCCGGCCTCCACCAGTGCGTGCAGCAGGGGCACCGTGCTTGCGGGCAGAGGATCGCCCGCGGTGACATAGGGAATCAGCGCCTTGCGCCCAGCGGCCTTCAATGCGGCGAAGCACCCGGCAATGCGCGACATCAGAGCTTGATTCCCATCCTGTCGGCGACCGTCTGCATGTCCTTGTCGCCGCGGCCCGAAAGATTGACCAGCAGGATCTTGTCCTTGGACATCGAAGGCGCGAGCTTGAGTGCGTAGGCCACGGCGTGCGCCGATTCGAGCGCGGGGATGATGCCTTCCAGGCGGCACAGGTCGTTGAAAGCCTTTAGCGCCTCGTCATCCGTCACTGCTACATATTCGGCGCGGCCAAGGTCCTTCAACCAGGCATGCTCTGGTCCGACCCCGGGGTAATCCAGGCCCGCAGAAATCGAATGCGTTTCGGTGATCTGTCCGTTGGCGTCCTGCAACAGGTAGGTTCGGTTGCCATGCAACACCCCAGGGGTGCCCGCGCAGAGCGAAGCCGCGTGCTTGCCGCTGGCCAGACCTTCGCCGGCCGCCTCGACGCCTATCAGCCTGACGTTCTGGTCACCGATGTAGGGATAGAAAATTCCCATCGCGTTCGAGCCACCGCCTACGCAAGCAATTACCGCATCGGGCTGCCGCCCCGTGAGTTCGGGCATCTGCAGCTTGCATTCCTCGCCGATCACTGACTGAAAATCGCGCACCATCATCGGATAGGGATGCGGTCCAGCTACCGTGCCGATGATGTAATAAGTATCCTCGACGTTGCTCACCCAGTCGCGCATGGCTTCGTTGAGCGCGTCCTTGAGAGTCCTCGAACCCGATTCGACCGGCACCACTTCGGCGCCGAGCAGCTTCATGCGGTAGACGTTCTGCAACTGGCGTTTCACGTCTTCCGATCCCATATAGACCACGCATTGCATGCCGAAACGGGCCGCCACCGTCGCAGCGGCGACGCCGTGCATGCCAGCGCCAGTTTCCGCGATCACTCGCTTCTTGCCCATGTGGCGCGCGAGCAGCGCCTGGCCGATGGTGTTGTTGATCTTGTGCGCGCCGGTGTGGTTCAGGTCCTCGCGCTTGAGGTAGATCTGCGCGCCGCCGAGCTGCGCCGAGCAGCGCCCGGCGTGGTAAATCGGACTCGGACGGCCGACATAGTGCTTGAGCTCGTTATGGAACTCGGCCATGAATGCCGGATCGCGGCGGCAGCGCTGGTAGGCATCCCGCAGCTCGTCGAGCGCATGGCTGAGGGTCTCGGCGACAAAAACGCCACCGTAAGGACCAAAATGCCCGCGCGCATCCGGCAAGTCATACATCTGCATTTCTGACCTCGGCGATAAAAGCGGCCATCCTGGCCGCATCTTTGATGCCCTTGGAGGATTCGACGCCGCTGGACACGTCTACTGCCCAGGGACGAACGCGCCGGATCGCCACCCCTACATTGTCTCGCGTCAGCCCACCGGACAGAACCAGCGGGCGGATGCATTCGGCAGGGACCAGAGACCAGTCGAAGCTCTCCCCGACGCCGCCGTATTCCTCCACGTGGCTATCGAGCAACCACCCCGCCGCACCGGAAAACGGCCGCAGGTATTCTAGCAAATCGACTCCTGGCTTTACCCGGCATGCCTTCAGATAGGGCACCCCAAATTGCTCGCAGAAAGTGGGCGTTTCCTCGCCGTGGAACTGCAACAGCGCCGGCCGCACACGCTCCAGCACCGCACGCACCTGCTCGGCCGGTGGGTTCACGAACAACGCTATGGTACTCACCAACGGGGGCAGCGCATCCCGCAAGCTGCGCGCCTGGTCGAGCCCGAGCACGCGCGGACTGGGCGGATAAAACACCAGGCCAATGGCATCGGCGCCAGCCTGTGCGGCGGCGCGCGCATCCTCCACGCGGGTAATGCCGCAGATCTTGATCCGGGTTCTCATGATTCGACGGGCAGGGCCCTTGCTCGGTGTTCGATGGCCGGAATACCCGTGGCAGGAATATCCCAGCGCAGATCATATTCCACAGCTTCCAAATACAAACCCTCGGGGCCAAACGTGGGCGCGGCAAGCGAGCGATCGCGCGATTCCAGCACTTGCTTCACCCACAGCGGCGGATGCTTGCCCTTGCCGACATAGACCAAAGTGCCGACGATGTTACGCACCATGTGCTGCAGCCAGGCATTGGCGCACAGGGTGAATTCGACGCACTCTCCCTTCCTCTCGATGTCTATCCTGTGCAAGGTCCGCAACGGGCTTTTCGCCTGACAGTCGGCAGCGCGAAATGCGGAGAAATCTTGCTCCCCTAGCAATTGCCGTGCCGCTACGCGCATCGGCGCAACCTCCAGCGGCGCGTGCTGCCATCCGACATAGCGCGCCGTCAGCGCCGGCCGTACCGGTCGGTTCAGCAGGACATAGCGGTAGGTCCGCGACAGAGCGCAATAGCGGGCATGAAAATCGGGCGCCACGCGCCGCGACCACAGCACCGCGACCGCTTCGGGCAGCAGCGCATTCACGCCACGCACCCACGCGGAGTCCGGGCGCTCTACGGTGGTATCGAAGTGAACCACTTGCCCCCGCCCATGCACACCGCGGTCGGTACGGCCGGCGCAGATCACGCTCACGGCCTCGTTTGCGATGCCCGAGAGCGCCGCCTGCAGCGCGTCCTGCACCGTGCCGCCGCCCGGCTGTGTCTGCCAGCCCAGGAAACGGCTACCGTCATACTCTATGCCCAGTGCGATTCTCGTCGCCATAATAAAAAGCCGCAGTCGCTTGCGCGCCGCGGCCTAGTCAGCCTGATTCGCAATCCTGCTTTTTGGTCCGCTATACCGTGCGCTGCTTAACCCAGGTTGGACAACATCTGCTGCGCCTGGCCCTGCTGCGCCGCGTCGCCCTCCTTCACGACCTCGTTCAGCAACTCCCGCGCCCCATCTTTGTCACCCATCTCCTGGTATGCCTTGGCGAGATCGAGCTTGGTGGCAACTTCCTGCCACTTCGTATCGACGCCAGCCGGTGACGCATCGCCGCCCGGGGCGCCCAGATCGAAGCTCAGTCCGCCCAGGTCTAACGGCGCATCCGCGGGTTTCTCGGTCTTGGCGCCGTCGAGATCGATATTCAGGTCGAAATCCATGGTGATCGTCGCATCCGGATCCGCCATCTTCACCGGCGCCGCAGGCATATCGCTGTCGCCAAGATCGAAATCGAGCCCTCCGCCGGTGGAACCCTGCGCCTCTTTGCTCTCGATGATCAGGGCGTCATCAGACGCGAAGTCGCTCTTGGACGTCGCTACGGGGGTCGCGCCACCAATATCGAAGTCAAGTTCTGCCAAATCCACCTTGGCTACCGCTCCACCAGCCGGGAAATCTCCGCCGCCGATGTCGAAATCGAGCGTCGGCGCCGCAGACGCAACCGCGACCGCTACCGCTACCATCTCGGCGGCGCCGCCACTGCCATACAGACCGTTGTCTGGGTCTATCGAATGGCCGAGCGCCATCGCCTTTGCCCACTCCGGGCTGGCGCCACCGGCAAGACCTTTTACCTTGAGCGCGACCTGCTCGAAGGACTTGCTGTCCTTGCGGTTGGCATAGATCTCGAGCAGCTTCACCTGCGCCGCGATACGGTTCGGATCCTTGGCTAGCGCTTCCTTGAGTATCTCTTCCGCCTGGGCATCACGGCCATAGGCCATGTACACATCGGCTTCGGCGATCGGATCGACTTCGTCGCTATGCGCGACGGCACCACTGCCACCGCTGACCGCAACTTCAGACGAAGCCGCAGCCTCCGACGGTAGCGTATCAGAGACCTGCGTGACCGCTGCGCTGTCGAAGGCTGAAGAGGTGTCCGGCGCGCGGTCTGCACTGACCACACTGTCCTGGAACTGGGTCGGTGGCGCGACCTTCTTGCGGCGCCAGGCCCACGCGCCGTAGAGGGCCAGCAGCGGCACGACCGCGCCCAGTCCGCCGATTGAGATCGGATCCTCGACGAATTCCTCGATGAAACTCTTCTCCGGCGCAGGTGCCTTGGCCGGCGCCGCTTTGGGCTTGACCTTCAGGGCTTCCGCGACCACTTTCGGCGCAGGCTTGGCGGCTTCCTTGGGCACTTCAGGGGTCGGCTTCGGCGCCTCAGGCTCAGGTTTGGCAGTAGGGGCTGTCGCAGGGGCTATCGCAGGTGCCGCAGGTTTTGCGACCGCCTTTTTCTCGAGTTCCGCCAGTTGCTGGTTCTTCAACTCCAGCAGCTTTTGCAGATCGGTGACATTCTTTTCCAGGTCGCCAACGCGCGCTTGCGATTCCTTCAGGCTGCGCTCGCGAGCCACCTGGTCGTCCTCGCGCGCCGCACGCGAGGACGGGGCGCCAGGCTTTGCCGGATCCGCCTTGGAAAGTTTTAGCTGGTCTTTCTGGTCGACCGGCGTGGACGCTTGGGGTCGCGCCGTGATGCGTCCGCTAACTTCACGCTCGCGCACTGGCGCCGCAGGCGCCGCCGCAACTGCAGCGCCAAGTTTGCGTTTGTACTCGGCAAAATCCGCCATCTGCGACTGCACCAGCTGGTTGGCTTGTGCCGGATTAACCGCAGCGATCGCCTCACGATCCGGCACATTCAGGATGCGCCCCACCCTGACCAGGTTTAGGTTTTCGTGGATGAATGCGTCCTGGTTAGCGCGATACAACGCGATCAACATCTGGTTGAACGTCACGCTATCAGGTTTATGCTTGCGCGCGATGGCGCCCAAGGTATCGCCTTTCTTCACTGTTTCCTGCCTGGCGCCAGCAACCGCCGGAGCTGCAGGAATGGGACGGGCTTCGGCCCGCGGCGCGGGCTTGGCCGCAGCCGGGGCTGGAACCGGCTTCGCGGCAGGCGCCACGGCAGGGGCGGCAGCGAGCGGGCGCGGTCCCCGGTATTCCGGCGGATCGAGCAGGAAGGTGTATTCCCGCACCAGGCGCCCGGTCGCCCATTGCAATTCGATCAGGACATCGAGGAAAGGCTCATTGACCGGCTGCGAGGTGGTCAGGCGGATGAGCGGCCGATTGCCGCGCTTGTCGATCGCTAACTGGAGGCCGACCAGCGCCGGACTGAGCTCGATGCCGGCCTGGCGGAATGCCTCCAGCGAGCCGAGGCGTGCGGTTAGCGCGTCTTCCTCACCGGTCTGCAAGGAGACGATCTCGATTTCGGCATTGAGCGGCTGGCCCAGGGCGGAGTTGACCGTCAGCTTGCCAAGCCCAGCCGGATAGGCCAGCAGCGGCGCACAAAGCAATACCGCCAAGGCAATACGGATACCGGTGACTGCTTTACCCATTGAGTTACCCACTGAGCGCACCCTGAGCCGTTCTTCCGGGACTGACTACCATAACATCATGACGTTAGCCCTGCAACTTAAGAGGTCTTCTCAAGGAAAATTCCTCGCCGCACTGCCTCCCGGCCCCTAATGCACCCCCAAATCGAGCAAAATCCGCACCATCCGTCGCAGCGGCTCCGCTGCGCCCCACAACAACTGGTCGCCCACGGTAAAGGCGGCGAGATACTCCCCGCCCATCGGCATTTTCCGCAGCCGTCCGATCGGCACTGAAAGCTTGCCAGTGACGCTGGCCGGAGTAAGTTCCGCCAGAGATTCCTCGCGCCGATTGGGAATCACTTTTACCCAATCGTGCGCCGCGGCGAGCATGCCCTCGATTTCCCCCAGCGGAACATTTTTTTTCAGCTTGATCGTCAGCGCCTGGCTGTGGCAGCGCATCGCCCCAACGCGCACACAGATGCCGTCGATCGGGATCGGCCGTTCGCTGCGACCGAGGATCTTGTTGCCTTCGGCCTGCGCCTTCCATTCTTCGCGGCTCTGGCCTTGGCCCAAGTCCTGATCGATCCAGGGCAGCAGACTCGCCGCCAACGGGTAGCCGAGCTGTGCTTTGGGCATCGCGTCGTTGCGCAGCGCTGCGGTAACGCGCCGGTCGATATCCAGTGCCGTCGCAGCCGGATCGTCGATAGCGGGTTTGGCAAGCTCACCCAGGTGGCCCATTTGCTGCACCAGCTCGCGCATGCTCGCCGCGCCGGCACCCGAGGCCGCTTGATAGGTCATGCAGGTCATCCACTCCACCAGGTCGTGCTGCAGCAGCCCGGCCAGGCCCATAAGCATCAGGCTCACCGTGCAGTTGCCGCCGATGTAATCCCTTGCGCCGCGAGTCAGGCCATTCTTTATTTCCGGCAAGTTGACCGGATCGAGGATGATCACCGCATCGTCCTTCATGCGCAGCGCGCTGGCGGCGTCGATCCAGTGGCCTTGCCATCCGGCCGCACGCAGCTTCGGGTGTATGTGGTTGGTGTACTCGCCGCCCTGACAGGAAATGATCACGGGGAGCTGGCGCAGCGCCTCGAGGTCCATCGCGTCCGCGACCAGCGGCGCGTCCTTGCCGATGTCAGGGGCTTTGCCGCCCGCCTGTGTGGTGGAGAAGAACACGGGGTCGAGATGGTCGAAATCCTTTTCCTCGCGCATCCGCTGCACGAGTACCGAACCCACCATGCCCCGCCAACCGACAATCCCGATTCTTAACATGCGCACTTCCTCGACTCACAAGCGTTCCGCAACCGCGCTCGCCATCTCGGCGGTGCCTACCTTCCTCGTGCCCGCAGTATATATGTCCGCGGTGCGGTAGCCGTCGCGCAGCGTCAACTTCACCGCACGCTCCAGGCGCTCGGCCGCCACGCCCTGATTCAGTGAATAGCGCAGCATCAACGCCGCCGACAGGATGGTGGCAAGCGGATTGGCCACGCCCTTGCCGGCAATGTCAGGCGCCGAACCGTGGATCGGTTCGTACAAACCCTTGCCATTCGCATCCAGTGAAGCCGAAGGCAGCATGCCGATCGACCCGGTAAGCATCGATGCTTCGTCTGAAAGAATGTCGCCGAACAGGTTGCCGGTGACGATGACGTCAAACTGCCTTGGATTGCGCACCAACTGCATGGCGCAGTTGTCCACGTACATGTGGGATAGGGTGATGTCGGGATAGCTCTTCGCTTCCGCTGCCACGACTTCACGCCACAGCCGCGAGGTCTCAAGCACGTTGGCCTTGTCCACCGAACAGACCCGTGGGCCACCACTTTTTCCCCGCGAGCGCGCGGCTTTGAACGCAACATGCGCGATCCTGCGGATCTCGGCTTCGCTGTAGCGCATGGTGTCGAAGCCTTCGCGGCCGCCCGCCGGATGCTGTCGGATACCTTTGGGCTCGCCAAAATAAATATCCCCGGTCAGCTCGCGCACGATCAGGATGTCGAGGCCAGCCACCACTTCGGGCCTAAGAGCGGATGCCTCCGCCAGCTCCTCGTAGACCTGCGCCGGCCGCAGATTGGCGAACAGTGCGAGCGCTTTCCTGAGACCGAGGATGGCCTGCTCTGGGCGCTTGGATGATTCCAGCGCGTCGTAGCGTGGATCGCCCACCGCACCGAACAGGATGGCGTCGGCCTGGCGTGCCAAGGCGAGAGTTTTCTCAGGCAGCGGATAGCCCGCAGCCTCGTAGCCGGCGCCGCCGACCGGGGCCTCCTCGAACTCTAATTTCAGCTCGAGCCGCCCAAGCACCCGGAGGGTTTCGGCAACGATTTCTTTGCCAATGCCATCGCCTGGCAACACCGCGATTTTCATCGGCTTTACCGGAACAGCCAGGGCAACTGCTCGCGCCGGCGCGCCTCAAAGGCACGGATTTCGTCGGCGTGGCGCAGTGTCAGATCGATCTCGTCCAGGCCGTTCAGCAGCGAATTGCGGCGCGAGGCGTCGATGTCGAATTTGTACGACTTCGAGCCGTCGGTGGTGGCAACCGTCTGCCGCTCGAGATCAACGACGAGGCGAAATCCCGGCAGCGCGCAGTCGTAGAACAGGCCGTCCACCTCGGCTTCGGAGAGCACCACCGGCAGGAAACCGTTCTTGAAACTGTTATTGAAAAAGATATCTCCGTAAGACGGCCCGATGACGCACTTGAAGCCGTACTGCTGCAGGGCCCAGGGCGCGTGCTCGCGCGAGCTGCCGCAGCCGAAGTTCTTGCGCACCAGCAGAATCTCTGCGCCCTGGTAGCGGGACTGGTTGAGGATGAAATCCGGATTGAGGGGGCGCTTGGCGTCGTTCATCCCGGGCTGACCGATGTCGAGGTAACGCCAAGCATCGAACAGGTTCGGACCATAACCGCTGCGCTTGATGGATTTAAGGAACTGCTTCGGGATGATCGCGTCGGTATCCACGTTGGCGCGGTCGAGCGGCGCCACCAGAGCGTTCAGTACGGTGAATTTTTCCATGCTCAGCGCCAGGCCCGCACGTCAACAAAATGCCCGGCGATGGCCGCCGCAGCCGCCATTGCCGGACTCACCAAGTGCGTGCGTCCACCGGCGCCCTGTCGCCCTTCGAAATTTCGGTTCGAGGTGGACGCGCAACGCTCCCCCGGCTCCAGGCGGTCGGCATTCATGGCCAGGCACATCGAGCAGCCTGGTTCGCGCCATTCGAAGCCGGATTCACGGAATATCCGATCGAGACCTTCCTTCTCGGCCTGCGCCTTCACCAGACCCGAACCCGGCACCACCATCGCCACCTTGATGTTCGCAGCGACGCGCTTGCCTTTGGCCACTGCGGCCGCGGCGCGCAGATCCTCGATCCGCGAGTTGGTGCAGGAACCGATGAATACCTTGTCGAGCAGGATTTCCTGGATCGGCGTACGCGGCTTGAGTCCCATGTAGGCCAGAGCGCGCTCCATGCCCTCGCGCTTGACCGGATCTTTCTCCTTTTCCGGATCGGGTACCCCAGCCTCTACCGACACCACCATTTCCGGCGATGTTCCCCAGGTCACCTGCGGCGCAATGTCCTGCCCCTCGAGCTTAATTTCGTGGTCGAACTTCGCGTCTGCGTCGCTCAGCAGCATTTTCCAGGTCGCCACGGCCTGATCCCATTCCGAAGCAACGGGTGAAAAAGGACGCCCCTGGAGATACTGGATGGTGGTGTCGTCCACCGCCACCATGCCGGCGCGCGCGCCCGCCTCGATCGCCATGTTGCACAAGGTCATGCGGCCTTCCATGGACAGCGCGCGGATCGCGCTGCCCGTGAATTCAACCGCGCAACCAGTGCCGCCTGCGGTACCAATGCGGCCGATGATGGCGAGCGCCACGTCTTTCGCGGTGACGCCGCGCCCGAGCTGTCCTGCAACGCTCACGCGCATGTTCTTCATTTTCTTCGTCACTAGGCATTGCGTGGCGAGTACATGCTCGACTTCCGAGGTGCCAATGCCGTGCGCGAGACAACCAAAGGCGCCGTGCGTGCTGGTATGCGAATCACCACACACCACCGTCATGCCGGGCAGCGTCGCGCCTTGCTCGGGCCCGATGACATGCACGATGCCCTGGCGCTTGTCGAGAAACGGAAAATACGCTTTGGCGCCGTACTCCTTGATGTTGGCGGTCAGCGTATCGACCTGCAGGCGCGATATCGGATCCTCGATGCCAGCGAGACCGCGCTCCCAACCGGTAGTCGGCGTATTGTGGTCGGCAGTCGCCACCACCGAGCCAATGCGCCAGGGTTTGCGGCCCGCGAGCTTCAGCCCTTCGAAAGCCTGCGGACTGGTGACTTCGTGGACCAAATGCCGATCGATGTAAAGCAGCGCGGTGCCGTCGGCCTCCGCATGCACCACGTGGCTGTCCCAGAGCTTGTCGTAAAGGGTGCGGCCCATGTGCGATTACGCCTGCTTTAGTCTCTGTGGAAAACCGGATTGTCCCACAATAAATCAGTGTTTTGCGCGCGCCACCTCGTATAGCGGCATGACCTTCTCCGCATAGCCCTTAAGGTCGCTGATACGGCTCGCGTGAGAAGGGTGCGTGGAAAGGAAATTGGGGCCTTGCGCAGCGCCAGTTTTGCTCATTTTCTCCCACAACGTCACCGCAGCGCGTGGATCGAAACCGCCGCGCGCGGCGAGCTCGACGCCGATACGATCCGCCTCGACTTCGTCGGTGCGCGAGTTGGGCAGGTTGAAGGTCAGATCCAGAACCGTCTGCGTCAGGTCCTGCGCACCGCCCTTGATGCCGAGCGCCGCACCGAGCACCGTGATGCCGATACTTTGCGCCATCGCTTGCGACGCCCGCTCGCGGCCATGCTCGCGCAGCGCGTGCGCAATCTCATGCCCCATCACCGCCGCGATTTCATCGTCGCTCGCCTGCAAGCGCTCGATCAGCCCGGTATAGAAGGCAATTTTGCCGCCCGCCATGCACCAGGCGTTCACGTCTTTCGAGGTGATGACATTCACTTCCCATTTCCATGCCGGCGC
>SHXK01000110.1 GCA_009693335.1 Betaproteobacteria bacterium | reverse complement strand
GCTGGAATTCAATCCTTACACGACCCAGATCGAGCCGCACGACTCGTATGCCGAGCTCTTCGATGCTTACGCTGCGGCCAACACTATCGTGCTCGACCTGGACCGGGACCTCTGGGGCTATATTTCGTTGGGCTATTTGCGGCAGCGGACGAAGCAGGGCGAAGTCGGCTCCTCGACGATGCCGCACAAGGTCAACCCGATCGACTTCGAGAACTCCGAGGGCAACATCGGCGTCGCCAACGCGCTGCTGCGCCATCTGGCGGACAAGCTGCCGGTGTCGCGCTGGCAGCGCGATCTGTCGGATTCCACGGCGCTGCGAAACGTCGGCATTGCGCTTGGGCATACGCTGCTGGCCTACACTTCCTGCCTGCGCGGCTTCGCCAAGCTGGATGCCGATCCCCGGCGCATCGCTGAGGACCTGGCCGACAATTGGGAAGTGCTCGCCGAAGCGGTGCAGCAGATGATGCGCCGACACGCTGTCGCGGGGGCCTACGAGAAACTCAAGGCCCTCACGCGCGGCAAAAAGCTCGATCGCAAGCGGCTTGCTGCTTTCATTCAGGTGCTACCGATTCCTGCGGGCGAGAAAAAACGCCTGCTTGAACTGACGCCCGCGTCCTATATCGGCCTCGCAGCCCGGCTCGCCAAGCGCATCTGAGTCGCGGATGATCTACGCCGCGACGATTTTCCTGTCATCGTTCCTGCTGTTCCTGGTGCAGCCGCTGATCGCGCGCCAGATCCTGCCCTGGTTCGGGGGCACGGCGGCCGTGTGGACGACCTGCATGCTGTTTTTCCAGACCCTGTTGCTGGCGGGCTACGCCTACGCGCATGCGAGTAACGCGAAGCTCCAGCCTCGCTCGCAGGCGGCGCTGCACTCGGTGCTGCTGGTCATCGCCCTGGCGCTGCTACCGATCGCTCCCAACGAACTGTGGAAGCCCGCGGGCACCGAAGAGCCCATCTCCTGGATCCTGTTGGTGCTGACGGCAACTGTGGGGCTGCCCTACTTGCTGCTGGCTTCGACCAGTCCGCTACTGCAAGCCTGGTTTGCGCGCGCACGGCCGGGCGTCGATCCCTACCGGCTGTTCGCGGTGTCGAACCTCGCCTCGCTGCTGGCGCTGATCGGCTATCCGCTGCTGGTCGAGCCTTTCCTTGGCAACCGCGAGCAGGTGGTCTGGTGGTCGGTACTTTTTGCGCTCTTTGCCTTTCTGTGTTCCGGATTGGCTTGGTCGATCTCCGCAAGAAAGCAAACAGCAGTAGGCCAAGCAGAAGAAAACAGTGCTCCCCCGGGCCGGGGCGAGATCCTGCTCTGGCTGGCGCTCTCGGCGACCGGGTCGGTGATGCTGCTGGCGGTGACCAATCACGTGACGCAGAACGTGGCCGCCATCCCGCTGCTGTGGTTGGCGCCGCTGACCTTGTACCTGCTCACCTTCATCATCGCCTTTGAGGGAGGAAAGCTGGGGGGCAAGCTGTACCGGGTCGAGATTTTCTGGTCACTGGTCCTCACCTGGCTCGTCGGCATGGCCTGGCTGCTGGTGGACACGCGCTACCAGTTCGATCTGTGGCTGCAAATCGGCATGTACCTCTCGGGGCTCTTCGTGGCCTGCCTGTTCTGCCATGGCGAGCTCTATCGGGCGCGACCGGCGGCGCGCCACCTGACGGCTTTTTACCTGACCATCTCGGCAGGCGGCGCGCTGGGTGGCGCACTGGTTGCTTTGGTGGCGCCCTTTGCCTTCAAGGCCTACTACGAGCTCGGTCTGGCGCTGGTCGCGCTGGCGTTGCTGGCGGCGGTGCGCTTTGCGCGTTTGAACCGGATCGCACGCTGGGCCAGCTTGGGCGTGTTGCTGGCGGTGGCGGCTTGCGCCGCTTACGACGGCGCGCGCTTCCAGAACGACGTGCATGCCTCAGCGCGAAATTTTTACGGCGTGATCCGGGTGAAGGAGTACGGCGCTCCGGGCCAGGACTACCACCTGCGCAGACTGGTGCATGGCGTCATCATGCACGGCGAACAGGACATGACCGAAAGCGGGCGGCGCAAGCCGACCAGCTATTACCAGCCCACCTCGGGCGTTGGCGCCGCGCTGGCCGCGATTAAGGAGCAGGGCGCGATTCGGGTCGGTGTGATCGGGCTGGGAACCGGCACTCTCGCCAGCTACGGACGCAAGGGCGATGTCTATCGCTTCTACGACATTAATCCGCAGGTGATTGCGATCGCCCGCTCTGAGTTCACTTTTTTGTCCGACAGCGAGGCCACGATCGAGATGGCGCTCGGCGACGCGCGCCTCAACCTCGAGAGGGAGCCGCCGCAGGGCTTCGACCTGCTCGCGGTGGATGCTTTCTCCAGCGACGCGATTCCGGTGCACCTGATCACCAAGGAGGCGCTGGCTGTCTATCTGCGGCACCTGAAGCCCGACGGCATCATCGCGTTCCACGTCTCGAACCGGTTTTTGAGTCTCGTTCCGGTGGTCGCGCGGCTCGCCGAGGAGCATGGCGCGCACGCGGTGCTGGTCTCCGATAAGGGCAAGGACGGGGACGACGAACACACCACCACCGACTGGGTGCTGGTGTCCCGCGTGCGCAAGGCGCTGGAGGCGCCGGCGATTCAGGCCGTGTCGCCGGAGGCGCCCGACGAGCAGCCTGGCTGGCGCACCTGGACCGACGACTACTCCAACCTGGTGCAGATCCTCAAATAAGGGGGTCCCCCTTATTTAGACGACTGCGCCTTCGTTCTCTTCGCCGGTAAGATTTTTCTTGGGGGCCTGGACGAACTGGGCGCGATCGACGCCTAGCCACATGACCAGCGGGCTGGCGACCAGCACCGAGGAGTAGATGCCGAAGCAGATGCCGATGGTGAGCGCAAGTGCGAAGTAGTGCAGCGCCGGTCCGCCGAAAAGCAGCATGGTGGTGACCATCGCTTGGGTGCAGCCGTGGGTGATGATGGTACGCGAAATGACGCCGGTGATCGCGCTGTCGATGACCTCGGACACCGTCGCTTTTCTCATTTTGCGGAAGTTCTCCCGCACCCGGTCGAACACCACCACCGATTCGTTCACCGAGTAGCCGAGCACCGCGAGTACCGCAGCCAGCACCGGCAGCGAGAATTCCCACTGGAACAGCGCGAAAAAGCCCAGGATGATCACCACGTCGTGCAGGTTGGCGATGATCGCCGCCAGGCCGAAGCGCCACTCGAAGCGCAGCCACAGGTAAAGCACGATGCCCACCGCAGTCACCAGGAGCGCGAGCGCGCCGTATTCGGCCAGTTCCTCGCCGACCTGGGGCCCCACGAACTCGACGCGCCGCACCTCGGCGGTGACGTCTTGCGCCTTGAGCAGGGCGGTGACTTTCTGCGACAGATCGGCGGTCGACTGGCCTTTCTCGACCGGCAGGCGTATCAGCACGTCGCGCGAGGAGCCGAAGTTCTGCACCTCGCCTTTCAAGCCGGCCTTGTCGAGTGTCTCGCGGATCGTCTCAACTTTGGCCGCATCCCGGTAGTTCACCTCGACCAGCGTACCGCCGGTGAATTCAACCGAGAAATGCAGACCCTTATAGGCGAGGAAAAAGACTGCGGCGACGAACGTCAGCAGCGAGATCACGTTGAAGATGAGCGCATGCCGCATGAAAGGAATGACGCGGCGGATTTTGAAGAATTCCATGGTTTAAGTCATTTCCAGCCGGTGTTGCCGATGGCCAGCCTGGCGACCTTGCGCCGGTGCCCATAGGCGAGATTGACGATCGCCCGCGACACCACCACCGAGGAAAAAATAGAGGTCAGGATGCCGAGGCAATGCACCACCGCAAAACCGCGTACCGGTCCGGAGCCGAAAATGAGCAGCGACAGGCCAGCGATCAGCGTGGTGACGTTGGAGTCGAGAATTGTGCCCCAGGCGCGTTCGTAGCCGGCGGCGATGGCCGCCTGCGGTGACTGGCCGCCGCGCACCTCCTCGCGGATGCGCTCATTGATCAGCACGTTGGCGTCGATCGCCATGCCGAGCGTGAGCGCAATCGCCGCGATGCCGGGCAGCGTGAGCGTCGCCTGTAGCAGCGACAGCAGCGCCACCAGGAACAACAGGTTGACCCCCAGCGCGATCGAGGAAAATACTCCGAACAGGGTGTAGTAGGCGCTCATGAAGAGCACGATCGCAACGAACCCCCAGCGGGTGGCATTGAAGCCTTTTTCAATATTCTCCTTGCCGAGCGACGGACCGACGGTGCGTTCCTCGATGATTTCCATCGGCGCCGCCAGCGAGCCGGCGCGGATCAGCAGCGACAGGTCACTGGTTTCGGTGGGCGTGAAGCTACCGGTGATCTGGAAACGGCTGCCGAATTCACCCTGGATGGTCGCTACCGAGATCGCCTCGCCCTTGCCCTTCTCGATGATGATGATCGCCATCAGGCGTCGCAGGTTCTCGCGCGTCGCCTGACGCATGATTCGTCCGGCGGCCTCGTTCAGTTCGACTGATACCGCCGGCCGCTGATCGTTGTCGAAGGTCGCCGTGGCGCCGACGAACTGGTCGCCGCTGACCAGCACTTGTTTTTTCACCGGGACGCTGCTGACGCTGCCGTCGCGCTTCCTCTCCGGGAATACATCGACGTTGAAGCTGCTGCCCGAGCGCATCGCTTCCTCGTCCACCAGGCGCACTTCCAGGGTCGCGGTGCGACCGAGGATGTCCTTGGCTTTCGCCGGGTCCTGCACCCCGGGGAGCTGCACCACGATGCGGTCGGCGCCCTGTTGCTGGATCACCGGCTCGGCGACGCCGAGCTGGTTCACGCGCCGGTTCAGCGTGACGATGTTCTGCTTGACCGCGAGGTCCTGCTCGTTCTTCAGCGCCTCGGGCTTGAGCGTGGCGACGATCAGTTGATCCTGCCCGTCGTCGCGCCTGGTCAGGGTCAGCACCGGCAACAGATCAGCTATCACCACGCTGGCCTGGTCACGCGTGGCGGCGTCGCGAAACCGTAGGCGCAGCGTCTGGCCCTCGCGCGAGATGCCGGCGTGGCGCAGGTTCTTTTCGCGCAACACGGTGCGCATGTCACCGGCGAAAGCTTCCAGCCGCTTGACGATTGCCGCCTGCATGTCCACTTGCAGCAGGAAGTGCACACCGCCGCGCAGATCCAGGCCGAGATACATCGGCAGCGCGTGTACCGCGGTGAGCCAGTTGGGCGAAGAGGAAAGCAGGTTCAGCGCCACCACATACGCCGGGTTCTGCGCATCCGGGTTGATCGACTTCTCGATCAGATCCTTCGCTTTGAGCTGGGTGTCGGCGTCCGCGAAACGCAGCCGCGCGCCGTGCAGATCAAGAACTATCCCGGTGGTGGCGATCTGCGCGCCCTTGAGCGCCTCTTCCACTCGCGTGAGGAGGGCGGTGTCCACCTTGACGGTGGTCTTGTTGCTCGAGATCTGGACCGCCGGCGCCTCGCCAAAGAAGTTCGGCAGTGTATAGAGCAGGGCCGCCGCGATCATGAACCCGATCAGCAGGTACTTCCAGGGCGGGAAACGGTTCACTTACTGAATGCTTTTGATAGTGCCCTTGGGCAAGAGAGTCTGTATCGCTGGCCGTTGCACCATGATTTTTGTTTCAGGGGCGATTTCGAGCGTTGCGTATTGATCGCTTAATTCAACAATCTTTCCTATCAAACCGCCAATCGCGACCACTTCGTCGCCCTTTTGCAGGGCCTCGATCATGGTCTTTTGTTCCTTCGCCCGCTTCATCTGCGGTCGGATCATCAGGAAGTACAACAAGACGAACATCAGAATGATGGGCAGAAAGCTCATCAACCCAGCATCGCCACCGGCGGCGGCCGGGGCTTGCGCGTAAGCAGGCGAAATCAGCACGAAAAACTCCTCTGTCGAAAAGCCGGAAAAGCCTGAGATTATAGCAGCTTGCGTTGCGCCAGCAGTCGAGCCGCAGTGTCGCTCAGAGCGCCCGTCGAGATCGCCCCGCGCAGTTCCTTCATCAGCTGCAGGTAGTAGTGCAGGTTATGCAGGGTGTTCAGGCGCGCGCCGAGAATTTCGTTCGCCTTCTGCAGGTGGTGCAGGTAGGCGCGGCTGAAGTTGCGGCAGGCGTAGCAGGCGCAGGATTCATCCAGCGGCCGCGGATCGTCGCGCCACTGCGCGTTGCGGATCTTGACGTTGCCCGAGCGCGTGTACAGCCAGCCATTGCGCGCGTTGCGGGTCGGCAGCACGCAGTCGAACATGTCTACGCCAGCTAGCACCGCCTCGATCAAGTCCTCAGGGGTGCCCATGCCCATCAGGTATCTGGGTTTTTCGGCCGGCATTTCCGGCAGGAGCAGACGCATGATTCGGGAGCGATCCGCCGCCGGTTCCCCGACGGCAAGACCACCGATGGCATAGCCGTCAAATTGAATTTTTTGCAGATCGCGCAGGGATTGTTCTCGTAACCCTGGATAGGTGCTCCCCTGCACAATGCCAAAGAGGGCGTTGGCATTTCCCTCGTGGGCGCGCTTCGAGCGTTCGGCCCAGCGCATGCTCAGTTCCATGGACAGTCGCGCCTGCTGCTCGGTCGCCGGGTAGGGTGTGCATTCGTCGAACACCATGACCACATCCGAATTTAATTTTTTTTGAATGCGCATGGATACTTCGGGTGTGAGCAGCAATTGATCGCCATTGATCGGCGACGCAAATCTGGCGCCTTCTTCGGTGATTTTTCTCAT
>SHXK01000109.1 GCA_009693335.1 Betaproteobacteria bacterium | reverse complement strand
CGTAGTTCTTCGCCTCACCACCGTACTTCTTGGCCAGAATATGCGTCATCGCCGCCGTCAGCGTCGTCTTGCCGTGATCCACGTGGCCTATCGTCCCCACGTTCAAGTGCGGCTTCAGTCTCTCAAATTTGCTTTTTGCCATGACGGACGCCTATCGGTTGAACATGTTTGAAACTCTGGTGCCCATGATGCGGATTGAACGCATGACCTCTCCCTTACCAAGGGAGTGCTCTACCACTGAGCTACATGGGCCGGAACCCGTATCAAGCTCTGGAGCGGGTGAAGGGAATCGAACCCTCGTCGTAAGCTTGGAAGGCTTCTGCTCTACCATTGAGCTACACCCGCCGCGTTTTACTGACATGTCACTTCACCCATTCCCTGTTTGTTGCGCGCCCGACATTTCTGGTGGAGGGGGTTGGATTCGAACCAACGTAGGCGCAAGGCCAACAGATTTACAGTCTGCCCCCTTTAGCCGCTCGGGCACCCCTCCCATCCGGCGGAACCCGAAATTATGTCTTGTTTCACCCAGTTGGGCAAGAACTATTCCAGTCTGGCCATCGGCGTGGTAGCCGTGGGCCCCGAGTTCAGCCCCAGACCTCTTGGGCGGTTGCTATGCAAAGCTGCAGCTTGGCCTTTTCCTGCTCCACGCTCAGGTTGTTGCCGTGATGGGTGCTGGAGAAGCCGCACTGCGGGCTGAGGCACAGGTTCTCGATGGGTACGATCTTGGCGGCCGCTTCGATGCGCCGCTTCAGATGGTCCTTGTTCTCGAGCTCCGCCACCTTGGAGCTCACCAGCCCGAGCACCACCTTCTTGCCCTTGGGGACGTAGCGCAGCGGCTCGAAACCCCCGGCGCGATCGGTATCGAACTCGAGGAAGAAACCGTCCACGTTGATTGTCGAGAACGCGGTCGCGGCGACGTAGTCGTAGCTGCCGCTCGCCAGCCAGGTGCTCTTAAAGTTCCCGCGACAGGTGTGGACGCACACGGTCATGTCCTCCGGCACGTCGCGGATCGCGTCGTTGATTGCCTGCGCGTAGAGCGCGATGTCCTTCTTCGGGTCGTCGCCGAGATTACGGAACTGCTCCTGCACCTTCGGGTCGCCCATCATCGCGATAGTGGTGTCGTCGATCTGCAAATAGCGGCAGCCCGCCTGGTACAGATCCGCGATTTCCTCGCGGTAGCACTGCGCGAGGTCGGCCCAGAACTCGGCCTGGTCCGGATAGATCTTCCTGATCGAAGCCCGGTCGGCGCGCGCGTGCAGCATCGCGGGTGAGGGCATGGTGAATTTCGGTACGCCCTTTTTCACCACCGACTTCAGGAACGTGAAGTGATCGAGCATGCTCGGCCTGGTGCGTCGGAGCTTGCCCATCACCATCATGGTGGGCGGCTGCTCGTGCATGTTCTTAAACTTGGCGTCACCGTAGATATCTGAATTGCCCAGCTCGACGCCGTCGAAGCCGTGCAGGAAGTCGATATGCCACCAGTCGCGGCGAAACTCCCCGTCGGTGATCGCCTGCAGACCGACGTCCTCCTGCATCTTGACCACGTCGCGAATGTGGCGGTCCTCGGCCTGCTTCAGCTCGCCGGCGGAGGCCTGGCCTTGCCGGACCTTCTCGCGCAGATCGTGCAGTTCATGGGGGCGCAACAGGCTGCCGACATGGTCGGCGCGGAATGGGGGTTTCACGAAGCCTCCTGGGTTTGCTGCGGATCGCGGGACATCATCGGGCCGGCATGATGGACATGCGCACATCCACCGGCTGCTCTTGCACGATGACCGCGAAGCGGCCGTCTTGCGGCAGCCGCTTTTCCGAAATATCGAGATTCGCCATGAGTTTCAGGCGCAGGGCGATGGCCGGGCCGGTCTTGATGTCGGTTTCGTTTTCTAGCAGCAGCGCGCCGTCAACGCGAAAGCGGATGCGGACTTTCGATTCCTGCGGTTCGATGTGCACGTCCGAGGCATTCGCCTGAATCGCGTCCTCGAACACCGTTTGCAGCAGTTTGACGACCGGCGCGTCCTCGGCGCCCAGACCCGTGCCAAGCGCGCCAAAATCGATGTAATCGCCCAGATCGCGCTCGAGTTCCCTGGCATGACCGGAGATTTCTTCGGTGCGCCGGTAAACCCGATCGATGGTCTGCGCCAGCAAGCTGTCATTCACCACCGCGGTCTCGATCTCGCGCTTGAGAAACCGCTTTAGCTCGTCGTAGGCGAAAAGATCGATCGGGTCGGCCATCCCCAGCAGTAATTTACCGCCGCGCTCCTCCAACACCACGGCCCGGAAACGGCGTGCCTGGGTCTCCGGCAAGCGCCGCACCAAATCGGGTGAGGTATTGAAGAACTTCAGATTAACGAAGGGAATGTCGAGCTGGCGGGCGATGGCGTGGCAGATCTGGTCCTCCGAGACCAAGCCCATCTCGATCAAAACCCGGCCGAGCTTATGGCCGTTGGGCTTTTGCCGTTCGAGCGCCAAGCCCAGGTCTGCCTTGGAGACGACTTCCTGGTCGACGAGGATATCGCCGAGCCTGATCCTTTCCGGACGTCCCATCACCCCTCCCTGCCTGTATAGGCGATGCGGGGGATTATCCGCTTTTCCAATTCATATCGCTTATCATGGGTGCGCCATGAGCCCCACTGCGTCCTACCTCAACTTCGTTGCCGACATCTTCCAGCAAACGCTGCTCCTGTCCCTATTCATCGGGGCGGCCTGCGCACTGCTGGCGGGCCTGTTACTGATCTTCAACAGCGCCTTAGCCTGGCGCATCAGCGAGCACCTGAACCGTTGGGTATCGTCCCGCGCCGCGCTGGGGCCGCTGCTAAAGAAATACAGTATCGACGAGCCGCTGTACCGGGTGCATCGGCTCATCGGCCTGCTGATCGCCGCCGGTGCGCTCTACTCGCTGGTGATTCTGGGCTCGAGCCAAGGCGAGACGGCGATCCTGGTGTCGCTGGGCGGCCCGGGTTCAGCGCCCTTCAATTCCTGGATCGCTAAAAGCCTGCGGTTCACCCTACTTGCCGGCAACTTCGGCGGGCTGATCTTCGGCCTGCTGTTGATGGTTCGGCCGAGCGCACTGAAGAAATTCGAGGCCTGGGCCGACCGCAAGATCTTCGGACCCGAGGCGATAAATAGGCTGGAGAAGATGTACCTGCCCGCCGATGCCTTTGTCCGCGTCCACCCGCGCGTGGTAGGCGGTCTGGTCATCTTGGGCAGTGTGTACGTGTTGGCAAACCTGAGATACGTGCTGCTGGGTTAGACGCGGTCCCTCTCCGCACCGCCTTGCGGCCAGTGCGGAGGGGACGAACCCGACCGCGGAGGAGGAGGGAGGAGACCGCGGAAGGCACGTTCTTGTGATCAGTCTGCAAAACACTCGATGGGTTTATTTCGACTGCTTAAACCCTATTAACAAAGCATCTTGTGTTGCAGTGCGTCAAATATACTCCTTTGCTAATTTAAATACAATTATTAATATAAGATAAACACCTTTGCTTTTAATGCAAAGGTGTTCCGTCTCATGGGTGACTCTCTCTACGAGATGTCGGTTTTTTCAAAAGTGGTGGCTGCAGGCAGCCTGTCGGCCGCCGCACGCGATCTGGGGATCTCCACCGCGGTGGTCAGCCGCAGACTCGCCGCGCTCGAGGCCCGCCTCGGGGTGCGCCTGGTCAACCGCACGACACGGCGGTTAGCGCTCACTGACGAGGGTGCGGGTTACCACGAAGCCTGTACACGCATCCTGGGCGAAATCGAGGACGCGGATGCCGCCGCCGCCGCACGGCGGGTGGAACCGCAAGGCCTCCTCAAGGTAGCCCTCCCCGCCTCCTTCGGCCTCAAACACATTGCGCCGCTGATCCCGCCCTTCACTGCGCGTTTTCCAAAAATCGAGCTTGCCCTCAGCCTCTCGGACCGCGTGGTCAACGTGATCGAGGAAGGCTACGATCTGGCGATCCGCATCGGCGAACTGGGGGATTCTTCGCTCGCCGCGCGTAAGCTGGCGCCCAACCGCCGCGTGGTGTGCGCCAGCCCGCGCTACTTGGAGACGCGCCCCGCACTACGCCAGCCCGACGATCTGCTGCACCACAACTGCCTGACCACCACCGACTTGCAAATGACCTGGGAATACCAAGGGCCGGACGGCAAGCGCGGCACGGTGCGCGTCGCCGGGCACTACGCCTGCGACAACTGGGAAGTGCTGCGCGAATGGGCCCTGGCCGGGCTGGGCGTGGCGCTCAAATCCACCTGGGATGTGCGCCGCCATCTGGCAGACGGCACCTTGGTTTCACTGCTACCCGGCTACGATTTCAGCTCCGAAGTGGCGATCTACGCGATTTATCCGCACCGCCGCCACCTGCCGGCGAAAACGCGCGTGTTCATCGACTACCTGAGCGAATCGTTCGGGCCCGAGCCCTACTGGGACCGCCTGTGAGAATGTGCTAGAAAGTGGTTCCAAGGAGTACGCCCATGAACGCCGCACTATGACCCCCCCCATCGCCGCCGCCGAAGAGACCGGGCGCCCTGGCGCACGCCCATGGGACCAGGCTACTCTGGACGACAAGTACACCCTGACTAGCGGGCGCGTGTTCCTCACCGGCACACAGGCGCTGGTCAGGCTGCCGATGCTGCAGCGCGAACGCGATCTGGCCGCGGGTCTCAACACCGCCGGCTACATCTCGGGCTACCGCGGCTCGCCGCTGGGCGGCCTGGATCAATCGCTGTGGCGCGCCCAGAAGCACCTCGAAGCGCAGCACATAAAGTTTCAGCCCGGCGTCAACGAAGACCTGGCGGCCACCGCCATCTGGGGCACCCAGCAACTGAATTTGTTTCCGGGCGCGAAATACGACGGCGTGTTTGCCATGTGGTACGGCAAGGGGCCGGGCGTGGACCGCTGCGGCGACGTTTTCAAACATGCGAATTCAGCCGGCACCTCGAAACACGGCGGCGTGCTGGTGCTGGCGGGCGACGATCACGCGGCGAAATCCTCTACCCTCGCGCACCAGAGCGAACATATTCTCAAGGCCTGCTGCATCCCGGTGCTCAATCCGGCCAACGTGCAGGAATACCTCGACTACGGCCTGCACGGCTTCGCCATGAGCCGCTATTCAGGTCTGTGGGTCGGCTTCAAGTGCGTCACCGACGTGGTCGAGTCGGGCGCTTCGGTGTCCCTCGATCCGGGCCGCGTGAACATCGTGCTGCCGCCCGATTTCGCGCTCCCCCCGGGGGGCTTGAACATCCGCTGGCCCGACGGCTTCCTCGAGCAGGAGGCGCGCCTGCTCGACTACAAGGTTTACGCGGCGCTCGCCTATGCGCGCGCCAACCAGCTCGATCGCATCGTCTGGGACTCGCCCGCCGGTTAT
Organism: Betaproteobacteria bacterium; assembly: GCA_009693335.1. Taxonomy (GTDB): domain Bacteria; phylum Pseudomonadota; class Gammaproteobacteria; order Burkholderiales; family SG8-39; genus RBG-16-66-20. The sequence goes on along the minus strand of SHXK01000109.1, from coordinate 1,329 downwards.
CCGCCCGCGCGCTTAGGGATCATCACCACCGGCAAGAGCTATGGCGACACCATGCAGGCGCTCGCCGATCTGGGCATCGACGAAAAAGTGGCGCGCAACATCGGCCTGCGCCTCTACAAGGTGGCGATGAGCTGGCCGCTCGAGCCGCAGGGCGCGCGCCGCTTCGCGCAAGGGCTGGAAGAGATTCTGGTGGTGGAGGAAAAACGCCAGCTGATCGAATACCAGCTCAAAGAAGAGCTCTACACCTGGGAAGAAAACAAGTTCGCCCCCGGCGACGGAAAAAGAAACGCACCGCCGCGCGTGGTGGGCAAGTTCGACGACAACGGCGAATGGAGCCAGGCGCAAGGCCAGCCCGCCGGTACCTGGCTGCTGCCCGCGCACTACGAACACTCGCCGGCTATCGTCGCCAAAGCGATCGCCCAGCGATTGGTGAAACTGAACATGACCGCCGCTTTGGGCAGTCAATTCAAGGAACGGCTTGCCTACCTGGAGTTCAAGGAAAAATCCCTCGCCAGGCCGCGCGTCACCACGGTGCGCCAACCCTATTTCTGCTCGGGCTGCCCGCACAACACCTCCACGCGCGTGCCCGAGGGCAGCCGCGCCACTGCCGGCATCGGCTGCCATTTCATGGCAGTGTGGATGGATCGTGAAACCGCCACCTTCACGCACATGGGGGCGGAAGGCGCGCCCTGGATCGGCCAGGCACCGTTCAGCAATGAAAAACACATCTTCGCCAATCTCGGCGACGGCACCTATTACCACTCGGGCCTGATGGCGATCCGCGCCGCGGTGGCGAGCAAGGTCACCATGACCTACAAGATCCTCTACAACGACGCGGTAGCGATGACTGGCGGCCAGCACCACGACGGGCCGCTGGACCCAGCGATCATCTCGCGCCAGATCGCCGCCGAGGGCGTCACCCCGATCGTCATCGTCACCGACGAGCCGGAGAAATATCCCGCCGACACCCACTGGGCGCCGGGCGTCACCATCCGCCATCGCGACGAACTGGACACGGTGCAGCGCGAGATGCGCGAATTGCCGGGCGTATCAGCGATCATCTACGATCAGACCTGCGCCTCCGAAAAACGCCGCCGCAGGAAGCGGGGCGAGTATCCCGATCCCGCCAAACGCGCGGTGATCAACGAGATGGTGTGCGAAGGCTGCGGCGACTGCAGCACCAAATCCAATTGCCTGTCGGTCGAACCGCTGGAAACCGAGTATGGCCGCAAGCGCAAGATCAACCAGTCCGCCTGCAACAAGGACTTCTCCTGCGTCAAGGGCTTTTGCCCGAGCTTCGTCACCGTCGAGGGCGGGCAACTGAAGAAA
>SHXK01000108.1 GCA_009693335.1 Betaproteobacteria bacterium | reverse complement strand
TTCATGCCCAGGTTCTGCGCCGCGTTGATTTCGGTGATCTGCTTGATGTTGGTGCTGCCGGCGGTGGAGACGATGGTTTTGCCCTTGAGATCAGTGAGTTTCTTGAGGTTCGACGATTTCTTCGCCGCCCAGCGGTTGGCGGTGACGAAGTGCGTCATCGTGAACCACACCTGCTCCTGGCGCGCGACGTTGTTGGTGGTCGAGCCGCATTCAAGATCGATGGTGCCGTTCGCCATCAGCGGGATGCGGTTGGCCGAGGTGACCAGCTGGTACTTGACGTCGAGCTTCGGCAGCTTGAGTTCCGCCTTCACTGTGTCGACGATCTGCATGCACAGATCCAAGGCGTAGCCGATGGGTTGCTGCTTGTCGTCGTAGTAGGAAAAGGGCAGCGAGGCGTCGCGATGGCCGATGGTGATGGCAGCGCTGTCCTTGATCTTCTTCAGCGTACCTTCCTGTGCGCTGGCGCCGAAGCTGAGCAGCGCGGCGAGCGAAAGAGTCCAGAGTGCAATGCGTTTCATTCGGGTTCCCCCCAGTGAGAAAAAAATCATTCTAATGATCCCCTGCGGGCTTGCCTAGTTAGTCAAGGAGCGCGCCTGCGCGCTAGTCGCCCAGGGCGATGCCTTCGCGCCTGGGGTCGGCGCCGCCGGCGAGGCCGCCCGACGTGCGCAGGATGCCGTGCAGGCCGCTAGCCAGGTCGACCGCCACCACCGGGTGGCCCATGGCGCGCAGCGCGGCCGCGCTGTCCTCCAGCGCAGTGCCTTTTTCAATCTCGGTCTCGTGATTGCGGCTACCCATGTTGGGCGCGGCAATGGCCTGCTGGAGGCCGAGTTTCCAGTCGAGCACGCCGACCAGGGTCTTGGCGACGTAGTTGATGATCGCGCTGCCGCCCGGGGAGCCGAGCGTCATGAGAAAAGCCCCGCCAGAGGCGAATACCAGGCTGGGCGACATCGAACTGCGCGGGCGCTTGCCCGCTTCGACGCGGTTGGCGGCCGGCTTGCCGCCGTTTTCCGGGGCCAAGGAGAAATCGGTGAGTTGGTTATTGAGCAGGAAGCCGCGCACCAGAATACGGCTGCCGAACTGCGATTCGATGGTGGTGGTCATGGCAACCGCGTTGGCCTGCGCATCGACCGCCGAGATGTGGCTGGTGCCCGCCGCTTCCACAGTCGCGTCCTCGCCTAGCGCGGCGCGCTTGCCTGCCGGCGTTCCCGGCAGTGCGCGGCCCATGCTGCGCTCGGGACGGATCAGGCCCGCGCGGCCCCGCAGGTAATCCGCATCCACCAGACCGGCCACCGGGACCGGGACGAAGTCCGGGTCGCCGACGTAGTGGTCGCGGTCGGCATAGGCGAGCCGGCCCGCTTCCGCGAACAGGTGCAGCGCGCGGCTCAACCCGGGGCGCGCCTCGGCGATCGGATGGTGCTCCAGCACGCCGAGGATCGCCAGTACGGCGATACCACCGGAGCTGGGCGGCGGCATGCCGCAGATCTTGTGCGTGCGGTAACTGCCGCAGATCGCCACGCGCTCCACGGCGCGGTAAGCGGCGAGGTCCTGTTCGCTCAGATCCCCGGGGCGTGGGTGCGCGGCGACTGCGGCAACGATGTCGCGCGCCAGGGGGCCGAGATAGAAACTGTCGGGCCCTTCCAGCGCGACCTGACGCAACACCGCGGCCAACTGCGGGTTTTTCAACTGGTAACCAACGGCGAGCGCGCTGCCGTCCGGGAGATAAAAGTAGGCGCGGCTGGCGGCATCGCGTGGCAGCATCGGGTCGGACTTGATCAGTGCATGCAGCCGCGGCGAGACCGGGAAACCGTCCTCGGCGAGGCGGATTGCCGGCTCGAACAGCCTGGCCCATGGCAGCCGGCCGTGTTTGGCGTGCGCCAACTGCAGTACCCGCAGCAGGCCGGGCACACCGACCGCTTTGCCGGAATGGATCGCCTCGACAATCGGCATCGGCTTGCCGTTCGCCTGCATAAACCGGTCGGGGCGCGCTGCTGCGGGCGCGGTTTCGCGGCCGTCGTAAGCCGAGACGCGACGCGCGGCTTCGTCCCAGTGCAGGATGAATGCGCCGCCGCCAATGCCCGAAGACTGGGGTTCGGTCAGATTGAGCACCAACTGCGCGGCAATCGTCGCATCCAGCGCGCTGCCGCCCGCGCGCAGCATCTCCAGTCCGGCCTGCGAGGCGTGCGGGTTGGCGGTCGCCACCATGTAGCGCTGCGCCTGGAGTGCCTGTGTTTCCCCGCCCTGGGCAGGACAGCAAGCCAGCAGGAAAGCGAGGCCCGAGGCGCGGATCGTGCGCATAGTGCGCATAGTGTGGATAGCGCGGATAGTGTGGACAGTCACCGGCGCGCTTTCAAGCGGGACTAGAATCTTCGAAGCAATTCACGCAGGAGAGAGTATGAACCAGTCCTACCGCCTCGAGCATGACCTGATTGGCGAGCGCCAGCTTGCCGTGGAGGTTTATTACGGCGTGCATACTCTGCGCGCGCTGGAGAATTTCCCTATCAGTGGCAATCCGATCTCGATCTACCCGGACCTGATCGGCGCGCTGGCCTGCGTCAAGCAGGCCGCGGCCATCACCAATCGGCATCTGGGGCTGCTGGACGATGAGCGCGCGGAGGCGATCGTGCGCGCCTGCGAGGAAATCCGTGGCGGTGCGCTGCTCCACGAATTCGTCGTCGACGTGATCCAGGGTGGAGCGGGGACTTCGACCAACATGAACGCCAACGAAGTCATCGCCAACCGGGCGCTCGAACTGCTGGGCGCGCGCAAGGGCGATTACGCGCGCTTGCATCCGCTGGACCACGTCAACCTGTCGCAGAGTACCAACGACGTCTATCCCACGGCGGTGAAGCTGGCGCTGCAGTTCGGCATCCGGCGGCTGCTCAGTGAAATGGCTCTGTTAAGAAAAGAATTTGAACTCAAATCGGCGGAGTTCTCCGAAGTGCTCAAGATCGGCCGCACTCAGCTGCAGGACGCGGTGCCGATGACGCTCGGCCAGGAGTTCTCGACCTATGCGGTGATGCTGCAGGAGGACGAGAGCCGGGTCGGCGAGGCGGCCAGCTTGATCCGCGAGGTCAATCTGGGCGCCACCGCCATCGGCACCGGCATCAACGCGCACCCGGAATACGCGGCGCGCGTTACGCGCAGGTTGTCGGCAATCGCCGGCGTGGAATTGATTGTGTCGCCCAATCTGATTGAGGCCACGCAGGACGCGGGTTCGTTCGTGCAGCTCTCCGGCGTGCTCAAGCGCGTCGCGGTGAAGCTCTCCAAGGTCTGCAACGACCTGCGCCTGCTGTCCTCGGGCCCGCGCGCCGGTATTGGCGAGATCAACTTGCCGGCGGTGCAGGCCGGCTCTTCGATCATGCCAGGCAAGGTGAACCCGGTGATCCCCGAGGTGGTGAACCAGATCGCTTTCGAGGTGATCGGCAACGATATCACCGTCACTATGGCGGCCGAGGCCGGACAACTGCAGTTGAACGCTTTCGAACCGATCATCGCTCACAGTCTATTCAAGAGTCTTGCGCACCTCGCCGCCGGTTGCCGCGTGCTGGGTGAGCGTTGCGTGAGTGGCATTACTGCCAATCGTGAACACGCGCGACGCCTGCTGGATGATTCGACCGGGCTGGTCACCGCACTCAACCCCTACCTCGGCTACGCGCGTGCGAGCCAGCTCGCCAAGGAAGCACTCGCCACCGGCAAGCGCGTCTACGACCTGGTGCTGGAGAAAAATCTCATGAGCCTTGAACAGTTGGATGCGATCATGCGGCCCGAAGTCCTGACCCAGCCGCATTTTTCCACGGTGCACCGGCCGAGGGGCGATGGCTAGCCAGAAGCAAGGGGCGCCGGCGCCGGAACTGGGTGAGATCAGCCGCGTCACCCTGGAACACTACGACCAGAGGGCAGAGGAATTCTGGTGCGGCACGCGCGACCACGACGTCAGCCAGAACATTGCGGTCCTGCTCAAGCACATTGGGGCCGGGCCGCCACCACCTGCGCCGCCTTTCACGATCCTCGATTTTGGCTGCGGTCCGGGGCGCGACCTCAAGGTGTTCATCGAGCTTGGGCATGTTGCCGTGGGCCTCGAGGGCTCGGCACGCTTTGCCGCCATGGCGCGCGCTTACAGCGGCTGCGAGGTATGGGAACAGGATTTCCTCAAACTCGAGCTGCCAGTGGCGCGCTTCGACGGCGTGTTCGCGAATGCCTCGCTGTTCCATGTCCCGGGCCAGGAGTTGCCCCGCGTGCTGCGTGAACTGCACGCAACGCTGAAACCGGGGGGCGTGTTATTCAGCTCCAATCCGCGCGGCAGCAACGAGGAAGGCTGGAACCGCGGGCGTTACGGCGCTTATCACGACTTAGCGGCGTGGCAGCGCTATCTTGTGGCAGCGGGCTTCAACGAAGCAGACCACTACTATCGCCCCGCGGGATTGCCCCGTGATCAACAGCCATGGTTGGCGAGCGTCTGGCGTCGGCGATAATGGCGCCATGAAAAAAGCCATTGACAAGGGAAAAGTAAAAACCAAGGCCGCCAAGCGCGCCGCCGGCAACGCGCCGATCTGGTCGCCCTCCGCGCAGGCCATCGAGGGCGCGCAAATGACTCAATTCGCCCGCCATATCGTGCGCAAGTACCACCTGGATAAGCACGCTTACGCGGATTTCTACCAGTGGACGGTGGATTACCCAGAGGAGTTCTGGAGCGAAATATGGGACTACTGCGGCGTGATCGCCTCGAAAAAAGGCGCCACTGTGCTGCTGGACGGCGACAAGATGCCGGGGGCGAAATGGTTTCCCGAGGCGCGCCTGAATTTTGCCGAGAACCTGCTCAGACGCGGCGATCAGGGCGACGCCTTCGTGTTCTGGGACGAGCGCGGCTTCCAGCGGCGTCTCAGCTATTCGAGCTTGACCAGCGAGGTGTCACGCGCGGCGCAGGCGATGGCCCAACTGGGCCTGCGCCCAGGCGACCGTGTGGCGGCGTTCATCCCGAACATCCCCGAGACCGGCATGCTGGCGCTCGCTGCTTTGTCGAATGGCATCGTGTGGTCGTCCTGCTCGCCAGACTTTGGCGTAAGCGGGGTGCTGGAACGCTTTGGCCAGATCGAACCGAAGATCCTGTTCGTCGCCGACGGCTATCGCTACGGCGGGCGCGAATACGATGTGCTCGAGCGCGTTGCCGAGATCGCCGCAGGGCTGCCCAGCCTGCGCAAAATCGTGGTGGTGCCACATTTGCGCGACAAGCGTGACCTGGCCCACGTCGCCGACATCCCCAAGTCTGTGCTGCTGGACGAATGGCTGCGGAAATTTTCACCCCAGGAAATCGCTTACGCACAATTGCCGTTCGAGCATCCGGCGTACATCCTCTTTAGCTCGGGCACCACCGGCACGCCCAAGTGCATCGTGCATGGCGTGGGCGGCGCGCTGTTGCAGGCCCTGAAGATGTGCAAGCTGCAGTTCGATTTGCGGCCGGGTGACCGGATGTTTTATTTCTGCACCACCAATTGGGTAGTGTGGAACTTGCTTTTCCAGACGCTGTGCGCCGAAGCCACGGTGCTGCTCTACGACGGCTCGCCTTTCGAGCGCGGCGGCAACATCCTCTTCGATTACGCGGACGAAGAGCGTTGCAGCCACTTCGGCACCTCGGCGAAGTTCATCGACTCAATGGAAAAGCGCGGCCTGGCGCCGATCGAGACCCACCAGCTGCGGGAACTGCGCATGCTCCTCTCTACCGGCTCGCCGCTGGTGGCTGAGAGCTACGACTACGTTTACGCGAAAGTGAAGAAAGATGTTTGCCTTGCCTCCATCTCGGGCGGCACCGACATCATGGCGGCTTTCGCCGACGCCAATCCGATCCTGCCGGTTTACCGCGGCGAGCTGCAGTGTCGGTCGCTGGGCACGGCGGTCGAGGTGTACGACGAGGCCGGCAATTCGATCGTCGGGCAGAAGGGCGAACTCGTTTGCACCAAGCCGGTTCCCTCGATGCCGCTCGGCTTCTGGAACGACCGCGGCGGCGAAAAGTACCGCGCCGCCTACTATGGCAAATACCCGAACGTCTGGACCCACGGCGATTGGTGCGAGCTCACCGAGCGCGGCACCATGATCGTTTATGGCAGATCGGACGCGACCCTCAACCCCGGCGGCGTGCGCATCGGCACTGCGGAAATCTATCGCCAGGTCGAAAAAATCGACGAGGTCGAGGAATCGGTCGCCATCGGCCAGCTCTGGCCGCCCGACAATCCCACCGACACCCGCGTGATCCTCTTCGTGCGCCTGCGTCCTGGTTTCAACCTGGATACGCAGCTGGAGGAAAAAATCTGCACCCGCATCCGCGACAGCACTACGCCACGCCACGTCCCGGCGAAGATCGTCCAGGTGTCCGACATTCCGCGCACCAAGAACGGCAAAGTGGTGGAACTGGCGGTCAAGGCGGTTGTGAATGGCATGCCGGCCGGCAACACCGACGCCCTCGCCAATCCGGAAGCGCTCGCTCTGTTCAGGAACATCCCTGCTCTAGCGGCCTAGAAAAACAGGGATTCCCTGTTTTTTGTTAGTGAAGGGTCGCCCGGCGGTGTTCGTAGATGCCCTGCAGCAAGCGCAGCGAACCGCGACAGATGGCTTCGTGGGTGAGGGCGTGGCCGAGGTCTTCGATGATGTCGAGGGTCACGGGTACGTGCAGGCCGGTGAGGGCGCGCGCAGCGCGCTCGGCGTAAACACGCGAGACCACGGAATC
>SHXK01000107.1 GCA_009693335.1 Betaproteobacteria bacterium | reverse complement strand
CCGTGGCCGAAGGCCTCAACTCCAAGATCCAGACGATCAAGAAGGCAGCCTACGGATTCCGCAGCTTCGAGAACTTCAAAACCGCCATCTTCTTCCACTGCGGCGGCTTACAGCCCTATCCCGCAACCCACGCCAAACCCGGATGAACCATTTTTACTTTATATATCATGACAATAATCAGTGACCGGCACGCCCGCGCAGGTAGCGCGCAATGCGGTAGACAGGCGCGGTTGCATTGATCAGCACCAGGACGCGCGTGACATGCGCAGCGGTGACCAGTGGAACGCCAAGCTGAAGCATTTTTGCGGTAATGCACATCTCGGCGATGCCGCCCGGCGCAATGGCGAGCATCAGGCTGGCCGCCAGCAGTCCGGTAAACCGGGCAAGCAGGATGCTCAGGGTCGCGGCCAGAACGATCGAAATTACGATACTCGCCAGCACCGCGCCCGCGTAGCGCCTCAGGCTGCCGAGGAATTGCCTTTCAAATTGGGAACCCAAAGCGCAACCGAGCAGCAATTGCCCGAGATTGGTAGTCGCGGCAGGCACCGAGGAGAACTGAAATTCGTTAGCGGTCAGGGCAATTGCGGCGAGCAACGGTCCGAACATGAAGGCATTTCCCATCCGCGCCAGCGCCAGCAATCCGCCGGCCAGTATCGCGATGCCGAACAGAATTGCGAGCCCCGCCCAATCGAACGGCACCGGAACCGGGCTGTAAGCGTCGGTGCCATGTACGCCCGAACAGGTAAGAGCGAACGGCACCAGGATCACCACCGACAGGATGCGCAATGATTGAGCAAGCGCAATCCGGTCGACGCGCGCGCCAAAGCGCTCGCCGAGAACCGCCATTTCCGCGGCGCCGCCGGGAACACTGGCGAAGAAGGCCGTCGTACGGTCGGTATCGGTGACGCTCGCCAAAAACCAGCCGCAGACCCAGGCCACCAAAATTGCAAAAAGCGCGGCGAAAATGAGCAATGGCCAGTAGGACGCTACTTGCTGCGCCACTGCCGGCGTGAAGTACAGCCCGAGTGCGGTGCCGATAATGAGCTGACCCACCTGGCGCCCACCCGGTGCCGAGCGTAACTGCGCACCGGCAAAGTTGCTCACCGCCATCGCCAGTAGCGGCCCGATCATCCAGGGCAAGGGCGTCTTAAACCATGCGAAAAGCGCACCGGCGGCCGCGCACAACACGAGCACGAGCACCGGATTGATCCAGGTATCGCGCGCCGCCTTCATTTGCCGATGCAGAACCGGGAGAAGATCTCCCCCAGCAGATCATCGGCGGTCACACTGCCCGTGATTTCGCCAAGGGCCTCCTGCGCAAGGCGAAGCTCCTCGGCGAACAGTTCCCATCGCGCCGCCTGCGCAGCGGCCGCCTCCAGGTGGACGCGTGCGATGCCGAGCGCACGCAAGTGGCGTTCACGCGCAAGAAACACCGTTTCGCCGCGTGAAGTCCAACCTGCCGCCTCCAGCATCGCCGCACGCAGGACATCAATTCCCTCGCCGGTCTTCGCCGAAACGTAGACCTCGTTCCCCCGTCTGCCGGCCACGACGCCGGGCACGAGGTCGATCTTGTTGACCACAGTCAGCCGCATCGCGGCCTCGGGCAACGGTCCTTGCGGAGCTTCCAGCTTCCCGGCCTCAAGAATCACTAGTAAAACGTCGGCGCGCTCCATTTCTTGACGGGTCCGCTGCATGCCGAGCTGCTCCACCTCGTCCTGCGACTCGCGCAGCCCCGCGGTATCCACCACGACTATCGGCACGCCCTCGATCTGGATCGCTTCGCGCAATGCATCGCGCGTGGTTCCGGGCACCGCGGTAACGATCGCGCGCTCCGCGCCTGCCAGCCGGTTGAGCAAGCTCGATTTGCCGACATTCGGCCGGCCCGCCAGAACCGCATGGATGCCGGTACGCAGCAGGCTGCCCTGCCGGCTTTTCGCCATCACGTCCTCGAGCGCCGCGCGCAGCCGCCCGAGACGCCTGCCTGCGTCGTCCCGGTGCAGCAGGTCCACCTCTTCGTCCGGGAAGTCGAGCATCGCTTCCGTGAGTGCCCGCAATTCAGTAAGTCCTGCGACGAGGCCCGCGATCGCCGCCGAGAAATCGCCTCCGAGCGATCGCAACGCCGAACGCGCCGCTTCGCGGCTCGCGGCATCGATCAGGTCGGACACCGCTTCGGCCTGCGCCAGGTCAAGCCGTCCATTGAGAAACGCGCGCCGCGTAAATTCCCCTGGCTCCGCAAGACGCGCTCCGGCGTCGAGTACCGCCTCGAGCACAGCGTGCATTACCACGGGGCCACCATGCCCCTGCAATTCGAGAACGTCGTCGCCTGTATAGGAATGCGGCGCCCGGAAATGCAGCGCAATACCCTCGTCGACGCGCTCGCCGTGCGCGTCACGAAAAGAACAATGGATGGCCTTTCTGGACTCAGGCAGTCGCCCGATCACTGCCTGCGCGATCGCCCGAACTTTCGGACCGCTCACGCGAACGATCCCGATGCCGCCGCGACCGGCCGGAGTGGCGACGGCGGCGATGGTATCCGGGACTAGCTCACCGCTTGGCATGGGCAGGTTTGTCGCGGTCGAACATGCGCTGGATCTGCCATTGCTGAAGGATGGAAAGGATGTTGTTGACCAGCCAGTACAGGACCAGTCCAGCCGGGAAGAAAAAGAAAAACACGCTGAAGATGAATGGCATGAACTGCATCACCTTCGCTTGCACCGGATCGGGCGGTACCGGATTCAGGCGCGTCTGGATAACCATCGTAATGGTCATCAGTACCGGCAATACGTAGTACGGGTCCAGCGCCGACAGATCCTGAATCCAGAGCATGAAGGGCGCGTGGCGCAACTCGATAGCGGCCAGCAGAACCCAGTATAGAGCGATGAACACCGGAATCTGGACCAGGATCGGGAAGCAGCCGCCCAGCGGATTGATCTTCTCGGTCTTGTAGAGTTCCATCATCGCCTGATTCATCCTGGCGCGGTCGTGCTCGTACATCTCCCGGATCTTGGTCATGCGGGGAGTGATCAGCTTCATCTTCGCCATTGACTTGTAGCTGGCGGCAGAAAGAGGGAAAAACACGAGCTTGATCGTCACCGTCAGCAGGATTATTGCGACACCCCAGTTGCCGCTCAGACCGTGAAACTTCTCCAGCAACCAGAATAGCGGCCAGGCAATGATGGTGAGCCAGCCGTAATCGACAACCAGATCGAAGCCCGGCGCGACCGCAACGAGGCGGCTTTGCTCCTGCGGCCCGGCGTATAGCGGCACCGTCACGGTCGCGCCGGCGCCGGGCGCTATTGGTCCGGCCGAAATGAGCGCACGGCCTGCATACACGCCGTCGGCCAACTTCTCAACCGCGTACTCGCGTGCGACCTTGCCCGGCGGCAACCAGGCGGAGACAAAATAGTGCTGCACGTAGGCAAGCCAGCCGTCGCTGCTCTGCTTGAGAAAATCTGTCTTGCCCTTGTCAACGTCAGTCAACTGCACTTTTTCAAACTTCTTTTCGTCGGTATAGATCGCGTATCCGTTGAAACTCTGCGCGCCGAAAGTCGACGCTATGGCGTTCGCGTCCGCCGAGGACTTGCCGTCATGGGTAAGCTGGAAATAGGCGTAGGGCGTCACCGGCACAGCGCCGGCGTTGCGGATTTCGAGCGCAACGTCAATCACATAGCTGTCCCGCTTGAACCGGTAAATCTTGGTTGCCGAAAGGCCATCCTTGCCCTGCGACGTGAGCCGCACCTCGACCGCGTCCTGACCGTCCATGAGAGTGGTGCTGCCAGGTTGCACGCTCCACAGCGTGCGGTGGTTCGGACCTCCTTCGCCGGTCAGCCCGCTTTGCGCCTCATAGTGGTGCTCGGCGCCGAGGAGCACGAGGCTCTTGCTCGAGTCCTTGGCTTCCTTGTGCTTGAGGAGCTCGACTTTCTTCAGCGTGGCGCCGAGGGTGTCGATCTCCGCGACGATGAGATCGGTACGCACCACCAGAGTCTCGCCTTTTGCGGCCGGCGCGGCGGCGCCTGGAACACTGCTGACGGGAGCTGCCGCTGGAGCCGTGCTCGGCTGCGCGCCGGACTTGCTGGCCGGCGTCGGCACCGTCGTCGCCGACGACGACAATTCCGCCTGGGGCACCGGCTTGGGCCGATGCTCCTTTTCCCACGCATCCCACAACATCAGCAGCGAAAAACCGAAGACGAAAAACAGAACGAGCCGCTGCGTATCCATTATTGCTGCCCTTGCATTGGTGCGCGCGCCGTGGATTTCACATCAAGGTTTACATCTGGAACCGGATCGAAGCCACCCGGATGCCATGGCCCGCAGCGACACACGCGGTGCGCCGTCAACCATCCGCCGCGCAGCGCACCATGGTCCCGCAGCGCCTGCTCGGCATAGACGGCGCAACTCGGATGAAACCGGCAGGCCGGCGGCAGCAGGGGGCTGATGAAATACCGGTAGGCGCGTACCAGCGCCCCCAGCACCTCCTTCGGTATCACGTTCATTGCCTCAATCCCGAGAAAAGCGCACGCAGCCGCACCAGCATCGCCGCACCCGGCCTCGCCCCGTACGGCGGACGTACCAACACGTCCAGCGCGCCCAAGGACGCCTGCTCCAACCGGAAAGCCTCGCGGATGCACCGTTTGATTCCATTACGTACGGTCGCCTTTGCCGCGTGCTTGCGTGAGATGAGGATGCCAAGCCGCGGCGGGCCTTCTGCGCGCATCAAGTAGAACAGCGTATAACCCGACCGGCTGTTACGCGATCCCTCGCGCAGCAGGCGCTCGAAATCCGCCTTCCTGGCGAGCCGGCTACCCGCACCGAGCCCGAAACGTGCCTGCTTGGTGTCGCGCAGCACGTCTGGGGCAGACCTACACGGTGAGACGCTTGCGTCCCTTTGCCCTTCGCGCGCGCAGCACCGCTCGACCATTGGCGGTGCGGCTGCGCACCAGAAAACCGTGCGTTCGCGCACGGCGCGTCTTGGATGGCTGGTAGGTGCGCTTTTGCTTCATCGGCCTGCTCGATCGGAAAAAGGGCGGTATTAGAGCCCGCGCGCTGAAGCCTTGTCAAATCTACTTTTTTTGTTGGCGGCGCTGTGGATAACATAACTCGGAAAGGGTAAAATCAAACCTCACGGGCGAACTCAAAAAAGCCTACGCATAGCCTTCAACCCAGCGCGCAAGGAATACGCTCGAAGATGCACAATCTCTGGCACGCTTGCCTGCACCGACTGGAGCAGGAGGTGCCCGCGCAGCAGTTCAGCACCTGGATCCGCCCCTTGTCGCCGGAGTCGAGCGCTGCGGATTCCGGCACGCTGGTTCTGACCGCCCCCAACCGGTTCGTGCTGGAGTTGGTGCGCGAGCGATTCTTTGCCCGGATCGCGCGCCTTGCAGCTGAACTTGGCGGCCGCGAGATCAACGTCAAACTGGCTCTCGCTCCGATTCCGGCGGCCGTTCCCGCCCCGCAGTCGCCAGCACCGGTGGGTCATCGCCCTGCAACCGTGCCGCCGGATCGGGCCCGGCTCAATCGCAATTTCAATTTCGACAATTTCGTTACCGGCAAGGCCAACCAGCTGGCGCGGGCCGCAGCGCTGCAGGTCGCCGAGAACCCTGGCATCTCCTACAACCCCTTGTTCATCTACGGCGGGGTCGGCCTGGGCAAGACGCATCTGGTCCAGGCGATCGGCAACCATTTGTGCAGCCAGCGCCCGCAAGCGCGAGTCCGTTATATCCACGCCGAGCAGTACGTCACCGACGTGGTGCGCGCCTACCAGCAGAAATCTTTCGAGGAATTCAAGCGCTACTACCACTCCCTAGACCTGCTGCTGATAGACGACATCCAGTTCTTCTCAAACAAAGACCGCACCCAGGAAGAGTTCTTCTATGCATTCAATGCGCTGGTCGAGGCGAACAAGCAGATCGTGATCACCTGCGATACCTATCCAAAGGAGATCGCTGGCATGCAAGAACGCCTGATCTCGCGTTTCGGTTGGGGCCTGACTGTCGCGATCGAACCCCCGGAACTCGAGATGCGCGTCGCGATAGTGCTCAAGAAAGCCGAAGCCGACGCGCTGGACCTGGCCGAAGGCATCGCTTTCTTCATCGCCAAGCACATTCGATCCAATGTGCGCGAACTTGAAGGAGCATTGAAGAAAGTACTCGCCTTCGCCCGCTTCACCGGACGCGAGCTTTCGCTGGAGCTCGCGCGCGAGGCGCTGCGCGACATCATTCACGTGGCAAACCGCCAGATCAACGTCGAGGGAATACAGAAGACGGTGGCGGAGTACTTCAAAATCAAGATTTCCGACATGCACTCCAAGCGCCGCAACAGGAATATCGCCCGGCCGCGTCAGGTTGCGATGGCGCTCGCCAAGGATCTCACCCAGATGAGCCTGCCGGAGATCGGCGAGGCCTTCGGCAATCGCGATCACACGACGGTCCTCCACGCCTGCCGGACAATTGCATCCCTGCGAAAAAAGGATATCGGCCTCAATCGGGACTACCATCTTCTCGAACAGGTACTGAAAGGATGAAGCTGTGCAAATGCGCTGGATTGTTTGTTGATAAGTGCCTGTTCCTGGGTCGCCGCTGAAACGATGCACAACCATTCACAGGCTTCTGCACAGCTAGCACACGGTCACCCAGGAAGCCAAGAGACTGATTGCGAACTCAAATTCGACTTATACGGGAATTGCCGCTGCTCTATTAGTTATTACTAGTTATTTATAGAGAAAAAAAGGTAAAACAATGGTTCTAGTCAAAGCCAAACGCGACGAACTGCTCGGACCTCTATCTGCTGTCAGCGGCCTCATCTTACAATCCTCTGTCCTACCGATTCTTTCCAATGTCCTT
>SHXK01000106.1 GCA_009693335.1 Betaproteobacteria bacterium | reverse complement strand
TTCCACGACGAGACGCTGCCCAAAGACAGCATGAAAGTGGCGCACTTCTGCTCGATGTGCGGACCGCACTTCTGCTCCATGAAAATCACCCAGGACGTGCGCGACTACGTCGAAAAGGGGATGCAGGAGAAGTCAGTCGAGTTCGTGAACCAGGGCGGCGAGATCTACCAGAAGCAGTAATACGCGCGCAGTATTACCCGCTCTCCATAGCCGTAGCCCCGATTCGCTACTCGCCGTACATCTCGGTGATCAGGCGGCGCAACTGTGCGGCTCACCACTTCTCCTCAGGGTCTATGCCGTCGGCGATCGTAGGGTCGAGGTTGCTCCAATCTTCCTGCTCGCGGGCCATTTCCCTGTAGCTGTCCTCCCAGGACAGGCGCGAGCCGCGCGAATTGCCAACCGCTACGACCTTGAGCTCGATACTACGTGGGGCTTTGTCCATGGCTAGTTCTGCTTCCGAGGTCAGGTGTAATTACTGTAGCTACGCCTGTTCGGCAGATCAAGCCGCAACAGTCGCGGCCCTAGAATGAAGCCATGGAAGGATGGATTGCCACCGTCTTGAAGCTAGCCGCAGCGGTTGTCATCGGCTTGCCGTTGATCGCCTATCTGGCGCAGGACGCACTGATCTTTTACCGGCAGCCGCTGTCCGAGGCGCGCCGTGCCGAGGTGGCGCGGCGTTTCCCCTTGGCGCAGGAAGTTTTCATCCAGACGATGGATGGGACCAAGCTGCACGCCTGGCATGTAAAAGCGGCGGGCGCGGGTGCGGAACAGGCGCCGCTGCTGCTCTATTTCGGCGGTAACGCGGAAGAAGTTTCCTGGATGCTCGAGGAAACCGGCCAGACGCTCGACGTGGCGTGGTTGCTGGTGAGCTACCGCGGTTACGGCTTGAGCGAGGGCACCCCTGGCGAGAAAGTTTTGGTGTCGGACGCGCTGCAGTGGTTCGATCGTGCGCAGACGCTGCCGGGCGTCGATCCGCAACGTGTGTTCGCATTCGGGCGCAGTCTGGGCAGCGGCGTGGCGGTGGCACTCGCCGCGCAGCGGCCCATCGCCGGCTTGATTCTCACCACGCCTTACGACAGCCTGGCGGCGCTCGCCAAGCGCTACTACTGGTACTTACCGGTGGATCTGCTGCTCAAGCACCGCTTCGATTCCATCGCGCGAGCACCGGCGCTGAAGCAGCCGTTGCTTTGCCTGATTGCCGAGCGTGACGAAGTGGTTCCGCCCGTGCACGCCGAGCGCCTGTTTGCTGCCTGGGGTGGCCCGAAGCGCAAAGTGATTTTGCCGGAAGCAGGCCACAACACCACTGACGCTCACCCGGCGTATTGGCTTTCGATCCGAGAATTTCTGGCGCAACAGGTAAAGTAGGCGGCATGGATACGGTTTTATTGCAGGCGCTGATCCTCGGTATCGTCGAGGGGGTCACCGAATTTCTACCGATCTCGAGCACCGGTCACCTGATCGTTGCTGGCAGTCTGCTCGGTTTCAACGATGCGCGCGCCGGCGTGTTCTTTGTCGCCATCCAGAGCGGCGCCATGCTGGCGGTGGTATGGGAATACCGGGCGCGTTTTTTTCGCGTCAATACGAAACTGTGGCTCAACCTTGCGGTCGCGTTCCTGCCGGCGGCCGTGCTGGGCCTCGCTTTCGGCTCGCTGATAAAGCAGCTCCTGTTCAAACCGATTCCGGTGGCGCTGGCATTCATCGTGGGCGGTCTGATCATTCTTTGGGTGGATCGAGGTGCCAGAATTTCAAGAGTGGAAAACACCCAAACCATGACCTGGCTGGATGCGCTTAAGGTGGGTTGCGCGCAGTGCTTCGCGCTGATTCCCGGCACCTCGCGTTCGGGCGCAACCATCATCGGCGGCATGTGCTTCGGGCTGTCGCGGCCGGCGGCCACTGAGTTTTCGTTTTTTCTCGCGGTGCCCACCCTGTGCGCCGCCGGCGCCTGGGATCTGTGGAAGAACCGCGCGCTGTTCGCCGCCGCCGACCTGGGCATGTTCGCGGTCGGCATCGCGGCTTCATTTGCCTGCGCTTTTGTCGTCATCCGCTGGTTGATCCGTTACGTGGCGACGCACGACTTCAGGCCCTTCGCCTGGTACCGGATCGCTTTCGGGATGGTCGTGCTGGCGACCGCCTACAGCGGAGTGCTTAACTGGAACTGAGGTTGGAGATTTTTAGTTCAGAGCCCGAAGCGGATTAGCTCTGCACCCAAGGCAGGCCGGCATGGCGCCAGCCGCCGAGGCTATTGCGATGGTGCTCGGCGTCCTGGTCGCCTTCGAATCCTTCGAGGACATTGTAAGTTTCCTGCCAGCCGGCGCGCATCGCGGCTTCGGCGGCGCCGTGCGAGCGCGCGCCTGAGCGGCAGATGAACATCACCGGCTCGTCTTTTCTGACGCTGGTCGCGAGCTGTTCGAGGAACGCAGGATTGCGCTGACCCTCGGGATAGGTATTCCACTCGATGGTTACGCTGCCGGGGATGGCGCCGACGTACTGGAGTTCGGCGTCGGTGCGCACGTCGACCAGCTTGGCGCCCTGTTGCATCAGCGCATGCGCTTCCGTGGGCAGCAGCGCGCCACTGTAGGAAAGCCTCAATTTCTGGCCGCGTTCCTGAGCTTTTTTCTTGATGGTGTCCATAAGACTTTGGATTATAGGGGGTGAATCACCCCGCACTTCCCGGCACTTCCCGGCACGTCCCGGGTGCATTCCGGCTGGTTGGCGCACTATCATGGTGCAGTTTCGTCGGGTAGAATCGCCGCAACTCGGCCAGAAGAGGGGTTGGCCATGGTGAGGGCGTTTGGCATGGATCCTGCTCATGAAAGCGGGTCCGGCTGGCGCGCTCAGCCCGTCCTACTTTTACCCGCTTAGACATTTACCCGCTAAGGAGATTTGCAATGGCGATGACGCCCGATGACGTATTGAAGATGATCAAGGACAAGGAGGTGAAGTTTGTTGATATTCGCTTCACCGACACGCGCGGCAAGGAGCAACACGTATCCGTGCCTGCCAAACAGTTCACGATGGAAAAGTTCACCGACGGTCACGCCTTTGATGGTTCGTCGATCGCTGGCTGGAAGGGCATCCAGGCCTCCGACATGCTCCTCTATCCGGACGCCGTCAGCGCGCGCATGGATCCGTTCTCCGACGAAGCGGTGCTCAACATCAATTGCGACGTGGTCGAGCCTACCGACGGCAAACCTTACAACCGTTGTCCGCGCGGCATAGCCAAGCGCGCCGAGGCCTACCTCAAGTCCACCGGCCTGGGCGACGTCGCCTATTTCGGCCCGGAGCCTGAGTTTTTCATTTTCGACGGCGTCACCTGGAACGTGGACATGTCGGGCTGCTCCGTGAAAATCAAGTCCGAGGAGGCGCCCTGGTCCACCGGCATCGATTACGAGTCGGGCAACATGGCGCACCGCGCGCCGGTGAAGGGTGGCTACTTCCCGGTGCCGCCGGTCGACACCCTGCAGGACATCCGCAACGCGATGTGCATTGCGCTCGAGCAACAGGGCGTGGAAGTCGAAGTGCACCACCACGAGGTAGCTGCCGCGGGCCAGTGCGAGATCGGCACCCGCTTCGCGCCGTTGGTGCAGCGTGCGGACTGGATGCAGATTTTGAAGTACACGGTGTGGAACGTCGCGGCTTCCTACGGCAAGACCGCGACCTTCATGCCTAAGCCGGTGGTCGGCGACAACGGCTCGGGCATGCACGTGCACCAGTCGGTGTGGAAAGGCGGCAACAACCTATTCGCGGGCAACCTGTACGCGGGCCTGTCGGAGTTCGCGCTGCACTACATCGGCGGCATCATCAAGCACGCCAAAGCCTTGAACGCCATCACCAACCCCGGCACCAACTCTTACAAGCGTCTGGTGCCCGGGTTCGAAGCGCCGATCAATCTGGCTTACTCGGCAAAGAACCGCTCGGCGTCGTGCCGCATTCCGTACGTCTCCAACCCGAAGTCGCGGCGCGTCGAAGTGCGTTTCCCGGACCCGACGGCGAATTCCTATCTCGCCTTCGCTGCGATGTTGATGGCGGGGCTGGATGGCGTGCAGAACAAGATCCATCCTGGGGACCCGATCGACAAGGACATGTATCACCTGCCGGCCGAGGAAGCTGCCAAAGTGCCGCAGGTCTGCGCTTCCCTCGAGGAAGCGCTTGATAACCTCAAGAAAGACCATGCCTTCCTCACTAAAGGCGGCGTGTTCGATGACGACACCCTGGGGGCTTACATCGCGCTGAAGGAAGAGGAGTTGACCCGCTTCCGCATGACCACCCATCCGGTGGAGTTCGACATGTATTACAGCTCCTAGATCGTCGTAGCATCCCTAGTGTGGGGTAACGGGGGAACCAGGGTTCCCCCGTTCCGAATGTGGCATAGACTTAGCTACTTCATTTCAGGCGCCTTCTTGTCCTTGTCCTTGTCACGGATCGGTGCAGCGTTTTCCCTGATGCTCGGCTTAATCGCCGGTGTGATCACTGCGGGGTCGGCGCTCGCCCAGGTGGAAACGATCTGGAGTTGCAAGGACAGCAACGGTCGCACCCATGTCACCAACTTGAAGGAAGACACGGTCGGTAAGGATTGCCGCATCGTGCAGCAGCAGCGGGTGTCTGTCGTGCCAGCGGCTAAACCCGTGGCCAAACCGCCGGTTGGGTTTCCCAAGGAGTCGGCCTCAGACCGCGTGGCCTCAAAGGCCAAGCAGAGGGACACCATCGAGAGGGAGCTCAGCCAGGAAGAATCGATGCTCGCCGACGCCAGGAAAAAACTCTCCGCACAGGAAGCAATCCGCAGTGGCGACGAAAAAAACTACGCCAGGGTGCTCGAGCGCTTGAAGCCGTACCAGGACACGGTGGAAGTCCACGAGAAGAACGTTGTAGCCCTGAAGCGTGAGTTGAACAACCTGTCGCGCTGAGTCCGGGTCAAGCCATTACGCGAATCATGGCGGCGCCGACCTTGCACCTGGCTGCTGCCTATCCTGGGCTGGAGTTGCTGGCCACCGCAGTGGTGACCGTGGACGCTTCCTATGTTGTGCGTTACGCCAATCCGGCGGCCGAGAACCTGCTAGGTGCCGGTGCGAAATCCCTCGTCGGCCAGCCGTTTGCCGCGCTTTTTACCGATGGCGCGACCTTGGAAGGGATGTTGGCGGAAGCACTGGCCGTGCACTGGAGCTACCGCGCGCAAACCGTGGACTACGAACGGCCCGGGCGCGAGCCCTTGCCGCTGTCCTGCGTGGTCACCCCGATCGATGTCCCCGGCACGCCCTTGCTGGTGGAATTGCGGCCGATCCAGGAGCAATTACGCCTGGAGCGCGAGCAGCGACTGCTCGACCAGCAGGAGACCATCCGGGAGTTGCTGCGCAATCTTGCGCACGAGATCAAGAACCCGCTCGGCGGCTTGCGCGGATCGGCGCAGTTGCTCGAACGCGAGCTCGAGCGGCCCGAATTGCGGGAATACACCCAGGTCATCATCAAGGAGGCCGACCGGCTACACGCGCTGCTGGATCGCCTGTTGACACCGCAGCGCGCAGTGCAAGTCGCGGCCGTGAATATCCACGAGGTGCTGGAGCGGGTCCGCAGCCTGGTGCAAGCCGAGTTCCCGAGCAGCGTCGTGGTCCTCACCAACTACGATCCTAGCGTCCCGGACCTGGTCGGCGACATCGAGCAACTGATTCAGGCGGTACTGAACGTGGTCCGCAATGCCGCCCAGGCGCTCCTTTCCGGGGCTAACGGCAGTCGTGGCGGTAGCATCATTTTGCGCACCCGCGCGGTCCGCCAAGTGACGATGGCCCGGCAGCACCACAAGCTGGCATTGGAATTGCAAGTGATAGACGACGGGCCTGGCGTGCCAGAGGAGATTCGCGACCGCATTTTCAATCCGCTGGTTTCGGGGCGAGAGGGTGGCAGCGGCATCGGCCTCGCTCTGGCGCGGACCTTCGTACAAAATCATGGCGGCGTGATCGAGCTCAACAGCCGCCCGGGAAGAACCATATTCACACTATTGCTGCCCTTGCCATGAAACCAGTCTGGATCGTTGACGATGATCACTCCATCCGCTGGGTGTTCGAAAAAGCACTCAGCCGCGAGGGCATCTCGTACCGGTCCTTTTCGTCGGTACCTGAAGCCCTGGAGGCGCTCGCCGATGGTCCGCCGCAGGTGCTGATTTCGGACATCCGCATGCCCGGACAATCGGGCATCGAGCTGCTGCAGCAGGTAAAGGAAAAGCATCCGACGGTGCCGGTGATTGTGATGACGGCGTATTCGGATCTGGAGTCAGCGGTGGCGGCGTTCCAGGGCGGCGCCTACGAATACCTGCCCAAGCCTTTCGACGTCGACCAGGCGGTCGAGCTGATCCGGCGCGCGCTGCAGGAAAGCCAGCGCGAGCAGGCGGCGTTGGAGCCGCTAGACGCAGTGCCCGAGATCCTCGGCCAGGCGCCGGCGATGCAGGAAGTATTCCGCGCCATCGGGCGGCTCTCGCAGTCGAGCGCGACGGTGCTGATTACCGGCGAATCCGGCACCGGCAAGGAACTGGTCGCCCGCGCCCTGCACCGGCACAGTACGCGGGGGGCGCAAGCGTTCGTCGCCATCAATACTGCAGCAATGCCCAAAGACCTGCTCGAGTCTGAACTCTTCGGCCACGAACGCGGTGCCTTCACCGGCGCCCAGGCTCTGCGGCGCGGCCGCTTCGAGCAGGCCGAGGGCGGCACGCTGTTTCTCGATGAGATCGGCGATATGCCCCCGGAATTGCAGACGCGTCTGCTGCGGGTGCTCTCGGATGGTACCTACTACCGGGTCGGCGGCCACCAGCAGTTGAAGGCCAACGTGCGGGTGATCGCCGCTACGCACCAGGAGCTGGAGAGCCGCGTGCAGGAGGGCGCGTTCCGCGAAGATCTCTACCACCGCTTGAACGTGATTCGTGTGCGTATTCC
>SHXK01000105.1 GCA_009693335.1 Betaproteobacteria bacterium | reverse complement strand
GCGCGGCGCGATGCATGAAATCAACGTCGTGCCTTACGTCGACGTGATGCTGGTGCTGCTGGTGATCTTCATGGTTACCGCGCCGCTGGTCACGCCCGGTGTGATTGATTTGCCCTCGGTCGGCAAGGCCGGCCAACCCAAGCTGGTACCGCTAGAGGTGGTGATCAAGGAAGATCGCTCGCTGTCGGTGCGCGAACGCGACGCGGCGGGCCGCATCGTGAGTGACCGGCCAGTGGAGCGCGGCGATTTCCCGAAGATTTTCAGGGATCCGAAGATCCCGGTGCTGGTCGCAGGCGACAAGAACGTGCGCTACGAAGCAGTGCTCCAGGTAATGGATGACCTGCGTACGCAGGGCGTCGAGCGGGTCGGCCTGCAGGTGAAGCCCAGGCAATGAGCGCCGCCGCCGGTACCTCCGGCACGCTTCCGATGTTCGACGAGCGCATCGATCCGGGCAGGGCGGCGTCGTTCCTGCTCGCGGCGGCGATGCACCTCGCGCTATTCGTGGTGCTGCTGTTCGGGGTGCGCTGGCAAAACCGGCCGCCGGAGGCGGTGATGGTGGAATTGTGGCAGGAAGCTGTCGCTGTACCGGTGCAGGCGCCACCCAAGCCCGTTGCCGCGCCGGAACCTGTGGTCACCAAGCCTGCGCCGGTGATCCCGCGGCCGGAAATAGTCGAGAAAGCGCCGCCGCCTAAGCCCAAGCCGGTGCCGAAAGTGGAGACTAAGCCGAAACCCGAGCCGCCTAAAGTTGCCGCCAAACCGCGCGACGAGGAAGCGCAGCGCCAGATCCGCGAGCAACTCGACCGCGAGCAAGCTTCGCTTGCCATCGAACGCGAGCAGTCGCAGATCAAGGCGCAGCTTGTCAATGACGCGGCTGCGGCGCGCAACAAGGCGATCGCCGATTGGGTGCACAAGGTAAAGGTGAAAATTCGCGGCAATGTCGTACTGCCGCCCGACATCAAGGGCAATCCCGAGGCGATTTTTGATGTCGTGCAGTTGCCCACCGGTGAAGTTCTGTCGGCCAAGCTGCGCAAGACCAGCGGCCATCAGGCGCTTGATGACGCGATCGAGCGGGCGATCCTGAAATCCTCATCCTTGCCCAGGCCCGACAGGGCTGAGTCCGTGCCGCGCGCTTTTGAACTGAAGTACCGCCCCCTGGATTGAATATAATTCTGGGATGATCCGCTCGCGCGCCCGCATTTTCTTGGCTGTGGTGTTGCCCGTCGCCTTCCTGCTCGCCGGCGCGGCCCACGCGCAGCTGTCGATTGAGATCACCGGCGCCGGCGCGCAACGCATCCCGATTGCGATCGTGCCTTTTGCCGGCGAAGGTGCGCTGGTCCAGGGAAGCGCCGTCGCCATCTCCGCCATCGTGCGTGCAGACCTGGAGCGCAGCGGTCTGTTCCGCGCGCTGGAAGTGCCCTCCCTCAGCCCGCCGCTAACCGAGGCCTCGAGCGTCAATTATGCTGAGTGGCGCTCACGCCTGGCCGATGCGCTGGTGCTCGGTTCGGTCGCGGCGCGGCCCGATGGCCGCTTCGAGGTGCGCTTCAAGCTGTTCGATGCGGTGAAAGCGCAGGACCTCTCGGGCGTCGCCTACACCCTGTCGCGTGAGCAGCAGCGCACCACCGCGCACCGAATCGCGGATTTCATCTACGAGAAGCTGACCGGCGAAAAAGGCGTGTTCTCCACCCGCATCGCGTATGTGGTGAAGCGCGGATCGAAATTCGAATTGCAGATCGCGGACGCCGACGGCGCCGGGGAGGAGACCGCACTGGCCTCTTTTGAGCCCATCATCTCGCCTTCCTGGTCGCCGGACGGCCGCCGACTGGCCTATGTGTCTTTCGAGGCCAAGAAGCCGGTGGTCTACGTACACTCGCTGGCTGACGGCAAGCGCCAGGTGGCGGCGAATTTCAAGGGCTCGAATTCAGCGCCCGCGTGGTCGCCCGACGGCACGCGGCTGGCGGTCTCGCTGTCGCGCGACGGTGGCTCGCAGATCTACCTGGTGAACCCCGACGGCAGCAATGTGCGCCGCATTTCGCAATCGGATGGCATCGATACGGAACCGGTATTCTCGCCCGATGGTCGTAGCCTTTACTTCACTTCTGACCGAGGCGGCAGCCCGCAGATCTACCGGATGCCAGCCAACGGCGGCGAAGCGCAACGCGTGACTTTCGACGGTTCCTACAACGTGTCGCCGCGCATCAGCCCGGATGGCAAGGTGCTCGCGTACATCGCGCGCAACGGTGGCAAATTCCAGGTCGCGGCGCTGGACCTGGCGACGCGCCAGGTGCAGATCCTGACCGACAGCGACAAGGACGAGTCGCCGAGCTTCGCACCCAACGGCCGCATGATCCTGCTCGCTACGGTCAATGCCGGTCGCGGCGTGCTATCGGCGGTTTCGGCTGATGGGCGCATCAAGCAGCGCCTGACGATCTCGGCAGGCGATGTGCGGGAACCGGCCTGGGGGCCTTTCGTTCGATGAACTGGAGAAAACAAATGCATACAGGAAGAATTGCTTGTCTCGGCCTGGTCTTGAGCGCCATGCTGGCGGCCTGCTCGGGCGGGCCCGTCAGTGAACAATCGCCTGCGGGTGTCGAGGATCGCCAACCGGGCGCACAGAGCGGGGCGCAGGCCCAGCCCGTCAAGCCGGGGGGCGTTGCGCGCGTCGATCTGACCGCGAAACCAGCGACAAAAAGCCCGTTGACCGACCCGGGCAGCATCCTGTCGCGGCGCTCGATTTACTACGACCTCGACGCCTACGATGTGAAGAGCCAGTACAAGGATCTGGTCGCAGCGCACGCCAAGTACCTGCGCGATAACCCCAAGTCGAAAATGCTGATCCAGGGCAATACCGACGAACGCGGCAGCCGCGAGTACAACGTCAGCCTGGGACAGCGCCGCTCGGAAAGTGTGAAGAAAATGCTGCAGCTCCTCGGCGTCAAGGAGGAGCAGATTGAATCGGTCAGCCTGGGTGAAGAAAAACCCAAGGCCGAGGGCCATGATGAGCCGGCCTGGTCGCAGAACCGGCGCAGCGACATCCTCTACCAGGGTGAGTATTGATGCGCCAAGCGGTCCTTGCCGCGATTTTCGCGGCCTGTCTCGCGCTGCCGGGCATGGCGTTCGCGCTCTTCGACGACAATGTCGCGCGTGACAGGATCGAAGCGCTGCGCAAGCAGGTGGAAGCGGCGGCGAAGCTGGTCGAGGAACGGATCGCGAACGTCGAAGCCAAGGCCGAGGACCGGCGCGCGCTACTCGAGCTTGCAGCCCAGCTCGAGGCGCTGAAGGGAGAGATCGCCCGCGTGCGCGGCCAGCTCGAAGTCCTGCAGAACCAGATCGAGACAGCGGACAAGCGCGGCAAGGACCTCTACGTCGACATCGACACGCGCTTGCGCAAGCTCGAGCAGTCAAAAGAGGTCGCGGCGGCGGACAAGCCGCCCGCCGAAGCGGGACCGGCGGTGGTGGAAACCAAGGCCTATGAAGCAGCATTGAATCTGTTCAAGGCGGGCAACTATCCGCTGGCGATCTCGGCGTTCCAACTATTTTTGCACAGCTACCCGGCGAGCAAGCTCGCGCCTTCCGCGCAATACTGGATCGGTAACGCATTTTTCGCGCAGCGCGATTACAAGCAGGCGCTGGCCGAGCAGCAAAAGGTGCTCTCGGCCTGGCCGGAGGACCCGAAAGCCGCCGATGCCATGCTCAACATTGCTTCCGCGCAAGAGGCCTTGGGTGACCGGCGCGGCGCGCAGAAGACCCTCGAGACCCTGCTGGTCAAGTATCCGCAGAGCCCGGTGGCGGCGAGCGCCAAGCAGCGCCTGCAACAGGGGAGCAAAAAGTAAAAGCGGTAGTCCTTCTTTCCGGCGGCCTTGATTCGGCCACCACGCTCGCTTGGGCCAGGCGCGAAGGCTACGAGTGCTGGTGCCTGTCAGTGGATTACGGGCAGCGGCACATCGTCGAGATCGAAGCGGCGGCACGCATCGCGCACGCGTTCGGCGCCGCCGGCCACCGCATCCAGAAGCTCGACCTGACCCAGGTCGGTGGTTCGGCGCTCACCGATCGCTCGATGGCGATTCCAGTCTCGGGCATACAGCCCGGTATTCCGGTGACTTATGTTCCGGCGCGCAACACCATCCTGCTGTCGCTGGCCCTTGGCTGGGCCGAAGTGCTGGGCGCACAGCACATTTTTGTTGGCGCCAACGCGGTGGATTACTCGGGCTATCCCGATTGCCGGCCGGAGTACCTGAACGCTTTCGAGCAGATGGCCAACCTCGCCACCAAAGCGGCGGTCGAAGGCCGGAGGATCGAGGTACGCGGCCCGCTGCTACATTTGCCCAAGGCGGCGATCGTGCAGCTCGCGCTCCAACTCGGCGTCGATCCGGCGATGACGGTGTCCTGTTATCAACCCGATGCCGAGGGCCGCGCCTGCGCTGTTTGCGACGCTTGCCGTATTCGCAAGGCGGGTTTCGAGGCCGCGGGAAGCGTGGATAGCACGCGCTACACTCGAGCCTGATGGCACTGACTTGATGGAACCAACCGCGTCCCAACTCGCGCCCTATGTCGCCTGGGGTGCGTTCGCGCTCGCTTTCGTATTTGGCGCGGTCGGCAACAAAACTGATTTCTGCACCATGGGCGCGGTCTCCGACTGGGTCAACATGGGGAGCCTCAACCGCATGCGGATGTGGCTGCTGGCGATCGGCGTCGCCATCCTCGGCGCCAACGGCCTGCAGCTTGCCGGCGTGGTGGATCTATCGAAATCCATCTATCCCGGGCCGAACTTCACCTGGTTGTCCTACCTCGTGGGCGGGTTCCTGTTTGGCATCGGCATGACGCTGGCCTCGGGCTGCGGCTCCAAGACCTTGATCAGGATCGGTGCTGGCAACCTCAAATCCTTGGTGGTGTTCGTGATTGCCGGCATCGCGGCCTACATGACTCTGCGCGGCATCCTGGGCACATTCCGGGTCGGGGTGCTGGAGAAAGCGGTGCTCAACTTATCCACAGGCCAGGACCTGCCGTCCCTGATTGCCGCTGTTTCCGGTGTTTCGAGAAATTCCCTGATCCTGTTCCTGTCCCTTGTCTTGGGTGGCGGCTTGATTGCCTATGCCTACGGCGCCAGGGACTTCCGCGCCAATTTCGACCACACGCTGGGCGGGGTGGTGACCGGACTGGTGGTGGTCGGCGGCTGGGTCGTGAGCGGCCGGATCGGCTACCTCGCGGAAGACCCGCAGACCCTGCAAGAGGCGTTCGTCGCCACCAACAGTGGGCGGATGGAGGCTTTTTCCTTCGTTGCGCCGCTAGCTTGGTCGCTCGAATACCTGATGTTCTGGACCGATAAGTCAAAGATCATCACCTATGGCATCGCCAGCACGGCGGGTGTGATCGCCGGGTCGGCTGCCTACGCGCTGGCGGTGCGGAAATTCCGCTGGGAGGGCTTCCGCGATGCCGAAGACACCGGCATGCACATCATTGGTGGTCTGTTGATGGGGTTCGGTGGTGTCACCGCGCTCGGCTGCACCATCGGACAGGGGATTTCAGGGATTTCCACTCTGGCCGTGGGTTCGCTGATGACTTTTGTGGCGATCATCGCCGGCGCGGCGGCGACCATGAAGTGGCAATACTGGCGAATGACCCGCGAGGCCTGATAAAATTTGCCCCCTTTCCAGCATTCTCCCCATGGGTCGTTAGCTCAGCTGGTAGAGCAGCGGACTTTTAATCCGTTGGTCGCCGGTTCGAATCCGGCACGGCCTACCAATAATCAAAGAGTTAGCTACGTGCTAGCCCTTCTTTTTTCGGAACGTAGGGGAAACGTAGGGAACTGGGCTACGTTTCCGCCTCGCCCGCATTCAATGCGGGCAGCTGCGACCGCTAGGTGTTCCGTTGCGAACTTTGCATAGCGGTCAACCATCACGCGAGACTTCCATCCACCCAAGTCCTTCAGCTCATCGGTCGACGTTCCCGCCTGCCGATGCCACGAGGCCCAGGTATGCCTGAGATCGTGGAACCTGAAATCCTTGAGCGCTGCCTTGCCTAGTGCGGTATGCCAAGCGCTGTTGCTCATTTCCCAGCGTATCGGCTTGCCTAGATAGGTAAAGCAGTACTGCGGATGTTTGCCCTGCTGCTCTTCCAGCACGGCAACCGCGTCACCATTAAGCGGGACGCCTCGCGGCGTTCCATTCTTGGTCTGGTCCAGCCAGGCTGTTCTGCGTTCCAGGTCAACACGATTCCATTCCAGACCCGATATCTCCCGCGCCCGGCAACCCGTCGCAAGCGCATACCGCACCAGCGCCGCCAAGTGAGAAGGGCAGACCGCGATCAAGCGGTTTGCTTCTTCCCTTGTCAGCCAGCGGTCGCGCGCGACTTCGCCACCAAGCAGCCGAATCTTCGGAAACGCCACGATCCACTGCCACTCATCGCGTGCCATGCGCAAGAGGCAGCGCATCAGGGCGAGGTATCGATTCACCGTTGCAGGCTTGTTGCCCTTCTTCAGCTCGCCCTCGACAACCGCCCAGATCTTATCGCCAGTGATCTGGTTCAGCGTGAGTTCGCCAAAATATGCATCAAGCTTGCGACAAATACGCTTTACGTCCTCGATACTCCGCAGATTCGCCTTAACCGAGAGATACCGTACAACGGCTTCCTGCCACGTGCGGGGCGACCTAACGCCGAGATGGCCTTGCTCGTAAGCCTCGTGCTTTAGCTTCGCAACGTAGGCTTGCGCATCCTTCTTGCTCTCGGCTTTAGTGCTTCCGCATAGGCGTCTGCCGTTGGGCAGTACGACATCGACCCACCAGAAACGAGAGTCCCGTCGCTGGTAGAGTCCGCTTTCACGGGCCATGAAAAATGCTCCTTTCTGGCCCGCCCTCGGCGCTTATAGTCCTCGAGCCAGGCGTCCAGGTCAACCCGGTCGTACACGCAGCGCCGCCCAAACTTGACGAACCGAACCCCAAGCCCCGCAAGAA
>SHXK01000012.1 GCA_009693335.1 Betaproteobacteria bacterium | reverse complement strand
GGCGCTTGCCAGGTAGGAGGTGTCGGGCGAGCGCAAGAAGCCAAAGCCATCGGGTAGCACTTCAAGAGTGCCGTCGCCGAAAATGGATTCGCCTTTCTTCGCCTGCGTCTGGAGCATGGCAAAGATGAGATCCTGCTTGCGCATCCGGTTGGCGCCTTCGACACCGTTGCTGGTCGCTTGTTCGAGCAGTTCCGAGACGTGGAGATTCTTGAGTTCTGAGAGTTGCATGTGGTCAGCTTTGCCGCGGAGAGTATGAAGTGATGCGTAAATAGAATACGGCCGGTGCTGCTGCCGATTTCTTCTGAAGGAAGATGCGCTTGACCCAGCGCCGGGAACCTGCCGCCGCGCCGTCGTCCAATCCGGCGCGGTTACAACTCAGAGAGTAGGGTGTTTAGATATTGCTGTCAAGGAAAGCGGTGAGTTGGGACTTGGACAGCGCGCCAACCTTGGTCGCTTCGACGTTGCCATTCTTGAACAGCATCAGAGTGGGAATGCCGCGGATGCCGAACTTGGCAGGCGTCGACTGGTTCTCGTCCACGTTGATCTTGGCAATCTTGAGGCGACCACCGTATTCCTTGGCCACAGCTTCCAAGATAGGGGCGATCGATTTGCAGGGGCCGCACCATTCGGCCCAGTAATCCACCAGCACCGGGACCTCGGATTGGAGGACCTCTGGCTCAAAACTATCATCCGTCACTTGCTGAATAGCTGAACTGCTCATGACACCTCATTAGGGGGTAATACAGGAGACGATATTATGAGGCCAGTCGGTAGTTCTGTGCTAACATATTGATTATATTGTCCTTATAGATAAAATGGCCTATATCGTCACCGAGTCGTGCGTCAAGTGCAAGTACACTGACTGCGTGGACGTTTGCCCGGTGGACTGCTTCCGGGAGGGGCCCAATATGTTGGTGATCGACCCCGACGAATGCATCGATTGCACCCTGTGCGTCCCCGAGTGTCCGGTCGAGGCGATTTTCGCCGAGGACGACGTGCCGGACAGCCAGCAGAGCTGGATCGCCCTTAACAAGGAACTGGCTGCGCAATGGCAGCCGATCATCGAACGCAAGCCCGGCCCTCCGGACGCTGACGACTGGGCCAAAGTCAAAGAAAAGCAGCACCTGCTGGAACGGTGATGAGCTAAGCCGCCGCCGTCGCACCGCGAGCTATCATCGATTTGCATGCCGGGCGAATTTCCCAGTATCGAGAAGCACCAGCTGTTCGCCAGCCTGGCCAGCGGCCACGCCGCGGGTATCACCGTGGTCACGCCCAACCGGCGCTTGGCCCAGGTGTTGAAGTCCGAATTTGATTCTTTTCAGTCAAATAAAAATCTTGCCGTATGGGACGACGCGGACATCTTGCCTGTCAGCACCTTCGTCGAGCGGCTCTACGAGGATGCGCTGTACGCAGATGGGGCCGCCGACCTGCCGCGGCTCCTTGCCCCCGTCCAGGAGCACGCGCTCTGGGAAGCGGTGCTCGCGGGCCAGCCGCTGCTGTCGGTCGGTCGGGCTGCGGCGGACTGCGCCGATGCCTGGCGCTTGGCGCACGCCTGGCGCATCGAGGGCGCCGCTTTTTCCGCGGCGATGAAATTCCTGGGCAACGAAGACACGCAAGCCTACGCCGGATGGGCGCAGGAGTACCAACGGCGGGTGGACCAAGGCGGTTTTGTCGACGCAGCAGCGCTTACCGACGTGGTATTGAAACACGCAGGCAAAAAGCCAAAACTGCTGGTGGCTTACGGCTTCGACATCCTGCCGCCGCAGACGAGGAAATTTTTCACGGGGTTTGAAGTGCTTGCCTGTCGTGCGGCAACAAAAAATGCGCAAGTTACAAAAATCGCTTTTCCCTCCGCCCATCACGAACTCGAAGCCGCGGCACAGTGGGCGCGCACGCGGCTGGAAGCGGGAGCGACACGCATCGGTGTGGTGGTGCCCGGCCTGCAGCTGCGGCGCAAGGAAGTCGTGCGAGTGTTTTCAAATGTGCTGCATCCCGGCTGGAACGTGCCGAGGTCCCAAGCGGATGCCGCTGCTGCCGGACTAGCGATGCCCTTCGATATCTCGATCGGCGAGCTGCTGGAAGAATTTCCGCTGGTGTCTTTTGCCCTTGGCATCCTTGATTTTGCCGGGGGAGAGATTTCCTTTGAAAGCGTCAGTCAACTCATGCGCTCGCCCTTCATCGGCGGCGCGCAAGCCGAATTCGCCGCTCGGGCGGTGCATGATGCGACTCTGCGCGGCAAACTGCCGCCGCGCCTGACGCTGCCCAGGCTGATCTCCGCGGTAGCCGGCTGCCCGGTTCTGCGCTCGTCGCTCGAAAACCTGTTCACTCTGCAGAACAGCATCCAGGGAAAGGAAAACACGCCGTTCTTCTGGGCGCAGCATTTCACAGCCTTGCTGGAGGCGGCCGGTTTCCCGGGCGAGCGTACGCTCGATGGGGGCGAATTTCAGGCGCGCGCCAAGTTCAACGAGGCCTTGGCCGACCTGGCGCGATTAGGGCTCGTATCCGGGAGGATTTCCTGCCACCAAGCCCTGAGGCAGTTGCGCAGAATCTGCGCGGACACCCTGTTCCAGCCGCAGACGCCTACTGCGCCCATTCAGGTGGCCGGCATCCTCGAGTCGGCGGGCCTGTCCTTCGATTGCCTGTGGGTAAGCGGTCTCAGCGAAGACGCCTGGCCGCTCGCCGTGCGCGCCCATCCCTTTCTGCCGGTGGCGTTGCAGAAGCAAGCGGGCATCCCGGCAGCGGCGGCCGAGACCTCGCTCGCCCTCGACCGGCGCATCACCGAGGGTTGGCTGGGCGCCGCCACGGAGGTGGTGTTCTCCTATCCGGAAAGGGAAAAGGACCGTGACCTCTTGCCCAGTCCGCTGATTGCATCGGTGCCTGAAGGAAAAGTCGAATTTGAGGAGTTTTTATCCTGGCGTCTTTCGATTTTTCAATCCAGAAAAATTGAAAACATTGCCGATGGCCAAGCGACGCCTTTGAATTCCGCAACGCTCAAAGGCGGCACCCGGGTGCTGGCCGACCAGGCGGCTTGCCCGTTCCGCGCCTTCGCCCGACACCGTCTCGGCGCGCAAGGTCTGGAGACTCCTACGGCAGGGCTGGATGCGCTGGAGCGCGGCCAGCTGCTGCACGCGCTAATGGCCGGAATCTGGAAGGAATTGAAGACCAGTGCTTCACTCTCGGGAGAGGTCATGCCCGCCATAGAAAAATCGGCCGCCAACGCGGTCAAGGAACTGGGCCTGGAAGGCCGTTTCGCCGAGATGGAGAAGCAAAGGTTGATTTGCTTGGCGGGCGACTGGCTGGAGCTCGAACGACTACGGCAGCCTTTTGAAGTCGTGCAGATAGAAGAAACAAGAGCGCTCGCCATTGGCGGCCTGTCGTTCTCCGGCCGCATCGATCGCATGGACAGACTGCTGGAAGGTGAAGCGCGGGGCTCGCACGTATTGATCGACTACAAGACCGGCCGCGCGACGCCCAATAGCTGGCTGGGCGAGCGGCCTGACGAACCGCAGTTGCCCCTTTACGTCGTTACTGCAAAAGAGCCAGTGTCGGCGGTGGCGTTCGCCAAGCTGCAGCCCGGAGACATGAAATTCGCCGGTTTTTCCCTGCAGGAAAAGGAAATTCCAGGCGTGAAGCAAGCCAAGTCCTGGAGCGGGCTGATGGCGAGCTGGCAAGCGGGACTCCTAGCCCTGGCCTCGGGCTTTGCCGGGGGGGACGCGCGCGTGGACCCGAAGCGGGGCTTGCAGACCTGCCGCCACTGCGACCTGCAGCCGCTGTGCCGCGTGCACGAGCAGCTGAATGCGCTGGTGGAAAGTGAAGAGGAAGAAGGCGAATGAACTTCTTAGGCGGCGCTTCTAGTCTCGGGCAGGCAGCGTACCGGCCATACCGATGATCGCCGACGCGTCCGTTCGCATCCGCGCCCTGGAGCACAGCGGCTCGTTCATCGTGCAGGCGCCAGCGGGCTCGGGCAAAACCACGTTGCTGGTCAACCGTTATCTCAAGCTCCTGACCATTGTCCAGAAGCCGGAAGAAATCCTCGCCATCACCTTCACGCGCAAGGCCGCCGCGGAAATGCGTAAGCGCGTGCTGGAGCAGTTGCCCAAAACGCCTGAGCTCGCGTCCAGGACCGGGGAAATCGGGCATCGCCTGCGCATTATGACCATGGACGCTTTCTGCGCCTCGCTCACCCGGCAAATGCCGATCCTCGCGCGCTTCGGTGCGCAGCCAGACATCGTCGAGGACGCGGCGCATCTCTACCGCCAAGCGGCGCTCAGGACTTTGTCTTCTTTCGACAATCCCCAAGTCCAGAAAATCCTCGCCCACCTCGACAATGACCTCGCTGTGGCCGCCCAACTGCTCGCCGCCATGCTCGCCAAGCGCGACCAGTGGCTGCGCAACGCCGGTAATCCACCCACCCGCGCGCAACTGGAAGCGGTTTTGCTTACTGAAAGGCAGAGACTTCTTTCTGCCGCCAGGAAAATTGATCCGCGTTGTTCCGAAGAATTTGCGAGGGAAGTTCTGATCCAGTCAGGCGAATGGCGTAAAAGGCCCAAGCCCGCGCCTGCGGACATGGTCGGTAATGAAGCGCTGCGCCGCGCGCTCAAGGCGCTGCTCGCCATGCCCCTTAGCAAGTACGATGACACGCAGTGGGAGGCGCTGGCAGCGATCCTCACGCTGCTGATTCCCGCCGTGCAACAACTGGTGGCGGAGTTTGCGCTCAGTAACGAAGTGGATTTCACGCAGATCGCCCACGGCGCGCTGCGGGCGCTGGGCTCGGCCGACGATCCGAGCGAGCTCCTGTTGTCTCTGGACGCCAGAATTTCCCACCTCCTCGTCGACGAGTTCCAGGACACCTCGGTCTCGCAGTGGGTGCTGCTCGAGCGCCTCACCGCTGGTTGGCAGGAGGGTGATGGCCGCACTGTGTTTGGCGTTGGTGATCCGATGCAGTCCATCTACCGCTTCCGCGAAGCTGAGGTGGGCCTGTTCCTGCGCGCCTGGCACGAGGGCCTGGGCGGCGTGCATCTCGAAGCGCTGACGCTCAGCACCAATTTCCGTTCCCAGGCAGGCATCGTGGACTGGGTGAACGGCTGTTTCCCAAACGTCTTTCCCTCGCATGCCGAGCAAGCCGCCGGCGCGGTGCCTTACGCTCCCGCCAGCGCCCACAAGCCGGCGCAACCCGGCGCCGCAGTCACCTGGCATTGCTTTTATGAGCGTGAGTTGGAAGCCCCCAAAGTCGTTCAGCTGGTGAAGGAAGCGACGGGCAAGGTCGCGATCCTGGTGCGCAACCGCAGCCACTTGGACGCCATCGTGCCCGCGCTGAAGGACGCGGGCATCCGCTACCGCGCCGTGGAGATCGAGCGGCTGAGCGAGAAGCAGGTGGTGCAGGATCTTTACGCGCTCACGCGCGCGCTCTTGCACCCCGCCGACCGTGTCGCCTGGCTGGCAATCCTGCGGGCGCCTTGGCTTGGTTTGGAATTATCCGAATTGAGTTTTTTATTTGAAAACAGGAATGAACACACCATATGGCAACTCATACAGGACGCGCCTTGGCCTAGGTTTCCCTCTCTCACGCGCTTGCGCGAAGTCCTTGCGCCCGCGATCGCCAACCGCCTGCGCGGCAGCCTGCGCGTGCGCGTGGAAGGCGCCTGGCTCGCCCTTGGCGGCCCGGCCTGCGTACAGGAAGCCACGGACCTGGAAGACGCCGAAATTTTCCTCGACGAGTTGGAGCGTCTGGAAGTAGCGGGCGGTCTGCCTGAGTTGAAAATACTCCAAGACAAACTGGAAAAGCTCTGGGCCCTACCTGATGTCGGCGCCGGCCCCGACGCCGTGGAGATCATGACCATCCACAAGGCCAAGGGCCTCGAGTTCGACACCGTCATCGTTCCCGGCCTCGATCGCGCGCCCCGCGTCGGCGAGCGGCCCTTGTTGGCGTGGAAAGCCCTGTCGTCCACGCGCCAGCGGGGAACTGACCTTTTACTTGCCCCTATCAATGCGACCGGCGCCGGCAAAGAACCGCTCTACGACTATGTCCGTAACCTCGACAAGCAAGCCGAAGACCTCGAAGCCGGGCGCCTTTTCTACGTCGCCGCCACCCGTGCCAGGAACCGCCTGCACCTGCTCGCTTGCGCCACCACGGACAAAGAGGGCGCCATCAGACCGCCCAACAAGCGCTCGCTCCTCGCCAAAGTCTGGTTAGAAGCCGCGCAGTACTTTCCGCCCGTGCCCGTCAACGCAGAACCTGCACCCCTGCAAGGAACCACCCCCCAGGGCCCCGCCTTACCTCTCGCCAGCCTGCGCCGCCTGCCGGCGAGTTACAGCGTCCCGCCGCCGCCGCCGCCCGCCGCCTGGGACGCCCCGCCCGAAGGCCGTGAGGCTGCCGAAGAAATCGAATTCTCCTGGGCCGGCGAAAGCGCCCGGCACGTTGGCAGCGTCGTACATCGGTGGCTACAGCGGATCGCGGAGGATGAATTGAAGGGCTGGGATGCGCAGCGGGTTGCGTTGCTGGGGCCACGGTTCAAGAAGGCGCTTGAACGGCACGGGGTTCAAACCTCGGAACTGATGGTCGCGTCCGCTCTGGTAATCACGGCGCTGCAGAACACCCTCGCGGATGAACGCGGCCGCTGGGTGCTGGGCGCGCATGCCGAATCGAAAAACGAACACAGGATACGCACGCCGGAAAGAAGCTACGTCGTGGATCGCTGCTTCAGAGACGTGGACGGGGTTCTCTGGGTGGTGGATTTCAAGACCGGCCGTCATGAAGGCGGCGACCCGGAGGTTTTTCTCGAGGCGCAGCGCAAACGCTACCAGGGGCAACTTGACGCCTACGCGGTGGTGCTGGGGGCGGAACGAAGAGGGCTCTACTTCCCGCTGCTCCCGGGCTGGCGCGCTTGGGGAAGTGGGGAGGTCGGGCGCGGCGGGGATTGACCGGCCGGGTCGTAGGGCGTATCGTCTTACCTATTCGTCTTACTCTATAAGCCCGGGGCGTCATGG
The DNA here is from genome assembly GCA_009693335.1 of Betaproteobacteria bacterium. Classification (GTDB taxonomy): domain Bacteria; phylum Pseudomonadota; class Gammaproteobacteria; order Burkholderiales; family SG8-39; genus RBG-16-66-20. The sequence continues at coordinate 26,622 of SHXK01000012.1, read as the reverse complement.
AATCCACTCGCAGTTCGAGCAAGGGACAGATGGTCATCCCCAAGCTGGTGCGCGAAGCGCTCGGCATCCGCAGCGGCACCGAACTCGAGGTCGAGTTGCTGTCCGGCAAGGTATTCAAGGTTTCGGTCCGCTCGACTGACCACGTGGAGCGGGTGCGGGGTTTGGCGGGGATACTCGCCCACCGCGGCAGACGCATGTCCACGGCGCACGAGGCGGCGTCGATCATGGCCGCCGTGCTTGCCGATGACCAACGCACCAAGAGCCGGACGCGGAGGCGCCCGTGATCGGCGTCGACACCAACGTGCTCGCGCGCTTCGTGCTCGCCGACGACCCGGATCAGCACCGGCGGTCGATCGCGGCACTCGAGGCCGAAGAGGACTTCTTTATCCCGGTGACCGTCCTGCTCGAGCTCACTTGGGTGCTGGCCGCCCGGGAGGCGACACGCGCCGAGATCGCTTCGGCGCTGCGCAAGATAGTCGCCCTGCCGCGCGCTCATGCGCAGCATGCAGATGCGGTGCGGCGCGCGCTCGACTGGATGGAGTCCGGTCTGGACTTCGCGGACGCATTCCATCTGGCGCTGAGCGAGCGCACCGAGAAATTTCTAAGCTTTGACGCGAACCTGTCGCGCCGCGCGGCACGGCTTGGCGCCCGTCCGCCGGTGGCTTCGCCCTGAACAAAATGTGACTACAAGGCTAGTTCTCCTGGAGGATAAGTGAGGCTGCTACAATCCGCGCTCGCCGTTAGTCCCCGTAGTTAAGCTGCGCAAGCTGGCTGCAGCTGGTTTTTCCTTTCTGGAATCCTCGTGATCGTCGCCTCCGGTATCGCCATGCAGTTCGGGGCCAAGCCCCTATTCTCGGACGTCGCCGTGAAATTCGGCGGCGGCAACCGCTATGGCCTGATCGGCGCCAACGGCTGCGGCAAATCCACCTTCATGAAGATCTTGGGTGGGGAGCTCGAGCCTTCCGCAGGGACCGTGGCAATTGACACCAACGAGCGCTTGGGGCGGCTGCGTCAGGACCAGTTCGCCTACGAGAGCGAGCGGGTGCTGGACGTGGTGCTGCAGGGCCACGCGCAGATGTGGGCGGCGATGCGCGAGCGCGACGCGATCTATGCGGATGCGCAGGCGGGGGAGGCGGAGTTTCTGCGTGCGGCGGACCTGGAGGCCAAGTACGCGGAGTACGGCGGCTACACGGCCGAGGCGCGGGCGGGTGAGTTGCTGCTGGGTCTTGGCGTGCCGACGTCCCAGCACCAGGGATTGATGAGCGCGGTGGCGCCGGGCTGGAAGCTGCGCGTGCTGCTGGCGCAGGCCCTCTTTGGTGACCCGGAAATCCTGCTGCTGGACGAGCCGACCAACAACCTGGACATCAATAGCATCCGCTGGCTGGAAGATGTGCTGAACCGACGCACCAGTACGATGGTGATCATCTCGCACGACCGGCACTTCCTCTCCAGCGTTTGCACGCATATGGCGGACGTGGATTTCGGCGCCATCCGCGTTTACCCGGGTAGTTACGACGACTATATGGAAGCCTCGGCGCTGGCCAAGCAGCAGCAGCAAAACGCCAACGCGCGCGCCAAGGACCGCATCTCCGATCTCGAGGAGTTCGTGCGGCGCTTCCGCGCCCACAAGGCCAAGGCGCGCCAAGCGACCTCGCGCATGAAGATGATCGAAAAGTTGAAAGTGGAGGACGTGAAGCCCTCTAGCCGGCAGTATCCGTTCATCCGCTTCCTGGTCGATCCGAAGGAGAAGCTGCATCGGTTGGCGGTTGAAGTCAGGAATCTTTCAAAATCCTGGGGCGACAAAAATCTGCTCAATAACCTCAACCTCTCCATCGAGGCGGGCGAGAAGGTGGCGATCATCGGCCCCAACGGCATCGGCAAGACCACGCTGCTGCGCTGTCTGGCGCAGAATCTGGAGGCCAGCGCGGGCACCATCAAGTGGGCGGAGAAGGCGCGCCTGGGTTACTGGCCGCAGGATCCGGCGGACGAATTCAAGGGCGATGGAAAAAATGGAGAAGAGTGTCTCGCCGACTGGCTCGGCCGCTGGCGCCGCCTCGACCGCGAGCAGGACGACCAGATCGTACGCGCGACGCTTGGGCAGCTCTTATTCTCGGGTGACGAGCAAAAGAAGTCGCTCAAGGTCATTTCGGGTGGCGAGGGGCAGCGCATGCTGATCGGCAAGCTGGTGCTGAACATGCCGAATGTGATGCTGCTCGATGAGCCAACCAACCATCTCGACATGGAATCCATCGAGTCTCTCAACACCGCGCTCGACAAATACAGCGGGACGCTCATTTTCGTTTCGCACGACCGCGAGTTCGTATCGTCTCTGGCCACGCGCATTCTCGAGTTGAGACCCGGCGCCTCGGGTGGCGCGGCAAGCGTGGTCGACTTCCGCGGCACCTACGAGGACTACCTGGCGGGCCCGGAGTTGGCTGCCGCTTGACGCCGCGCCGCGCATGAACCCCGGTTACGGCTTGTTCCTGAGGGTCACCCTGCCGCTGGCGGCGTTGAATTTTCTCAATCAGGCCTCGCGTACGGTGATGGCGATTATCGGCCCGGTGCTGGCGGTGGAATTTGCACTTTCGGCGAGCCAACTCGGCCTACTCTCCGCATGCATGTTCGCCGCCTACGCGGCCGCACAATTGCCGGTCGGCATGGCGCTCGACATGCTCGGCACGCGCCGTATCCAGGCCGCGCTGAGTCTGGTCGCGGCGGTCGGTTTCGCCGTGTTCGCGCTCGCCGACGGGCTGGCCGGATTCTCCGTCGCGCGCGTGATCCTGGGGGTGGGCATCTCGGCCGGCCTGATGGCGATCCTAAAAGCGAACACGCAGTGGTTCGCGCCCGCGCAGGTGGCAGGCATGACCGGGCTGGCGATGGCGGTGGCGACGCTGGGCAGCGTACTCACCACCGCGCCGGTCGAGGCGGTGCTGCCGATGCTCGGCTGGCGCGGCGTGTTCTGGCTGCTCGCAGGCCTGTCCGTGGTAGTGGCACTCTGGATCTACGCCTCGGTGCGCGACAAGCCCCGGCCGGCAGTGCGCCGTGGCCTCCAGGCCGAGCTTGCGGTGATGGGGCAGATCCTCGGCTCGCGCATGTTCTGGCGCTTTGCGCCGGCCGTGGCGATGCTGTCCATCCTTAACTTCACTTACCTGGGCCTGTGGGCTGGGCCCTGGCTGCGCGACGTCGCCGGTTACGATGGCCCGACACGGGCGCACACGCTGCTGCTTTACACGCTGGCCATGACCGCAGGCACCCTGTTGAGCGGGCAAGCGAGCAGTCGCGCGCAGGCGCGCGGTCGCTCGGGGCTGCTGGTACCAGGGATCTGCTTCGCTGGATTGTTGGCCGCGCAGGTCGGCTTGATCCTGCAGCCCTCGAGCCCCACGGCAGTCACCGTGCTCTGGGTTCTATTCGCTTTTTTCGGCGCGGGCGGGCCGACGGGTTATATCGCCGTCGGCCAGATGTTTCCGGCTGAGCAGATGGGTCGCGTATCGACCGCTATTAACACGCTGACGCTGCTCGGCGCGTTCCTGTTGCAGGCGGCGATAGGCTGGATCCTCGACCTGTGGCCGCGAGCCGCAGCCGGCGGTTGGGACGCGCGGGGCTATTCGGCCGCGCTTCTGTTGTCGGTGGTCGCGCAGTTGTTGGTCGTCGCGCAGCTGGCAAGCTGGACTACCTTGCGGCGCCGGTGATGAGCATCGGCCGTGGCGGCCGCTTGGCGAGCAAGAAGAAGACCGAGCCCAAGCCTGCCAGTAACGCCAGGGTGGTGAAGCCTGCGCGATAGTTGCCGGTGATGTCGGCCATGATGCCGGCGATCATCGGGCCGCCCACCTGGCCGATGACCATGATCAGGAAAGACAGCCCGAGGATCATGCCGATGGCGCTGCGGCCAAAGTAGTCGGCGCGGATCGCCTGCATCATCGGTCCACGCAGTCCCCAGGCGGCGCCGTGCAGCAGCGCATAGGCGACCACCATGGCGACGTTGCTGGCGTAGGTGAGGAACAGCAACCCGCCCATGTGGCCGAGCATGCACGCGGCGGACATGAGGCGTTTGTTGAGGCGGTCACCAACCCAGGCGCCGACGCCCACGCCGCAGAGCTGCGCCACGGTCTGCAGGGTGATCACCAGGGCCGCAGCCTCAATGGTGTAGCCCAGGCCTTCCTTCATGTGGATGATGGCGTGCGTGTTGACGCCCATCACCACGAAAAGGGCGAAGCCGTGGCCCAGCGAAATCAGCCAGAACGCCGGTGTGCGCAGCGCCTCGCGCGCGGTGAAATCACGTGTGGATGCAGCATTTTCGTTTTCCGATGTTGCAATCGAATCGGACGGCCTGGACCCGACTCCATCCATCACTTCACCCATGTCTTCGGGTCGGCGGCGGATGACGAAGGAAAGCGGCAGGCACAGCGCGATGATGATGATGCCGGAGGCAAAAGAGGTGGCGCGCCAGCCCCAGGTCGCGAGCGCCCAAGCCACCAGTGGCACGCACAAGCCCCCCGCCGCCATGCCGATTTGCATCGAGGAGAGCGCGCGGGCGCGTTTCTTCTCGAACCAGTGGATCAGCGCCACGTTGAGCGGAAAGAAACCGCACAGACTGGCGCCCAGGGCGGTGACGATGAAGGCGCCGTAGAAAGCGAGCAGTGAATCGATGGTGCTGAGCAGCATGAAGCCCGCACCGAAAATGAGGACCCCGATGCGAATCACCCACTGCGGTCCGAAGCGGTCGATGAACCAACCGAGCAGCGGGCCGAGGATCGCGGCCTCGACCTGGTGCAGGGCCGCAGCGCCTGAGAGCTCGGTCTTGGACCAGCCGCGGTCGTCGCGCAGCACCGCGAAATAGGCGCCGAACGAATGCAGCAGCAGGGTGCCCTGCACGAACTGCATCAGGCTGCCGGCGCCGGCCATCCACCAGCCGTAGAAGATGCGTTTCACAGGTAACCGCAGAATACCGTAGTGACGGCCCGCTGCGGGCCTCAGGTTCGCAAGGCTAGAGCGCGGCTAGGGGCGATGGATAGGCAAGCGCGGTGCTTATTTCTGCTGCCGCTATTTCTTGCTGCTAATCGCGCCGAAGTCGATCTCGATTTTGCTCACGTCCACGCTGGCTTTGGCTTTTGCGTCGGCGCGCGCGCGGCGGTGTTGAACTCGAGATTGCCGGCCTGGAACGCCTCGGCGAGGCGGAAGCTCACTTCGACCAGCTTCTTGTGCTCGGGTTTTTCGCCGGCTTGCGCATGCACCTGTGCGGAGAGCTCGATGAAAATTTTCTTCGCCAGTTCTTCGATGGGATCGACCGCCGGGGGGCAGTGGGTTTTGTTACTGACGCCGCTACGGACTCTCCCTCACCACTCATGTTGTCCACTTTTCAATAACAAAGAAGCCCATGCTACCCCAGTCCTGCAGCATTTAACGACAGGCGGACATTTTTGGTAATGAAGTGTTGCCAGATGTAACGTACGTAACCCCGCACGTAACCGCGCAATGTCCTGGCGCATGGCCCAGGGAGTAAGCTGCGTCTTTCAGGCAACGCAGGGAGCGACCATGAAATCAGAACTGACACCGCCGATTTGGGCGATGCTGCCGATGCGCATGAAAAAATTACTCTGGATGGCGTTGGCAACCGCGGTCGCGGGCGGCGCGGCGGCCCAGGTGCCTTATCCAAGCCGGCCCATTAACATGGTCGTTGGCTTCGCCCCGGGCGGTGGCACCGACACCGCCTCGCGCATCATTGCCAAGAGACTCGCTGAAAACCTCGGGCAGCCGGTGTTGGTCGAGAACAAAGCGGGCGCCGGCGGTAACATCGCGACCGACCTGGTGGTGAAGGCGGCGCCCGACGGACATACGATCCTGTTGGCTTCGATCGGCTCGATGGCGATCACGCCGCACCTGCTGCCGAAACCTCCGTACGAGCCGCTGCGCGATCTGGCGCCCATCACCATGGCGGTGGTGTTTCCCAATGTGCTGGTGCTGCATCCGTCGGTGGCGGCGCATACGCTCGCTGAATTCGTCAAGCTCGCGGCGGCCAAGCCCGGAACGATCAACTACGGCTCCTCCGGTGTTGGCAACCTGGGCCACTTGGCCGGAGAATTGTTCCGCCTGGTGGCGAAGATCGACATCGTGCACGTTCCCTACAAGGGCGGCGGCCCGGCGGTTACCGACCTGCTGGGCGGGCAGATCGCGGCGGTATTCGCGACCCCGGCTTCGGCCGGCGCCCACGTGAAGGCCGGTAAGCTGCGCGCTTTGGCGACCACTGGCGCGCAGCGCTCACCGGCGATGCCCGAAGTGCCGACCATCGCCGAGCAGGGATATCCGGGCTACGAGGCGACCAACTGGTACGCCTACGTCGCGCCCGCCAAGACGCCGAAGGAAATCCTCGCACGCCTGAACCTGGAACTGGTGAAGGTGATGTCAGTCCCGGAAGTGCGCGAGCAGCTGCTTGGCCATGGCATGGAACCGATGCCTGGAACCAGCCAGGCGCTGGCGAAATACCTTGAGCGCGAATACGCGACCTGGGGCCGGGTGGTGAAGGAAGCGCGCATTACCGCGAACTGACAGGCCTCTTTTGTAGCGCCTGCCAGACGCGCTCACTGGTGGTCGGCATATCGATGTCGCTGGTGCTGAGCGCATCGACGATGGCGTTCATCGCCGCGGCGAGCGCGCCGACGGTGCCGGCTTCACCCGCGCCCTTGGCGCCGAGCGGATTGAGTTTCGTTGGCACGGTGTTATGGCCGACCTCGAAGTTGCACAGGTCGCCGGCGCGCGGTAGGGCGTAGTCCATGAATGAGCCGGTGAGCAGCTGTCCCGTTTCCGCGTCGTAGACGATCTGTTCCATGAGAATCTGGCCCAGGCCCTGCACGATGCCGCCCACCACCTGGCCGTGCAAAGTAAGCGGATTGATGACGGTGCCGACGTCATCCACGACCACATAGTTGATGAGCTCAATGGCGCCGGTTTGCGGATCTACTTCCACTTCGCAGACGTGGGTGCCGTTCGGAAAGGTCTCCTGAGCGGGCGAGAAGGTGGCGTGCTCGAAGAGGCCCGGCTCCATGTCCTTGGGTAGTGCGGCGTAGGCGAAGGAGGCACGCGCCACTTCTTTTAGCGATACGCCGCGGTCGGTGCCGGCGATGGTGTAGCGACCAAGGGCGAAAGCGATGTCGGCGTCGGCGGCTTCCAGCAACTGCGCGGCGATGCGTTTTCCCTTGGCGATCACCTTGTCGGCGGCGAGGCACAGCGCGGTACCGCCGATCACCGTCGAGCGCGAACCGGCGGTGCCTGCACCGTAGGCGAGCATATCGGTGTCGCCTTCAATGAGCCGCATCTCCTCGAGAGGAATGCCGAGCCGCGAGGCGGCGATCTGCCGGTACATGGTTTCGTGGCCCTGGCCATGGCTCTTGGTGCCTACCAGCAGGGTCGCGGTGCCGGCAGTCTCGAAGCGGATCTCGGCGTATTCCATACCGGGCGCGGCCGCACGTTCGATGGCGTTGGCCAGACCGATGCCGCGAAGTTTTCCCTTGGCGTTTGAAACTTCTTTTCTGGAAGAAAAATCCGCCCACTGCGCCAGCGCCAGCGCCTGGTCCATACCTTTCTCGAAGGCGCCGCAGTCGTAAGTGAAGCCGAGCGTGGTCTGGTAGGGCATCGCCGCGGAGGGAATCAAATTGCGGCGTCGCAGCTCCACCCGATCCACCCCCAGTTCGCGCGCCGCGTCGTCCATCAGGCGTTCGAGCAGGTAGATGGCCTCGGGGCGACCGTTGCCGCGATAGGGGGCGAGGCAGTTGGTGAAGCTGAACACGCTACTGACGTGCACGTAAGCCGCGGGGATCCGGTACATCCCGATGAGCGAGCCCAGATTGGCGAAGCTGGGCAGGAGGTTGCGGTCGGTGGAGACGTAGGCGCCAAGGGCGCTGATGTTGTGTGCGCGCAGAGCGAGGATGCGGTGGCCGGCGTCGAAAGCGAGCTCAATGCTCGAAGTCACGTCGCGCGCGTGTTCGTCCACAAGCAGCGCTTCGCTGCGATCGCAGGTCCACTTCACCGGGCGGCCGAGCTTGCGCGCCAGCCACAGCACATGCCGGTGCTCGAGGTGCGCCCAGCCTTTGGCGCCGAACCCGCCGCCAACGTCGTTGCTCACCACGCGCACCTGGTGCTCGGCGACCTTCAGCAAGCGGGCAAGGAGTTCCCGTACGTGGTGCGGGTGCTGCGCGTCGCAATGCAGGGTGTAGCGGCCAGCACCCGGCGCCCATTCCCCGAGCGCGCCACGCGGCTCGAGGTACTGGGCATGGACGCGCGAAACGCTGTAGTGCCGTTTCACCACCTGCGCCGCGCCCGCGAACGCGGCCGCGGTGGCCGCTTGGTTGCCGACCTCAAATACATTACTGACGTTATCGGGGCATTCCTCCCAGACCGGGTCGGTGATGGGGCGCGCCTCGTACTCCACCAGGATCTGCTCAGTGGCGTCTTTCGCCTGTTCCTGGGTTTCCGCTACCACGATGGCGACAGGGTCGCCGACATGGCGCACCATGCCTTTGGCGAGGCCCGGATGCGCGCGCCAGAACATCGGTGAACCGTCCGCGCGGTTGCGCTTGAGAGAGGGCGCCGTGGTGCCGACGCCGTCGCGCTCCAGGTCCTCGACCGTGAAGACGCCAAGAACGCCCGGGGCGGCGCTGGCAGCCGCGGTGTCGATCGACACGATCCGTGCGTGCGGGTGCGGCGAGCGCAGGTAAGTCAGGTGCGCCATGCCGGGCAGCACCAGGTCGTTGATGTAGCGTCCCTCGCCGCGCAGCAGGCGGGGATCCTCGAAGCGTAGGACAGGCTGGCCGATGCCGTATTTTTCGTTCATAGTGCTTACATTCTAATGTGACTTGCAGGCCATCACCGCCCGGGTAGGTCTTGTGCGGCTTGCGATTTCGTTGACAACCATAGGCGACAGACGCCAAGAGGGAGAACCAGATGACAGCCTACTTTATCGTGCGTGCCCAGGTCGTGGATGCGGCCGCGAAAGACGACTTCGACCGCTGGTACCGGGACGAGCACCTACCGGATGCGCTCAAGGCCTTCAAGGCGCAACGGGCGTCGCGTGGCTGGAGCGAGATGGAGCCGTCCGTGCACTATGCCTTCTACGAGTTCGACGACGTGGCGGGCGTACGGGCCATTCAGGGCTCAGATGGGCTCAAGCGCCTGGTGGCGGAATTCGACCGCGCATGGGGCGACAGGGTCAAGCGCAGCCGCGACATCGTCGAGATTATCCAGACCGTTGGCGGCGCCTGATTTCCTCCCTGATCGACGATAATAGCGGAGTAAATTCCACGGAGAAGAATCATGACCAAGCTGGTTAGGGCATTCATCGCAGTCGGGATCTCACTGTGTGCCGCAACGGCGTGGTCGCAGACCTACCCTTCGCGCACCATTACCGTGATCGTGCCGTATCCGCCCGGCGGCTTGATCGACATGGTGGCGCGCATCGTCCAGCCCAGGCTGCAGGCCGAGCTCGGCGGTACGATTGCGATCGAGAACCGTTCGGGCGCGGGAGGCAATATTGGCGCGGAAGCCGTGGTGCGCGCCGCCCCCGACGGCTATACGCTGCTGCTCGGGAACCCGTCACTCGGAATTTCGCCGCACATCTATCCGAAGCTCAGCTACCGACCGCTCGTCGACCTCACCTACGTCGGCCAGTACGGCACGGTGCCCAACGTGCTGGTGGTGAACCCGTCGCTGCCGGTGAAAACCGTGTCGGAGCTGATCGCCTATGCGAAAAAGAATCCCGGCAAGCTCAATTACGGCTCGCCCGGTTACGGCACCTCGCCGCAGATGTCGATGGAACTGTTAAAGGGCCTTACCGGAACTTTCATCGTGCACATCCCGTTTCGCGGCGCCGGGCCTGCGACCGCGGCGCTGCTCGGCGGTGATACGCAGCTCATGTTCGATAACCTGCCGCCGCAGGTGGAGATGATCAAGTCGGGCAAGGTGCGTGCTCTGGCGGTCACCAGCCTGCAGCGCTCGAAGGTGTTTCCCGATCTGCCGACGCTCGATGAGTCGGGGATGAAAGGCTACCAAGTGACCTCGTGGTTTGGTCTCGTGGCCCCCGCTCGAACGCCGCGCGAAATCGTGCTGCGTCTCAACCAGGCGCTTAACCGCAGCACCTTGGATGCCAAGGTTCACGAGCAACTGAGCGGGCGGGGCGCGACCGTCATCCAAGGCTCGCCCGAAGATTTCCTCGCTTTCGTCAAGGCCGAAATCGAGAAGTGGGGGCCGGTGGTGAAGCGCGCGGGCATCGTCGCCGACTGAAAACCCGGATCAGAACCTCAGCCTTGTACTGAATATCCTCCGTCCACGGGTATCGCAGTGCCCGTCAGAAAGTCGGACGCGCTACTGGCGAGAAACACCGCGATGCCGGCGAAGTCCGCCGGCTCGCCCCAGCGTCCGGCAGGCGTGCGGGCGAGCACGCGCTCGTGCAAGCCGGCGACGTCCTGGCGCGCGCCGCGCGTGAGCTCGGTGTCGATCCAGCCCGGCAGCACGGCGTTGACCTGGATCTTGTCCTTCGCCCAGGCGCAGGACATGGCGCGCGTCATTTGCACGATGCCGCCCTTGGAAGCGGCGTAAGGGGTGGTGAACGAGGCGCCGAAGATCGACATCATGGAGCCGATGTTGATCACTTTGCCGCCGCCCACTTTGAGCATTTCCGGGTAAGCGGCCTGCGCGCAGACGAAAGCGCCGGTGAGGTTGCTGTCCAGCACACGGCGCCACTCGTCCAGCGTGTATTCCTGCGGCTGTTTGCGGATGTTGATGCCGGCGTTGTTGACCAGGATGTCCAGCCGGCCTAGCTGCGCCACTGTTTTGTGCACCAGCGCACGGCAGTCGGCTTCCTGCAACACATCCACTTCGATGGCGATGCCGCCGATTTCCTGCGCCGCGGCGGCGCTCTTGGCCGCGTTGCGGCCCGCCACCACAACCTTGGCGCCAGCGGCGGCGAGGCCGCGCGCCATCCCCAGGCCGATGCCGCCGTTGCCGCCGGTGACGACCGCGACGCGACCGGTGAGATCGAAAAGTTTCATGCACGTTTCCTTATTAAAAAAGCACTCAAGGCTTCAGGCGCCCAGTTTGTCCGCCAGCTCCGCGAAGTCATCCACCACCAGGGTGCAGGCGGGATTCGGCTGCGGATCGGGCGGCCCGTCGGGGCCCCATTCGTCCGGACGCCGCACGAAGGCGGTCTGGTAGCCGCAGGCGCGCGCGGCATCGAGATCGAAATTGTGGCAGGCGACCATCATGATTTCCGCGGGCGCCAGCGCCAGCCATTTCGCCGCGATGCGATAAGCCTCGGGCCGGGTCTTGTAGACGCCAATCATTTCGCAGGAGAGGATGACGTCCCAGTCGATGCCGTTTTTCTTCGACACGTCCACCACCAGCGCTGTGGTGAGCAAAGTGAAGGAGGCCAGCACATAGCGCTTGCGCATCCGCGCTGCGGCAGCCGCGAAGCCGGGCCAGGCGTCCAGCGCGTGCCAACTGCGCCAAATTGCATCGCGGTCGGCGGCGCTGAGCGCCTCCAGATTGAACTCGGCGATCACTTCGTCGAGCTGGGCGCGGTGCACGTCGTCGAAGTTGTAGGCGGGATGTTCGGCGTTGACGATGCCTTTCAGTGAGCGGCGGCGGTATTCGTTGGTGATCGCCGCCCAATCGGCTGTCAGGCCACGCGCGGCGCCGGCCGCGGCAAACGCACCGCTGACCCCGCGGTGCCAGTCGAGAATAGTGCCGCCGGTATCGAAAGTAAGCGCTTTAACGATCATGCAGCGTGTATATCACGGTCGGTGCCGCGCGTCCGCGCACGGTGACTTCGTCCACGCGCCGGAACGCGAATTCGGCGCCGGCGGCGCGCAGCGTGCTTTCGGTGGTCAGGATGTAAGTGCCGTATTTCTTGTTGAGCTGCTCCAGGCGCGCGGCGATGTTCACTTCATCGCCATGCACCGTATAGAGCAGCCGGTTGCGTGCGCCCACGGCGCCGGTCACGATGCGACCGGTATTGATGCCGCAGCGCGTACGCATGCGCACGTTGCCGCCAAATTCGCGTTCGCGCGTCGCTTGCTGGATGGCGAGCGCGCAGCGCATTGGCGGCGTGAGCGGGGTCGGGCTTGATGGCGTTGAAGGTGACGAGCATGGCGTCGCCCTGAAATTGCGTGATCGCGCCGCCATGCTGATCGACCGCCGCCGAGACGGCTTCGAAATACTCGTTGAGCAAGGCGACCAATCGCTCGGGCGTAACCTTTTCCGAAATCGTCGAGAAACCCTCGATGTCGGAGAACAGCACGCTGGCTTCGCGCACCTCGCCATCGCCCGGCTGCAGGCCCTTCTCAGAGGTGGAAATGCGGTCGGCGATTTCCGGAGCAACGAAGCGAGAGAGGTCTTTGGCCAGTATGCTATCCAGCACCGCGCGGTACAGAATGCGGCGTGCGCGAACCAAGCCCAGCACCAGCACAGCGGTCACCATCAGGATCGAGATCACCTTGTCAATCTCGGCGCCAATCAGCACGCTGTTGGAAGTCATGTAATGCACGTAATCGCGCGTCACCACCATGTCGCCCGATAGCGCCGCATAAGCCAGCAGTAGCAGCCAGCCGACGGCAGCAGCAGCTCCTGCCGCAGCGACGTAAAGCGGCTCAAAACATAGCGCGCGCAGGGCGATGAACAGGAATACGTACAGCAGGGTCGGCGCCTTGAGGTAGAAAGGCGCCGGTTGCTGGTACTGCAGGTGGAAGCTCCAGATCAGGCCCATCAGCAACGCCATGTCGATGCACACGCCGAGCACCAGCAACGGCGGATTGAGCCAGCGGCGATGGGCGGCCGCGAGTCGCAGCAGGGTAAAGCCGATAAATGCGGCCAGCACCCAGGGCACCGGAAGAAAGCGGGTGCCTTCCGAGGTCTTGGCCGACAGGGTGTACAGCACAAGGAAGAACAGAACCAGCGCGAACTGCACCCAGCCGATCAGGATCTCGCTGCGCAGTTGCTGCTCGACGATCAGCCAGCGCACGCGCTCTGGCGGGGTGCCTTGCGGGCCTTCGCCGAGCACGAAATCGAGAATCCGGCGCCACTTTGCTGTCGCTGCGATCATTTGACTAATCACGCCCCAGGACAGACAGCATACCAGCCGGACCAGCAAGCCCCTGCCGCAAGCGCATCAGATCGCTTATGATCCGGCGCTCGTGACGCCACTGCGCGGACCCGACAGAGGAGAAGACCATGATTCGATCCGCCTTGATTGCGATGGCTGCATTGTTGGCGCTGGCCGCCGCGCTACCTGCAGCCGCCCAGGACTGGCCTTCGAAGCCGGTGAAGTTCGTGGTGCCGTTCCCGCCGGGTGGTTCGGTAGATCCGCTGGCGCGGCTGCTGGGCGCCAAGCTTGCGGATGCACTCAAGCAGCAATTCGTCGTCGAGAACAAGCCCGGCGCAGGAGGCTCGATCGGTACGGCCTTTGCCGCCAAGTCTCCCGCCGACGGCTACACCTTTGTGTTTGTCTTTGATTCGCACGCGGTCAACCCTGCGCTGCTCTCGAATCTGCCGTTCAACACTGTCAGGGATTTCGCGCCGGTGATGCTGGTCGGCAAGGCGCCGTATGCCATCGCCACGCAAGCGGCCAAGCCCTGGAAGACCTTCGCCGAGGTGGTCAGCGCCTCGAAGGCGAAACCGGAGTCGGTGAGCGTCGGCTCGGTCGGTAATGGCACCCTCGGCCACCTGGTTCTGGTGATGGCGCAGCAGATGGGGGGGTTCAAGGTGACCCACGCTCCCTACGCGGGCGGCGGACCGATGACGCAGAACGTGCTCGGCGGACAGATCGAGATGGGGATCGGCTCGGTGGCCCTGCTCTCGCCGCAGGTCAGGAGCGGAAAAATGCGTGCGCTGGCGGTGACCGGAGAGGCGCGCGTGCCCTCGATGCCCGAAGTGCCAACACTCATAGAGCAGGGTTTCCCCGGCCTGACGGCGTTTGCCTGGTGGGGCATTTTCACTCCGACGGGAACGCCCAAGACGATCATCGACAAGTTCAACGCCGAGCTGGTCAAAGTGTTGGGCCAGACGGAGGTGAGAAAGACGCTCACCGAGACGCTCGGCATGGAGCTGGTGGTCAGCAGTCCGGATGCGCTGCAGCAGTGGACCCTGGGCGAGATGAGCAAATGGGATAAGGTCATCAAGGAAAGCAACATCAGGACGGATTGAAGGGCCCAGCGATGCCCGAGTCTCTGAGCTAGCCTTGACCGATCAGCCGATTCCCCGTTGGCTGGGGATCGTTCTGCTGCTCGCGATTGCCACCCTTTTCGGCAGCAACCACGTCGCTGCGCGCGTGGCCTTCGATCACGGCAGCAACGTCACCACCGCAGTCGCTTTTCGCTCCGCAGGGACGGCCTTGTTTGTTCTGGGTTTGCTCTTTTTTAACGGGATTTCCCTAAAAATCCCAGGCAAAACATTTGCCCACTCGGTGTTGATCGGACTGCTGATCGCGGTGCAGAGCTACTGCCTGTACTCGGCGGTGGCGCTGATTCCGGTGGCGCTGGCACTGCTCGCGTTTCAGACTTTCCCGATGCTGTTGGCGTTGATTTCGTGGCTGGCGAGCGGCGAGCGGCCTACACGGCGTGTGCTGTACGCCATGCTGGTGGTCTTGTGCGGCCTGGCGCTCGCCCTCGATGTGTGGGGCAAGAGCGGCGACATCGCGGGACGCTGGTCCGAAGTTGGCGCTGGCGTACTCTGGGCCTCGGGCGCCTCGATCTCGTTTGCCACTGCGCTTTTTCTCATCACCCGGTGGCTGGGTAAGGTAGACGGGCGTCTGCGCAGTTTTCTGGTGATGAGTGTGGTGGCGGTGATTACTCTCGCCGCAGGCACGCTCACCCAGAGTTTTGCGCTCCCCGCAGATGGCGTGGGTTGGATCGCGCTGGCGCTGTTGACCCTGTTCTACGGTACTGCGATCACCTCGACTTTCGTGCTGCTGCCGCGGCTGGGCGCGGTGAATAATGCCGCAGTGCTCAATTTCGAACCGATTGCAGTGCTGGGTCTCGCCTGGTTGACTCTCGGCCAGGTGGTGGCGCCACTGCAGATCGTCGGCGTTTTCGTCGTGGTTGGCGCCATCGCCTGGATGGGAGCGGGCAAGAGATGACGACGCAGCTGTGCATCGTGCGCCACGGCGAGACTGCCTGGAACGCCGCGCACCGTGTTCAGGGCCAACTCGACATACCACTCAACGCCATCGGCCTGCGGCAGGCGCAGGCGGTGGGCGGGGCGCTGAAAGAGGAACACTTCGACGCCATCTACTCGAGCGATCTCGCGCGCGCGCGGCAGACGGCGGAGTCGATCGCGAATTTACTGACCATAAAAATACGCTTGGAAAAAGACCTGCGGGAACGGCACTATGGAATCTTCGAACGTCTGACCTACGCCGAAGTGAAAATCCGCTACCCGGAGGACTACGCCCACTTCGAGGCGCGCGATCCGGATTACGCCTTTCGCACTGGAGAGCGCTTGCGGGATTTTTCCGCCAGGAGCATTGCCGTCCTCTCCAGCATCGTGCAGCGTCATCAGGGCGAGCGCGTTCTGGTGTTTACGCATGGCGGCGTGCTCGACAAGCTCTACCGCTTCATCACCGGCCTGCCGCTGAGCGCGCCACGCGACTTCGGCATTCCCAACGCGGGCCTGAACCGCATCGAAGTGACGCCTTCGGGTTGGCAGATCTGCTCCTGGGCCGACATTGCCCACCTCGAAGGGGCGCTGGACGACTTGCCGGAATAATTGGGGAGGAACGCACTCGTGCGTTGGCAGGAACGCACTCGTGCGTTAGCGCACCACCTTGAACAGGTTGTTGAAGCCGTCGGTCCAGGCGGTGAGGCCGGGAATCGGTGTGATCTCCTCGGCGTCCTTGAAGCGCGGGTCGGCCAGCAGTTTCGCGTTGTCGGTCACCAGCACATAGGCGGTGCCAGAATATTTGTCTTCCGACGGGTCGTCGTTGATGAGCAAGGCCGTCATGCCGTCGGCTTCAGCGACCAGCTTGAGCACCGGCGCCAGGTTGACGAAGCGGTTGGTGACGTTGTAGACGATCACACCGCCTGGCGCGAGGTGGCGCCGGTAGGCATGCAGCGCCTCGCGGGTCAGCAGGTGGATCGGGATCGAACCGCTGGAGAAGGCGTCCACTGAGATCAGATTGAAGCGCTGCGGCGCGTCGCGCTCCATATTGAGTCGGCCGTCGCCGGTGACGACCTCGATCTTCGCTTTGGAATCCGAAAGGTACCAGAACTGTTCGCGCGCGATCTTCACTACGTCCGGGTCGAGCTCGTAGATACGGAAGGTGTCGCCGGTTCTGCCCCAGGCCATGAACACGCCTACGCCCAGCCCGATCACGCCGACGCGGCGCGGCCCCTGGTCGTAGAAATCCAGAGCGCGCGCGATTCCCGAGCCGGGGCCGAAATAGCTGATCGGCTGCTTGCGCATCGCCGGATCGCTGTACTGCCAGCCGTGGTTGATCACGCCATGCACCAGCGCGCGGGTCGAGTTCGGATCGATGCCGCGGTCGTATTCCTTGACGCGCAGCGTGCCGTAGAAATTGCGCGTCATCAGGACCGCGTTGCTCTGGATGTATTCCAGGTATTTGTAGCCGTGCCAGGTCACGGTCGCGGTGGTGGCTAGCGCGATCACCGAGGTCGTGTACAGGAGCCGCCTGGCGAGGGCGCCCGCCGGTGTGCCGCCAGCGCTTGACACACCTGTGGCGCTGCGCCAGGTGAGGAAGGCGGCGAGCGTGCCGCAGGCGACGAGCGCGATCGGCAGTTCGACGAAAGTCGTGAACAGGCGCGGCGCGATCAGGCCGACAAACAGGCCGCCGCCGGCGCCGCCGATGGAGATCATCAGGTAAAAGCGCGTGAGATAGCGCGGCGAGGGTCGCATTGCGGCGAGTTCACCGTGGCAGAACATGCAGGCAGCGAAGAGGCCAGCGCTGTAGAGCGCGATCGAGGTGCGGATGTCCATCACGCCGAGGTTCTGATACAGGAACCAGGACATGCCCAGCATCAGCGCGAATAGCGCCGGCAAGCCCCAAGCGCGCGTGTACCAGCCGCTCTTCGCGCGCGCGCCGCCAACGTCGAATACCAGGATGAAGGACAGCAGGTACAACACCAGCGGCACGATCCAGACGAATGGCACCGAGGCCACGTTCTGTGTGATGTGGTTGGTGACGGCCAGCAGCATCAGCGAGCCAAGCGCCGACAGGGTCAGCCAGAGGGCGTAGTCGGTGGCGCGCGGAGGCGCTGTCTCTTCTTTCTGCTTACCTGAGGCAAACTCCTTGAGTGCTGCAGGATGTTTTGCCGCCATCCACGCCGAGCCCGCGCACAGCACGGCAAACAGGACATAGATCGCGCTCCAGGCATACGACTGGGTCTGCAGCGATGTCGTTGGCTCGATGAGCGGCGGGTAGGCGATGAGCGCGGCCAACGAGGCCAGGTTGGAGAGCGCGAACAGACGATAGACGGTGGCGCTCGGGAAGCTGCGCGCGAACCAGGCCTGTACCAGCGGCCCGGTGGTGGAGAGCAGAAAGTAGGGCAGGCCGATGGTCATCACCAGCAACAGCAGGATGCGCGCCGTGGGCTCTGTGTCCGGTGTTGGCTTCCAGCTCTCCGAGGCAAGGATCGGCAGGAAGGCGAGGCTGGCGGCAAGCAGAACCGTGTGCACGATCGCCTGCGTACGCGGCGCGAAGCGGCGGATCAGCGCGTCGGCGTAGGCGTAACCGCCGAGCAGCACCAACTGGAAGAACACCATGCACACGGTCCACACCGAGGCGTTGCCGCCGAACCAGGGCAGGATCTGTTTGGCGATGATGGGCTGCACCAGGAACAGCAGGAATGCGCTGGTGAATACGGTGGTGGCAAAGAGAAACATGTGTCGCGGAAGCCTCGCTGGCGCATCAAAAAGGCGTGAATCTATACGCTCAGCGGCGCTTCGTCCATGTCGGAGGTCTGTTCCCGCAGTTCCAGGATGCGATCCTGCCAGTAGCGCTGGGTGCCGAACCAGGGAAACGCGGCCGGGAAGGCGGGATCCTCCCAGCGGCGCGCCAGCCAGGCCGAGTAATGGATCAAGCGCAGCGTCCTCAGCGGTTCGATCAAGCCCAGTTCCTCCCGGTTGAAGCCGTGAAACTGTTCATAGCCCTCTAGCAGGGCTTTGAGCTGCTTTGCCGCAGTTTCCCGGTCACCGGCCAGCAACATCCACAGATCCTGTACGGCGGGCCCCATGCGGGCGTCGTCCAGGTCGACAAAATGCGGGCCCCCAAGCCCGGTTGCCCGCTCCATCCCAGGCGTTGCTGCCCGATTGCCTGCCTCGGTCCAGAGTATGTTGCCGACGTGGCAATCGCCGTGCAGCCGGATCGCACGGATTTTTTCGGTTCTTGCGAAACAGTTTCTGACCCCCTGCAAAGCAAGATCAATCGTCGTTACCCAGGTGTTTTGCAAATCCTCCGGGATCATGCCCGAAGCCAGCAGCCAGTCGCGCGGCTCGGTGCCGAAAGTATCGAGGTTCAGTGCCGGGCGTTTCTTGAATGGCCGTGTGGCGCCGACCGCATGGATGCGTCCGAGGAAGCGTCCGATCCATACCAGCACTTTTTCATCTTCCAGCTCGGGTGGGCGACCGCCGCGCCGCGGAAATACCGCGAAACGGATGTCGTTGAATGTGTTCAAGGTCTGACCGCCCAGCTCGAGCGGGGCGACGACCGGAATTTCGCGCTCCGCCAACTCGAGGGCAAAGGTGTGCTCTTCCAGCAACTGCGCGTCGCTCCAGCGGTTTGGCCGGTAGAACTTCGCCACCACGGAGGAGTCGTCTTCTAGGCTGACCTGGTAGACGCGGTTTTCATAACTGTTCAGCGCCAACAGACGTCCGTCGCCGCGCAATCCCACGCTCTCGAGCGCATCCAGCACCACGTCCGGCGTCAGATCTTGGTAGGGCTGGGAATGATTGCTGGCCACGCCGTCAGCTACCAGTCTTCTCTATCGAGACCGGGTACCACGTCGAAGTGCCGATCGCGGCTGAGAACGGGCAGCCGGTGCTGGAGCGAGAGCGCCGCGATCCAGGCGTCGTTCGCCGCTATCGGCTGACCTGATCTCTTGAGGGCTGCGCGCAGCGCCGCGTAGGTCACGGCGGTTTCCTCCGTTACCGTCAGGACCTCGAAGTGGGGCAGTTGGGATTCCAGCCACGCTTCGTAAGTCCTGCGATGCTTGGACTGCGCAATTCCGTAGCGGAATTCTCCCAGCACGATCACCGGGATCGCCACCCGCGCCTGCCGCCGCAGAACTTCACCGACACCAGCTTCGCCATCCGCGAACGCGGATAGCGCGTTGGTATCCAGGATCACGCCTGATCCTCGGGCTCGATGACCCCGAATTGTTCGTCTATCCTCGTCTGGATGCGCGCCGTTTCCTTGCGCAGCCGGTGCAGCTTGCCAAATCCTCGCATCCACACAGGCTCGCCAGGGCGAGTATTGGCCACCTTGGCCAGCAGTTTCTCCTGCAGCGCTTCAGTGACGAGCTGCTTGAGCGTTTGGCCGCGCT
This sequence comes from Betaproteobacteria bacterium, assembly GCA_009693335.1. Classification (GTDB taxonomy): domain Bacteria; phylum Pseudomonadota; class Gammaproteobacteria; order Burkholderiales; family SG8-39; genus RBG-16-66-20. Next base: position 7,087 of record SHXK01000012.1, on the reverse strand, counting down.
CGGCGGCCTTAGCCTTGGTCTTGCGAAACAGCAGGTCGGGAATCTCGATCGTCGTCTTCATGTTCCCATATTACCGTATTTACGGTTGGGGGCCGGGCGCTGGTGCTCCTGCCTAGGCGCTCCTGGCGGCGTGGGGTGGGGTCCGTCCGCTCGCGCTAAACTAGCACCTCAGATGCTCTCCTCAGCCACAGATCTCGTCGAGATTTCCGAGCTACATTTCAGCTACGGCGAGCTGCCGATCCTGCGCGGTCTGTCGCTCAGGATTCCACGCGGCAAGTTGGTGGCGATCCTCGGCGGCAGCGGCAGCGGCAAATCCACGTTGCTCAAGCTGATCGGCGGCCAACTGGCGCCGGCGCGTGGCTGGATTCGGGTGGCTGGCAAACTGGTGCACAAGCTTGCCACCGACGATCTCTACGCCCTGCGGCGCAAGATGGGGATGATGTTCCAGGCGAGTGGACTGTTTACCGACCTGTCGGTGTTCGAGAACATTGCTTTCGCGATCCGCGAGCACCACGACCTGCCCGAGGAGCTGATCCGTTCGCTGGTGCTGATGAAGCTGGACGCCGTGGGTCTGCGCGGCGCCCGCGACATGATGCCGGGCGAGCTTTCCGGCGGCATGACCCGCCGCGTGGCGCTGGCGCGGGCCATCGCCACCGACCCGCTGCTGGCAATGTACGACGAGCCTTTCGCCGGCCTCGATCCGATCTCGCTCAATGTGATCGCCACGCTGATCCGGAAACTAAACGACGCCCTTGGCCTCACCTCGATCGTCGTCACCTACGACGTTTCCGAGTCGCTCAGGCTGGTGGACTACCTCTACGTGATCGCGGACGGTAAGCTGATGGGCGAGGGTACGCCCGAGGAACTGCTCGCCTCGGACGATCCTTACCTGAAGCAGTTTCTGAAAGCGCTGCCCGACGGGCCGGTGCGTTTCCACTTCCCGGCCAAGCCGCTGGCCGAGGAGCTCAATATCAAGTCTTCTGCGGAATGAACTTCAAGGCCACGCCGTTGTTGCAATAGCGCTTGCCGGTAGGCGCCGGGCCGTCATCGAAGACGTGCCCGTGGTGGCCGCCACAGCGCGCGCAGTGGTACTCGGTGCGCGGGTAGATGATCTTGAAGTCGGTCTTGGTGAGGAACGCTCCCGGGATGAAGGTGAAGAAAGACGGCCAGTCGGTGCCGCTGTCGAATTTCATCTCGGAAGTAAACACCGGCAGGCCGCAACCGGCACAGGCGAACACCCCCGGCCGCTTCTCGCGGTCTAGCGGGCTGCTGCCGGCCCGCTCGGTGCCTTCCTCGCGCAGCACCTGGTAGGCGGCGGGCTGCAGGCGCTTTTTCCATTCGTCCTTGGAAAGCTTGAGCGGGTCAGTTGCGTTCGGGACCTCGGTGCCTGGCGCGAGCAGGCTTTTCCAGTTGTCTTGCATCTCCTTGATCCCTTTCATGGTCTTAATCTGGGCATGGACCTGCGTGAAGAAGGGTCCCAAGGCAAGGAACGTGAGCAGGGCGCGGCGCTTCATACCTTCCTCCTTTCGGCGATTATCCCCGATAGTCCGGCATAAGGGGATGGGGTCTTACACGGGATGGGGTTTTACACGACTGTGGCAGGGATGCGATGATGCGCCACAGGAGGAATTGCCCATGTTCAGGATTTACGCACTTGTCAGCCTTGCCCTGTTTGCGTCCGGCCTGCAGGCCCAGGACGCCTGGCCTACCAAACCCATCAGCATGGTGGTGGCATTCCCGCCCGGCGGCGTTGCCGACATCGTCGGTCGGCCGCTGGCTGTGGCGATGGAAAAAACGCTCAAACAGCCGATACTGGTGTTGAACCGGCCGGGCGCCGGCGGGGCGGTGGGCACCACGGCGGCAGCGAAAGCGGCGCCAGACGGCTATACCATCCTCATGTCGCTGTCATCGATCTCGATCTTCCCGGTGTCCGACCCGATCAACGGCCGTCCGGCGCCCTACCAGCTCTCGGACTTCGCGCCCATTGCGCTGGTCACCGCCGATCCCACCGTGCTGGTGGTGGCGGCCGACGGCCCGTACAAGACGATCCAGGATTTCATTGCTTCGGCGAAAGCCTATCCCGAGCGCATGAACTACTCCTCGTCGGGCGTGTACGGCACCTTGCACGTAGCCATGGAAATGTTTGCCAGTGCAGCCGGCATCAAGATGTTCCATATACCCTATCAAGGCGGCGGGCCGGCGGTCGCCGCGTTGCTTGGCGGTCAGGTCCATGCGTTGGCTTCCGGACCCGCGGCAGCCATCGGCCAGATCAAGGGCGGCAAGATGCGCGCGCTGGCGGGCTGGGGCGACAAGCGCCTGCCGCTGATGCCCGAATTGCCAACCTTCAAGGAACTGGGTTTCCAGGATGTCGAGTTCTACATCTGGTCGGGGGTCTTCGCGCCCGCAGCGACCCCGGCGCCCTTGATCGCGCGTCTGCGCGATGCGCTGCGCGCCGCCGTCATCGATCCGGCGTTCAAGGGCGCGATGGAGAAAGTGCAGACGCCGATCAGCTATCTCGATGCGCCCGCATTCGCCACTTTTCTGGCCCAGGATGCAGCGCGGCTCAAGGTCGCCGTGGAAAAAATCGGCAAAGTCGCGGTGAAGTAGGACTGGAACGCACGAGTGCGTTCCTTCTCAGCGTTTCCTGGGATCTTTGTATTGCAGCAGGTTCCCTAGCGAGCGCTCAAACGGGTCTCGGCGCAGGAGGCTGCGCGCCTGAGCGTGGGTCATCAGCTGGTAGTGCCGCGTGTCTTCCAGCGCGGTGACCAGATCCCAGGCGCCGTTTTCGGCGGTTACCCAAGTTTCCGGCTTCATTCTTCTGAGGTCGTAGGGGCGCGAGTAGGTACGCAGGGTTTTGCGGTAGCGCCCGTTGTAGTACTCGTGCAGGTAGGACATCGCCAGCTCTCGCAGCGTCCGGTACACCGGGTCGCGCCAGCGCAGGCCGATGGCGTTGGTCTTGGAGATTGCACCCCAGCGGCCATTGCGCCGGAAGACCGCGACCACGTGATCGAAATCGTGCACCGCCTGGAAATCCAGCAGCAGCGGCGGTTCGCCGTGGATCCAGAGCGCGCAGGCGGCGACGGTCGCGCCCTCGATGCAATGCGCGCGCCGTTCTCTGAGCACCACGCGCACGGAATGGCTGGTCTCGCCGTTGCGCTCGAAGTTCTGCTGCAGACGATGCAGGAAGTCCTGGATCTTCTCCGGGGTGCGCAGGCGGCGCAAGGTGGCGTATTCGCCCTTGCTAAGCCCGAGCATTTCGCGGCTGGCTTTTTTTATTTTGGTCATCGGTATTCAGAACAGGTAAGCGTCCATCGCCAGCGCCCCCATCTCGATGCCGTCGTAGAGGCGTTCGGCCTGGTAGTCCTGGCGCGCCGCGCCCAGGGCGACGAACAGTGGCAGGAAATGCTCGTCGGTGGGATGCGCGCGCACGCCATTCGGCGTGAGCTTGCGGTAGTCGGCAAGCTCATCGAGCGCATGCCGGTCGATGCGCTGCTTGACCCAATCCTGGAATTCGCGCGCGTAGGCCGTCGGTTCGCCATTGCTGCGGTCGCCGAGGTTGTGGGTCAAGTGGCCAGAGCCAAGGATCAGCACGCCTTCGTCGGCGAGCGGCGCGAGCGCGCGGCCGAGCTCAAGATGGTGCTTAGGCCCGAGTCCGGTTTGCACCGAGATCTGCACCACCGGCACATCCGCTTGCGGATACAGGTAGAGCAAAGGGGACCAGGCGCCGTGGTCGAGCCCGCGACCGGGATCGGTAGCCGCCGGGATGTTTTTCTGCCCAAGAAGTTCAACAGCGCGAGCGGCGAGCTCCGGCGCGCCCGGGGCGGGGTATTGGATCTGGTAGAGCGGCTTGGGAAAACCATAAAAGTCGTGGATGGTTTCCGGTTTTTCGCTGGCGGTGAGGGTGGCAATTTTCGTCTCCCAGTGCGCCGAGGCGATCAGCACCGCTTGCGGGCGCGGCAGCCCACGTGCGAGCTTCTCCCAGACGTGGCGCACCTCGCCCGGCTGGAGCGCGTGCATCGGCGAGCCGTGCGACAGGAACAGGGTCGGCAGCGTCTTCTTCAAGTGCGCCGCAGGACGATACGATCGAAATGCTCGGTCATGTGGCGCGCGTAGCCGCAGTACGCGCCGCGTTTTCACCCGCGATCTTGCCGAACACCGAGCCGTTCGTAAGTCCTGTTCCGCCCGGATAGTTGAAATAGAAGATGCCGCCGACCAGCTCGCCCGCGGCGTAGAGGCCGGGGATAGGCGCGCCGTCGGAGGAGATCACCTGGGCGTCGGTGTTGATCTTCAGACCGCCAAAGCTGAAAGTGATGCCGCAGGTCACCGCATAGGCCTCAAAGGGCGGAGTGTCGAGGGCATTGGCCCAGTTGGATTTATTGATGTCCAGGCCGATGGTGCAGCGTCCATCTTTGAGGTTGGGATTGAAAGGGATCTCGGTGCGCACGGCCAGGTTGTAGGCTTGGATTTCCTTGAGCGCAGCTTCCTGGTTGGTGTCCTCCAGGTTCTGGCACAGTTCTTCCAGCGTGTTGCCCACCCGCTTGGTGACCTGCTTGATCTTGTACTCGTCACGCAGTTGGGCCTTTACCTTGGCGTCGAAAATCTGCCAGGCGAACTGGCCGGGCTGCTGCAGGATCACCCGGCCATATTTGGCGTAGGTGTAGTTGCGGAAGTCCGCCCCTTCGTCCACGAAACGCTTGCCCTCGGCGTTGAGGTAGATGCCCCAGGGGTAGGAGTGTTTCTGGAACTGGTCGCCGATGGCGAGGTCGCCAAATTCGGGCGCGTTGCGCTCCCAGGCCACCGCGTGGCAACCCGACCAGTTGCCGGTGGCCGCCGCACCCGCGGCAAGCGCCATGCGTATCCCGTCGCCGGTGTTAAAGCGCGTGCCGCGCACCTTGGCCAGCTCCCAGCCTGGCCCCAGGTAGCGCGTGCGCTGCTCGGGGTCGGACTGAAAGCCGCCGGCGGCGAGGACCACTGCATTGGTCTTGAGCTCCAGGGTCTTGCCTTCGCGTTTGACGCGTATCCCCTGTACTCCATCGTCATCGACGATCAAATCCAGCGCGCGTGCTTGGCACCAGACTTCGATGCCGTTCTTCCGGGCAATGTTGGTGAGGGATTCCACCAGCCCCGGGCCGCCGCCCACCGCCTCCACCGTGAGCCCGCCCCAGAACTTGAAGCGGCCACCGATGTTGAACGCTTGCCGGCCCCAGGCGGCGGTGAAGCGCACGCCCTTGGCGCGCATCCACGCCACGGTGTCGAGGCTGCGCTTCACCAGCAGCTCGGTCAGATCCGGGTCGCAGCGGTACTCCGTGACGCGGCCCATGTCGTCCAGGAACTGGGCCTCGGTGTAAGTGCCGAAATCGCTGCGCTCGATCTCTGCCGCGCTTAGCTCCGGCATCACCCGCTTGAGGTCTTCCACGCCCGCGTAGGCCACCCGCATCAGACCCGCGGTGTAGCGCGAGTTGCCGCCGGACTCCGCTTCCGGGGCGCGCTCCAGAACGAGAATTTTCTTTTTGTTTTCGGACGCCGCCAGCGCCGCACACAGCGCGGCGTTGCCTGCGCCCACGACGATCACATCCCACTGCGTTGACAATTCGCTCATCTAATCCGCCTTGATCTTGGCTGCGCGGACTACCTTGCTCCAGCGTGCCTGCTCTTGCTTCACGAAGGCCGCGTATTCGGCTGGCGTCGAGCCGATGCCCTGCGCATCGTCGGCCGCGAAACGTTCGACCACCTTGGGGCTCCGCGCCGCTTTGGCGGCCTCCGCGGCGAGGCGCTGAATAACCGCAGCCGGAGTTTTGGCTGGTGCATTCAGGCCGTACCACTGCGAGGTCTCGAAGCCCGGGTAGCCCTGCTCAGCCACGGTCGCCACGTCAGCCAGGGTGGCCAGGCGTTGCGGGGTGCCGACTGCGATCACGCGCAACTTGCCGGCCTTCACATGCGGCATCAGCGGAGGGGTGCCGGCGGCGGCGGCCTGGGTGCGTCCGGCAACCAGGTCGATGACATTCGGGCCGGTGCCCTTGTAGGGAACGTGCTGGATGTCGATGCCCGTGGCCTGCTTCAGGTATTCCATGGCGAGGTGTCCCGCCGAGCCGTTGCCGGCGCTACCGTAGTTCATCTTGCCCGGCTCTTTCTTCGCTAGTGCGACAAATTCGCGCAGGTCTTTGGCGGGCACACTTTCGTGCACCACGAAAATTGCCGGTACTAGGGCCAGCAGGGAAATCGGCGCGAAGTCCTTGTCGACATCGTAGGGCAGCTTGTCGTACATGTACGGGTTCATCGCCAGCGAGCCTACGTGCCCGATGATCAGCGTGTAGCCGTCGGGGTCGGCTCGGGCGACCTCAAGCATCGCGACGTTGCCGCCGCCGCCCGGCTTGTTGTCGATGACGATGGACTGGCCCAGACCCTTTTCCATCTCCGCCGCCACGGCGCGCGCGACAATCGAGGAGCTGCCGCCCGGGGCGAAAGGCACCACCAGGCGGATCGGCTTGACAGGATAGGTTTGCGCTTGTGCCATGCCGAGGAAAAACAGCGGCAACAGGAAAAACCAGACTTTCATACGAACCTCTTCAGAATTGATACTTCCTTAATCCGCCATCCACCGGAATCACCGCCCCGGTGATGTAGCGCGCGCGCGGCGAGGCGAGGAAGCAAACCAGGTTGGCGAGATCCTCGGGCTGGCCGTACGCACCGACCGGGATCTCGTGCTCGGATTGCCACTGGCGGTGTTCTGGCGTGTAGTTGCGCAGGATCTGTTCGCTGATGATGCGCCCGGGCGGGATGCAGTTTGAGGTGATGCCGTACTTGCCCACTTCGCGCGACAGGCCCTTGGACCAGGAATGCATCGCTGCTTTGGCGCAGAAAGCGCCGTTGATACCGTCGGGTTCGCTCTTGCCCGTGATGTTTACGATGCGGCCCCACTGGCGCGCCATCATCTGCTCGAGCAACTTGTGGGTGAGTTGGCGCTGGCGCGTGAAGTTGAGCGTCATCGCCTCGTGCCACTGCTCTTCGGCGGTATCCAACTTGAAAGAGCGCGAGCCGCCCGCGTTGTTGATGAGGATCTCGACCGAGCCCAGACCCGCCAGCGCCG
>SHXK01000011.1 GCA_009693335.1 Betaproteobacteria bacterium | reverse complement strand
CTGGCCTTCACCAGCCCTGAAACTTTGCCTATATCGGCACGACCGACGAGCTTGGGCTTGAGGAGAGCCATGACTTTACCCATATCTTTGACGCCCGCAGCACCGGTCTCGGCAATGGCGGCGGCGATCGCCTGCCCGATCTGTGCTTCGGACAGCGGCTGCGGCAGATAGGCCGAGAGCACCAGGATTTCGGCTTGCTCGGCATCGGCCAGGTCCTTGCGGCCGGCCTTCTCGTACTGGGCAATGGACTCGCGTCGCTGCTTCACCATTTTGTCGATGATGGCGAGAATCTCAGCGTCGGTCAGCGCAGAACGCTCGTTACCGGCGACCCGCTCATCAACTTCTTTTTGCTTCATTGCCGCCAGCAGCAGGCGCACCGTCGAGAGGCGCACGCCATCCCTGGCACGCATCGCGGCCTTCATGTCTTCGGTAACCCGGTCTTTGAGCAACATGGAACAACCCCTGAAATAAAAACGCCCCGGCAGGCCAGGGCGCGGTCGAATCCCAGTAAGGGGATCTAGTACATTTTCTTCGGCAGCAGCTGGCTGCGCAGGCGCTTGTGGTGGCGCTTCACGGCAGCCGCCTGCTTGCGCTTTCTTTCCGCGGTTGGCTTCTCGTAGAACTCACGTGCGCGCAGTTCGGTGAGCAACCCAGTTTTCTCAACAGTGCGCTTGAAGCGGCGCATCGCTACTTCGAAGGGCTCGTTTTCCTTGATGCGTACGGTCGTCATGCGGTTCCTGTGTCCCGGAAATTCGGAAAGGGCGAAATTGTATCAGAATCCATCCTTGATCCTGCACAATCCCACCCCTATGCTAATCCTGGGCATCGAGACCTCCTGCGACGAGACCGGACTGGCGCTCTACGAGACCCCGGAACGGGACTCGGCCATGCGCCATGCCCCGACTGGGACCCTGCTCGCCCACGCGGTGCACTCCCAGATTGCGATGCATGAGGCCTACGGGGGGGTGGTTCCCGAACTCGCCTCCCGGGACCATATCCAGCGACTGGTCCCCCTCAGCAGGCAGGTCCTCGAGCAGGCCGGACGCAGGATCATGGACATCGGCGCTATTGCCTATACTGAAGGGCCGGGGCTCGCCGGTGCACTGCTTGCCGGCGCGGCGTTTGCGCGCAGTCTGGCGCAGGCGCTGGGCGTTCCCGCGATCGGCATTCACCACCTTGAAGGGCACCTCCTCTGCCCGCTGCTGGCGGCCAGAGCGCCCCAATTTCCGTTCGTGGCCCTGCTGGTGTCAGGCGGCCACACGCAGCTGATGCGCGTGCAGCAACTGGGGCGCTACGAACTGCTGGGCGAAACGCAGGACGACGCCGCAGGCGAGGCCTTCGACAAGACCGCGCAGTTGCTCGGCCTGGGGTATCCGGGCGGACCCGCGCTCTCGAAGCTCGCCGAATCGGGCCAACCGGGACGCTACCGGCTGCCGCGGCCGATGCTCGACAAAGGGAAAAATGCAGGCTCCCTCGAGTTCAGTTTTTCTGGCCTTAAGACCGCGGTGTTGACTTTGCTGAAGAAGGCAAGTGATACGCAAAACAAAGTGTCCCACCCGGATCTGGCGCGCGCTTTCGTGGATGCGGTAGTGGACGTACTGGTCGCCAAATGCACCCTGGCGATAGCGCAGACCGGCCTGACCCAGCTGGTCGTCGCCGGTGGCGTCGGCGCCAACCAGCAACTGCGCGCGGCGCTGGACGCCAAGGCGGCTGCATCCGGTTTCGAGGTCTTCTATCCCGCACCGGAGCTGTGCACCGACAACGGCGCCATGATCGCCTTCGCCGCCGCGCTTCGTCTGCAAGCCGGGAAAACAATACCAGCCTCAGAACACGCGTTCAGCGTCCGGCCGCGCTGGGACCTCTCGACGCTGAGCTAGTTTTTCTGGGTTTCTCCCAGGCGCGGCTCGGCGCCACGCAGGATTCGCAGCATGTTTTCGCGGTGGCGCCAAACGAGCAGCAGAGCGATCGCCGCGACCACCAGGGTGATGGCAGTGAAGCCGAACAGGAAACAAGCCCAAAATACCGCGAAAACCGCCGCCACGATGGCGGCAAAAGAAATCATGCGAAAGAAAAATACGATGATCCCGAAGCTCAGCAGCGTGCCCAGTCCAAGAACCCAGCTTAAAGAAAGTAAAACACCGGCCGCGGTGGCAACCCCCTTACCGCCCTTGAACCCATGAAACACCGGATAGAGATGGCCAAAAAACGCCATCGCGCCAGCCAGCGGCGCCTCGAACCCGGCTGTCGCGCTCTGACCGGTGTAGAGCACCGTCAACGCCACGGCGAGCGCGCCCTTGCCCGCATCGCCAATCAGCGTCAGCGCCGCGGCGAGCTTGTTGCCGGTCCGCAGCACGTTGGTGGCCCCGGGATTGTGCGAGCCGAAATCGCGCGGATCGGGTAGCCCCATCGCCTTGCTGACGACGACGGCAAAGGACACCGAACCGAGGGCGTAGGCAGCCAGCGCAATTACCACCGTTTCGATCAGAACCGTCTGCATAGGGCGGTGATTCTATAATCTCGCTTCGACATGGACACCATTCTGGTTCGCGACCTACGGGTTCAAGTGCTAATCGGCATCCACAAGCGCGAGCGCTACGTGGCGCAAGTGGTCTCCATCGATCTGGACATCGGGCTACCCGGGGAGGCCGTATTCGCCTCCGACCGCGTCGCCGACACCATCGACTACGAGCAGGTGGCGCTCAGAATCGGCACCCTTGCCACCAGCGGCCACTTCAAACTGGTGGAAACCTTCGCCGAGCGCATCGCCAAGCTGCTGATCGACGATTTCAAGGCCCCTTGGGTGAAGGTCAGCGCCGCCAAGATCGGCATCCTGCCCAACGCCAAGTCCGTCGGCGTGTCGATCGAGCGGCGACGCTAATACTGGCGCGGGGACGCGGTCGTCGGTTCAACTTGGGTCAAAACCCGTAGAGACGCGCGGGATTGTCCACCAGGATCCTGCGCTGCGTGGCCAGATCGGGCGCCATCAAGGGAATGAGGTCCACCAAGTCGCCATCGTTCGGCATGTGCTGACCAACGTTCGGATGCGGCCAATCCGTGCCCCAAAGAATGCGTTCGGGCGCGGCGGCGATGAGCGCTTGCGCGAAAGGCAGGGCATCGGTGAAGGGCGGCCCCAGCGAGGAGACGCGCTCCGCGCCGCACACCTTGACCCAGGCGTTCTCGTTCTTCATGAACTCGAGCAACACACGAAACGGCTTCTGCGCCAGGCCGTCGGCCGCTTTGATGCGGGCCATGTGGTCGATCACGATCGGCACCGGAATCTTCCGCAACAGGTCCTGGAACTCGACGATGTCGGTCGCATCGAGATGCAGGATCAGATGCCAGCCGAGCGCTTTCAGACTATCCACCGTGCGATGAAAAAACGCCGGATCGGGCCGACCACCAAGGTGCTTGACGAAGTTGAACCTGACACCGCGGATGCCGGCCACGTGCATACGCTCGAAATCGGCGGCGGTGACTGCTTCGTCAATGATGGCGGTTCCCCGATAACGGCCGTTCGAGCGCGCGATGGCATCGAGAGTCGCGCGCATGTCGGCGCCATGGCAGCTCGCATGCACGATCACCGCCCGCTCGATGCCTAGGAGCGCGTGCAGCCGCTTGAGCGCTTCGAAAGGCGCATCGGGCGGGTAATAGGCCGCCTTGGGGTCATAAGGAAACGCCGCTGCCGGACCGAAGATGTGGCAATGCGCGTCGCACGCCAGCGCCGGCAACACAAAGTGCGGCTGGCGCGGGTGTGGGTCAGGCGGGGCGATGGTCTTGGCGCCAGCCGGCCGGCTGGGCGCGATCATTCCTTCTTTAGCCCGGCCAGCTGCGCGGCCTCGCGCGAGCGCTCGAACTCCTGCCGGATGAAGACGCCGAAGCCGGCAGAGGTCATCAGCTCGGGCGGCGCCACTTCCACACCCAGCTCACGCAGCCGTTCGAGTGTTTTCGGCGCGCCTAGCGCCGTGGCGAGCGCGGCCTGCAATCGAGCCATGACCTCCGCCGGCGTTGCGCCTGGCGCGAGAATGCCGATGTAGCTCGCCGCGGTGAACTCCTTGACCCCGCTCTCGATCATGGTCGGCACCTCGGTCGCAAGCGCGGCACGTTTCACTGCGGCGATGGCGACGAAACGCGCCTTGCCCCCGCGATGGTGCGGCAGGGCGCTGGAGAATTCGGTCATCGCCCCCTGGATGGTGCCCGCCACCAGGTCCGGCAGCAGCGCACCGCCACCGCGATACGGAACATGCAGCAGCTTCGCGCCGGTCTGCGCGTTGAAGCGCTCCAGGGTGAGGTGCGTCGCACTGCCGATGCCGGCGGTGCCGACACTGACCTGCTGCTGCTTGGAGAGCGCCACCAGTTCCTGCAATGTCCTGGCCGGCACTGCAGCGTTGACGATGATCGCGTGTGGCACGAAGCTCGTCAGGCCGACTGGCAGGAAGTCCTTGAGCGGATCGTAGCCCAGCTTGGCCTGCACGAAGGGGTTGACGGTGAGCGGCCCGTTGGAGCCGGTGAGCAGCGTGTAGCCGTCGGGCGTGGCGCGCGCGACGACCTCCGCGCCGATGCTGCCGCCGGCGCCGGCGCGGTTCTCCACCACCACCGGTTGGCCGAGCGCCTCGGCCATGCGCTCGGCCACCAGTCGCGCCACGATGTCGGCATTGCCGCCGGGCGCGAAGGGCACGATCAGACGGATGGCCCGCTCAGGCCAGGCCGCGAGCGCAGCAAATGGGGATAGCGCCACAATCGAGCCCAATGCCTGCAATAGGGAACGACGGTTAAGATTCATGGCCCCTCCAAAAAAGAAGCATGATCTCACGTCACAAATGAGCACGCTTAGTCTGAAAACCCTGCTTGGCGACTACCCAGTTACTGCGGCGTTGAAAAACGGCGCCGTACGCTCGCCATCGGTGCAGCTCGACTTCGCTGACGTGAAGCCCCCCAGCAGCGCATTCAAGCGCGTGGTGCGCGACCTCGAGTTCGATGTTGCCGAGCTCGCCATCACGACCTTCCTGATGGCCAAAGCGGCGGGCAAGCCACTTAGCTTGCTGCCCGCGGTTGTGCTTGGGCGGATGCAGCATGCGCTGCTCGTCCACAACGCCGAGCGGGGGCCGCTCGCACCCAGCGACCTGCCGGGCAAACGCGTCGGCGTACGTTCCTACTCAGTGACCACCGGCATGTGGCTGCGCGGCATCCTCGCCGAGGACCACGGCGTGGACGGCGACCGCATCACCTGGGTAACCTTCAAGGAAGCGCATGTTGCGGAGTTCCGCGATCCGCCCAATGTGGAGCGCGCGCCGCACGGCAAGGACCTCACCGCCATGCTGCTCGCCGGAGAAATCGATGCCGCCATAGTTCGCGACGACAAGCCCACCGACCCGCGCATCCGGCCGTTGATTCCGGAACCCGAGGCAGCGGCGCGCGCCTGGCGCGCGCGCACCGGCGCGATCCAGATCAACCACATGGTGGCGGTGAAGGATACGGTTTCGGATCAGGCCGCCGCCGAAATTTCCCGAATGCTGGAAGCGAGCATCCGGGCCGCCGGCAGTCCGGACCTGAACCCATATGGCATCGAAGCCAACCGCCGCAACCTGGAGGTCGCGATCGACTACGTCTATCGACAGCGCCTCATCCCGCAGCGCTACACGGTGGAAGAGTTGTTCCGCTGATCCGTAGCAGGAACGCACTTGTGCGTTGGCAGGAACGCACTGGTGCGTTAGTAAACATGGCGCCCAAAATACGCCGCGTCAGGCGACCCACGGTTTGCCGTAGGCGGGTTCCTTGAACGGCGTAGGCGGCAGTTGCCAGGTGCCGGTGGAAGGCGGGCGCACTTCCGCGTCCACGTGTACATCGAGAACGCAGGGGTGGTTGTTGCGGATCGCCTGCTCGAGGGCGCCGCGCAGGTCTTCGCTCTTGGTTATGGTGACACCGTCGGCACCGCAGGCGCGCGACCAGGCGGCGAAATCGGGGTTGTAGGGCTGCTTGCGGTCCTGGCCGCGGTAAAAAGCAGTGCCGTGCTCGCGGCCGCCGAACATGCCGTACTGGATGTCGCGGATCGCGCCCCAGGCAAAGTTGTTCCACACCACCCAGATGCACGGCAGGTCGTACTCGACTGCGGTGGCGACCACGTACGGCGTCATCGAGAAGCCACCGTCGCCGCACACGGAGATGCAAGGTCGTTCGGGGGCCGCGAGTTTCGCGCCCAGCACACTGCACACGCCAAAGCCCATCGAGGAGAAGCCCCAGCTATTCAACATGCTCTGCGGTCGACGCGGTTTCCAGAACTGCATGAACCAGTTGTGGTGCACGCCGGAATCGAGCGTCAGGATCGCGTCTTCCGGCAGCACCTGCTGCAGCGCGTCGACCACGTATTCGGGCCGCAGCGGCGTGGTGACGTCGGTAAAGTGCGGGCGCACGTGTTTCTCCCACTCGGCCTGCCAGCCTGCCACTTGCGCGCGCCATTCGGCAAAGCGCTGCGCCTCCAGGCCACGGCGCGCGATTACCGCGGCCAGCAGCTGTGCGGCAAACACTTTCGCATCAGCGATGATGCCCAGCGTCGGCAGGTAGTTGCGGCCCAGTTCCTGCGGGTCGATGTCCACGTGCAGGAGCTTGGACTTCGGAAAATTCCACGAATAGCCCGGATACCACGAAGACGAGGAACGATCGTCGAAGCGCGTGCCAATGGTGATCACCAAATCGGCATGGCGGCCCGCCTGATTGGCCGCATACGCGCCGTTGCGCCCGATGAAGCCCAGCGTCAGCGGGTCATCAGCCGGCACGCAGCCCATACCATTGGGCGAAGTGATTACCGGCATGCCCAAACGTTTTTGCAAGGCGGCGATCTCCGGGCCCGCTTCAGCGAGGGTTGCGCCCTGGCCGATGAACAACACGGGCTGCTTGGCATTGGCAAGCAGTTCCACCGCGGCTGCGAGATCCGCAGCGGAAGCGCCCGGGCGATGCGCGCCGAACAGGTGCGAGGCAGGTGGAACCTCGACATCATCTTCTTCCTGATAAACGTTGTAGGGCACATCCAGATTCACCGGACCGGGCCGACCGGTCAGCATGGTGTCGAAGGACTGGCGCAGCGCGAGTGGCAGCATGTCCACACGCGAGGGCTGGAAGGAGCGCTTGACCACCGGACGCAACACCGACGGGAAGTCCGACTGGTTGTGCTTGTAGATCTCCTGGAACGGCGCGCGGTTGGCCTGCGAGGTGGGCACGTTGGAGGTGATGGCGAGAAACGCGGACGAATCCGCCAAAGCGGTAGCCAGTGACATCACCAGATTGGCCGAGCCGGGGCCGGTCGAGGTCAGCGTCGCCACAGGCTGGTGCTTGACACGGAAATAGCCGTCGGCCATGTGGCCCGCGCATTGCTCGTGCCGCGGCGACACCAGCTTCACTTTGTCGCGCACCTCGTAGAGGGGATCCAGGATCCCCACGTTGCCGTGGCCGCAGAGGCCAAACACGTACGGTACTTTTTGCTTGACCAGGTATTCGGCGATCAGTTCGCCGCCTTTCATCTTTGCCATGTCTGCTTCTCCAGGGGGTTGTTCATATCCACAGGACTTTCCTGCGCCGTTCGGACCGATCAAAACGTAGAGCTCGTCGGCTGTTATCAGTCCTCCAGCGCCACCGCCACCAGAACCGGCGCCAGGGTGCGAACGATTTCCCCGGGCGCGATCCTCAGCAGCAATCCACGCCGCCCGCCGTTGAGGTAGATCTTCGGCAGGTCCAGGATCGAGCGCTCCAGATAGACCGGCAGCTTCTTCTTGGTACCGAAAGGCGAGGTACCGCCGACCTGGTAGCCGGAGTGGCGCGCCGCCACCTTGGGTTTACAGGGTTCGATACGCTTGCAGCACGCCTGCCGCGCCAGATTTTTGGTCGAAACTTTCCGGTCGCCGTGCATCAGCACAATCAGCGGCTTGCCCTCCTCATCCTGCATCACCAGGGTCTTTACCACCTCGTGCTCGGGTACGCCCAGCGATGCCGCGGACACCCCCGTGCCGCCGTGTTCAAGGTACTCGTAGGTGTGTTCCGAGTACTCCACGTGGTGAGACTTCAGGAAGGCGGTCGCCGGAGTATCAGCCATGGGTTGCAAGCATTGCGCGCATCGGTGCGGCGATCAGCCGCGAGGATGGTGCTTGGCGTGCAGCACCTTCATGCGCTCGTGTGCGACGTGGGTGTAGATCTGGGTGGTGGCGATGTCGGCATGGCCGAGCAGCATCTGCACCACGCGCAGGTCGGCGCCGTGGTTGATCAAGTGTGTGGCAAAGGCATGACGCAGCACGTGCGGCGACAGCGGCTTGCCCGGGACCGCGCGCGCGCCGTAGCGCTTGAGGTTCTGCCAGAACGCCTGCCGGGTCATGCTGGCGCCGCGCGCCGTGACGAACAGATAGTCGGTACTTTTTTTCTTGAGAAGTTCAATTCGAGCTGTTTGCAAATAACGGCGCAGCCAATCGACCGCCTCCTCGCCCAAGGGCACCAGGCGCTCTTTCGAACCCTTGCCCAACACGCGCAGCACGCCCGCATCCAGATTGACCTCGAACACCTTCAGCCCGACCAGCTCCGAGACGCGCAGACCGGCGGCGTAGAGCACTTCGAACATCGTGCGGTCGCGCATGCCGAGCGGCGTATTCACCTTAGGTGCGGCAAGCAGCGCTTCGACATCGGCCTCCGAGAGGATCTTCGGAAAGCGCGGTACGCGCTTGGGCGGCTCCAGCTTGAGGGTCGGATCGGTTTTGATGCGCTGCTCGCGCAGGCACCAGGCGTAGAAGCGCTTCAGGCTGGAGAGCATGCGCGCTGCGCTCGAGGCTCGGCCTCGGCGCGCAGCAAGGAAAGCGAATAGCTCTTCTTCGCTCGCTTGCTGAAAAGAAGTTTCCTGCAAAAACGAGGCCAACTGCTCCAGGTCGCGCCGGTAGGACTGCAGCGTGTTCTTCGACAGCCCGTCTTCAAGCCATAGTGCATCGCCAAATGCGTCCAGCATCGCCGCGTTGTCCGGCGTAGCGCTCATCATCCTTGGGCGAGCGCCTCGATTTTGGCCAGCAACTCATCGGCGATCTCGATGCCCTCGGCGCGCAGTTTCTTCTCGGCAGCGAAGCGCCGCGCTCCAGGCAAGCGCACGCCTTCGTCGGCAAGCATCGTCGTTACCACCGTTTCGATGCGCTCGAAGTAGCGCCCAACTCCGGCCAGCGCGCCGGGGTCGATGGCAAGGAAAGCGTGGCCGATTCTCGGCTTGTTGCCCTGCTCGGAGAAGAACGAATCCGCCTCCGTGCCGATCGCGGCACCGGTCAGCGCGGTGCAAATCAGCTCAAAAGCGAGCGCCAGCATCGCCCCCTTGGCGCCACCAATCGGAAACAGGCTGCCGTGCTCGATCGCTTCCTTGGGATCGGTGGTCGGCTTGCCGTCGCGGTCGAGCGCCCAACCCTCGGGAATCTTCTCGCCCTTTTGCATCGCCACCATGATCTTGCCGCGCACCACGGTCGTGAGTGCAAGGTCGATCACCAACGGATCGCCATTTTTTCGGGGGAACACAAAGGCCACCGGATCGGTGCCGAACAGCGCTTTTTTGCCGCCCCAGGGCGGAATCGCGGCCGGCGAATTGGTGAACGCCACGCCGACCATGTTCGCCGCAGCGATCGGCAGCAAATGGATGCCCAGCACCCCGACATGCGCGCTGTTGGTAATGCCAGCAAAGCCGATACCGTTGCGGCGCGCGCGCTGAATGACTTCCTCGATGGCCCATGCGGCCGATTCGTAGGGCAGGCCATCGCAATTGTCGATCAGGCACACCGCGGCTCGATCCGAGAGCATCTTCGGCCGCGCAGCGCCATCGGCGCGGTCGTTGCGCAGGAAGCTGCAATAGAAGGGCACGCGCGACAGGCCATGCGTCGGCAGCCCGTGCTCCTCGGCGCGCACCAGGTGCTGTGCTGCGGCCTCGGCCATGACCGGGTTGGCACCGGCTTTTTCGAGGGCATTTCGCGCCAGTTGCAGCAGTTGTGCGGGTTTTTTCTTCATAATACCGATTCTAACGGGGTCACCGAGCGCAGCAAATCTACAGGGAGAGCACTATGGGCAGATTCATCGAACTAAAAGCGACCGACGGCCACAATTTCGCGGCTTTTGTCGCACAACCTTCCGGCAAGCCACGCGGCGGCGTGGTCGTAATCCCGGAAATCTTCGGCGTCAACAGCCACATCCAGCAGGTCACTGACGGTTTCGCTGCCGACGGTTACCTGGCGGTGTCGCCCGCGATGTTCGACCGCGCACAGCGCAATTACGACACGGGCTACTCACAGCCCGAGATCCAGGCGGGTGTCGCCATCATGCAAAAGCTGACCCCGCAACACAGCATGCTGGACGTGCAAGCAGCGATCGCAGAAGCAGGCAGAGCCGGCAAGGTCGGTATCGTTGGCTATTGCTACGGGGGAACGGTGTCCTGGATGGCTGCGGCACGCGCCAGCGGTCTCGCCTGCTCGGTGCCGTACTACGGCGGCGGCATGCACGGCCTGATCGGCGAAAAGCCGCAAGTCCCGGTGATGTGCAACTTCGGCGAAACCGACCAGTCGCCGACCCTGGCGCAAGCCAAGGAAATCGTCGCCGCGCACCCGGGGATCTCGGCGCACTTCTACGCCGGCGCCGGCCACGGCTTCAACTGCGACCAGCGCGGCTCCTGGAACGCCGAAGCCGCCAAGCTGGCGCGCAGCCGCACCCTCGAATTCTTCCGCCAGCACCTGGGCTGATCAGGCGGCGTCCTGCAGCAGGCTCTGGCCGGGCCGCACGCGCGTGAACAGCACGGGTTTGGTTTCGACCTGCAGCCCGGCAGCTGTCATTTGCAAGCTCGTATACGCAGAGTTCTCCAACGGCCCGGTCTGCGGATAATCATCACGGAAGTGCGCGCCGCGCGAGTCGTTGCGCGCGCGCGCCGCTGTGGCGATTATGCGGCTGGTCTGGGTCAAGCTCTTCAGGTTCAGCCAGTCGTGCCAGCTCAAGTTAAAGGCGCGGTTGGCGTCCGCGATGCCGCATACCGACAGGTCGTGCTCGATGGCGGATAGTTCCGCCAATGCCGCGCGCAAGCCCGCATCGTCGCGAATGATCCCGACCTTGTGCCACATCACTTCGTAGAGCCGCTCGCGCAGCGGTTCGAGAGCGCCGTGCACAGCCTTACTCGCCTTGAATGGCGCTTCACATTCGGCCATCGACTTCTCGATGGTCGAACGATCCGGCTCAGCAAACGAGACTTCCTGATCTAGCCATTGCGCCATCGCCTCGCCGGCCACGGCGCCGAACACCGTCGAGTTGGCGACGCCGTTGCCGCCCAGACGGTTGGCACCATGCACCCCGCCCGCATCCTCACCGGCGACGAACAGGCCCGGCAGGACCGTGCTGCAATCGGCGCTGAATTCGACACCGCCCATCATGTAATGCGCGGTCGGCACCACTTCGACCAGACCGCCCGCCAGGTCGAAGCCGCAATCGGTGCAGCGTTCCACCATGCCGCGGAATTGCTTGCGAACCAGTTCACTATCCAGGTGCTGCATTGAGAGATAAAGCCCGCCGTTGGGGCTGGTATTTCCGGCCCTCATCTCCGCGTACATCGCACGCGAGACCAAGTCGCGCGTCGCGCGTTCCGCTTGCGGGGCGTACTTCGGCATGAAGCGCTGCTTGGCGCCATTCAACAGGTGGCCGCCCGCGCCGCGCAGACCCTCTTCGAGCACGGTGCCCGTCATGCGTGTGTGCGCGCCTGCATACAGGCCGGTCGGATGGAACTGCACCATCTCCATATCGCGCAGCGGTAATCCGGCGCGCAGCGCCATCGCCAGACCGTCGCAGCTTTTGTCGCCCGAGGGGGTGTGGTACTTGTACATAGTTGGCCCGCCGCCGGTGCCGAGCAGCACCGCTTTGGCGCGCACGAAAACGTATTCGCCGCTGCGCATGTCGATGAACAAAACCCCCGCGATCGCAGTACCGGAGGTGTTTTTTATCAACTCCATAGCCCGGTATTCCTCCAGCCGGCCGATCTTTCTGGCCCAGACCTGCTCGGCGAGCCGGTTTATGATCTCGATCCCAGTCAGATCGCCCTTGTGCACCGTGCGGTCGAAGGTCTGCCCGGCGAAAGCTTTCTGGTGCACGCTGCCGTCGGGATTGCGGTCAAAAAAACAACCCAGTTCATTTTCCAGCTCGCGGATTCTCTCCACCGCCAAAGTAACCAGCTTCCAGGCGAGCTCCTGGTCGGGCAACCACTTGCCACCTTCGATGGTGTCCATGAAGTGTCGCTCGACCGAGTCTTCCTTCGCCAGCGCCACGTTATAGCCGCCCTGCACCATGCGCGTGCAACCGCTCTTGCCGAGCAGCCCCTTCACCGCCACCGTGATCGAGAGCGAAGGATTCGTCTGGTGCGCGTGCAGCGCGGCAAAGAGGCCCGCGCCCCCCGCGCCGAGGATCAGGATGTCGGTGGCAAGCTCACGCACGGGATCGGAAGAATTGGATCGCCATTACCGCGGCGAGCAGCCCGATCCCGACCGCGTCGTTGAGCGCAGCGGGTGTGAGGACGAGGATCCCGGCCGCGAGCAGCACCAGGCGCTCTAGCAGGGTGGTCTTCTTGAACAGCCAGCCCTCGGCGGCTGCGGCGAGCGCCACCAAGGCCACCACCGCGAGCGTGGTAATCGTCAGCACGTCAACCCAGCTACCGCCTTTCGGGATGTTGAGCAGCAGGCCAACGCCGATCGGGTCGAGCACGAACATGAACGGCACCACGAAGGCGGGCAGGGTGTACTTCCAGGACTGCAGCGTCGTTTTGTACGGGTCGCCTCCGGTAATCGCAGCGGCGGCGAAAGGCGACAAGGCCGTCGGTGGTGAGACTTCCGAGAGCACCGCGTAGTAGAAAATGAACATGTGCGCGGCGTAATCGGGCACGCCCAGCTTGATCAGCGCCGGCGCCGCGATCACCGCACAGATGATGTAGCTCGCGGTCACCGGCACCGCGAGGCCAACCACCCAGACGATCAGGGCAGTGAAAATCGCCGTCAGCACCAGGCTGCCGCCGGCGTAAGAAATGACGATCTCGGAGAAGCGCAAGCCGAGCCCGGTCAGGGTGACGATACCCACGATGATGCCGGCGGCGGCGCAGGTGGCGCCGACGTTGATCATGCCGGCCGACCCCGCCTCCAGCGCCTTGGCGAGTTTCGAGCGCAGCAAGATGTCCCTGACCCAGCCCTTGGGCCGCTCGCGGAATACCCGCAGATCCAGCAGCGCGCAGTCGCGATGGATGAAACTGGTCAGCGCCGCGACTACCGTCGCCCAGAAAACGGCGCCAATCGGCGAGAAACCGACCAACATGAACACCACAATCGAGATCAGCGAAAAGAAGTGAAAGCCCTGGGTTTTCGTGAGCTGCCAAGCGCTCTGCGTCGCTTGCACGTCAACCATTTTCATGCCGTACTTGCGCGCGTCGATCTCGACCATCAAGAACAGCGACAGGTAATACAGGCAAGTCGGGATGACCGCCATTTTGATCACGTCGAGGTAGCTCATCTTGAGGAACTCGGCGATCAGGAAGGCCGCAGCGCCCAGCACCGGCGGCGAAAGAATCGCGCCCAAGCCACCGGCCGCGAGCAACCCGCCGGCGGCGTTTTTCTCATAGCCCGCCTTGGCGAGCATCGGGTAAGCGACCGTGCCCAAGGTGACTGTGGTCGCCACCCCGGATCCCGAAGGCCCGCCGAGCAGGAACGACGACAACACGATGGTGCGGCCCGCGCCGGTCGGCTTGCCGCCGAGGGCTGCGAATGAAAAATCGAGATAGAACTTGCCCGCGCCCGAGAACTGCAACATCGCCCCGTAGATCGTAAAGAGGATGATGAGCGAGGAGGAAACATCCACCGCGGTGCCAAAAACTCCTTCCAACGTCATGTACATGTGGCCGACCAAGCGCCCGATGTCATAGCCGACATGGGTCCAGGGCGCGGGCAACCAGCGGCCCACCATCGCATAGACGACAAACAGAATCACCACGAACGGCATGATCCAGCCCGTGGTGCGGCGCGCCGCCTCGAGCACCAGCAACATGAAAACAACGCCGAGGACATTGTCGATGCGGTTCGGCAGCGTACTGCGATCGAGGAAATCGTCGCCGCCCCACACGGCGTACAGCATGGCCGCCACACTCAGCAGCGCCAGCCCCAGGTCTAGCCAGGAGAAACGATTGCGCGCCGCACGGCGCCACGGAAACAGCGTAAAGGAGAGGAACAGCACGAAACCGACGTGTGCGTAACGCAGCTGATAGGGATTGATGTTGCCGTACGCCGCCCACAGGTGGAACAGCGACATGATGACAGCAAGAACGAACAGACAAGTCCCCCACGCGCCAACAAAGCGGTGGTGGACGCCCTCTTCCTCCTCGATGAACTCCCCGGCCTTCTTAAGGGCCGAGGCATCGACCTGCGTGGTCAGCGGCTGCGCCTCCCCGGCCACGTTCAATTCAGCTTCAAGCCCCTCTCTGCATAGTATTTAACTGCCCCGGGGTGATAGGGAATCGTCGCCGCGGCCTTGGATTGGGTCTTGACCTCGAAATTGGCCGCTTCCTTGTGCACCAGGATGAGATCGGCTTTCTTGTCGAAGATGGTCTTCAGGATGTTGTAGGCCACTTGGTCGGGCATGTCACGGTGGGCGACGAGCAGGTTCCACACCGTCGCTACGTGGTTGACCTTGTCCTGGCCGGGATAAGAGCCCGCCGGAATTACGTCGCGCACATAGAGCGGGCCGTGCTTGGCCACCATTTTTTCCACCGCCTCGGCGTGGTCGATCAACTTGATTTTGGTCCCCGGCGTCGCCGCCAAATCGGTGACCGATGAGGTCGGGATCCCGACCACGAAAAAGAAGGCGTCGCTCTTGTTGTCCTTGATGGCGTCGGCCGACTTCTCCGGCGTCAAGCGGTCACGGCGGATGTCTTTGTTCCAGTCCATGCCGTATGCCTCGAGCAGGCGCTGGGTCATCAGTTCGGTGGCGCTGTTCGGCGCGCCGGTGGAGACACGCTTGCCCTTCAAGTCAGCGAAGCTGTTGATGCCGCGGCCTTCCACGGTGACCACGTGCATGCGGTTCGGATAAGCCACCATCAGCGCGCGCACCGGCACTTCGGCGCCGCTGAACTTGCCCTGCGCCTTGTAGCCGTCCCAAGCCGCATCGGCCATCGTCAGCGCGAGGTCGGATTTCTTCTGCGTCATGAGCTGCAGGTTGGCGACCGAGCCCGCGGTTGATTCCGCGTTGGCGGAGTAACCGGGCACATATTTGGAGAGAATATTCGCGATGCCGCCACCCAACGGGTAATACACGCCGCCGGTGGGTCCGGTGGAGATCGAGATCGTAACTTTGTCCTGCGCCAGCGCGCCGCCCGCCAGTCCGAGCAGCGCAAGCGCCGCAATAGCAATCGTGGATTTCATGCTTTCTCCTCTAAGGGGGATCAATTCTACTAGACAGGAACGCGCTCACGCGTTGAGACTGGAACGCACTCGTGCATTGAGACTGGAACGCACTCGTGCGTTAGACCTTCACGCCGAGGCTCTCGAGCGCCCTGGCGCGACGCCCTTGGGCGCTGCTATTCACTTGCGCGTAGAGGCTGCCGCCGTGGCTGTCCATCGCCACCAGCAGCAGCCCGAAGCCTCTGACGCGAAACTTCCACAGCGATTCCGGGTGCAGGTCGTCCAGGTCCACGTCCTCGATTGCCTCGACCCAAGTGGTCTCCAGCGCGGCCGCCCCGCCGATGATCGCCAGGTAGGCTCCGCCCATTTCATGCAGGGCTTTGAGGGAATCGTCACGCAAGCCGCCCTTGCCAATGACCAAGCGCACTCCGTACTGGACCATCAGCGGTCGGGTGAAGCGCTCCATACGATCGCTGGTGGTGGTGCCCACGCACACCGGAGCATAGCCCACGGGATGCAGCGCGCTTTTTTCGACCTTCTTCACATTAGGCGCGGTATGGATGACCGCCTGGCCCGAGAGATCGAAACGTGTTTTGCGCCCGTGGTCGAACAGGTGTATCTGCGTCGCGTCGCGGATGCCGTAGAGCGTTCCCTCCAGCGTCACGCTGTCGTTGACCCGCAGCGCACGCACCTGCGCTTCGGTGAACGGCGCCCTGAGGGTGTAATGCGCCATCTCAGTAACCGTACTCGATGCCGTCGGGCCGGAAGGTCGCGCGCGCACGGCGCGCCGAATGGCACTGCATATTTACCGCCACCGGGTTCATGGTGATATGCGTGGCGGCGGTTTCGACCTGCACGGCGAAAGCGGTCGAATCCCCGCCCAGTCCCTGCGGACCGACGCCCAGCATGTTGACCGCGCGTGTCAGCGCCTCCTCCAGCTTCGCGCCCTCGGGATCCTCGCAGCGCGAGCCGAGTGCGCGCGTCGCCGCGGTCTTGGCCAAATGTACGCACAGATCCGCGGTGCCGCCGACCCCGACGCCGACGATGGTCGGTGGGCAGGTTTTACCACCCGCTGCCAGCACGCAATCGACGACGAAAGTCTTGATCGCATCGACGCCCTCGGCGGGGATCGCCATTTTCAGCCAGGAATTGTTCTCCGAGCCGGAGCCCTTGGGAATCATCTGGATCTCGAGGAGATCGTTCTGATCTGAAAAATCGATGTGTATGATCGGCACCCCGCGTCCGGTGGAGGTCTGCTCGTTGATGCGGGTGGTCGGATGGACGATCGAGGAACGGAACGAATACTCGCGCGTCGAGCGCGCGCAGCCGCGCCGGATCGCTTCCTTCAGGCCAAAACCGTCCACCTCGACGCCGCGGCCGATGCGCACGTTGTAGATCGGGATGCCTGTGTCCTGGCAAAGAAGGTTGGCGGTGTCTTCGGCCACCTTGATGTTCTTTATCATGGCGCCGAGCATGCGCTTGGCACCCACCTCCGACTCGGTCGCCGCGAGCCTGTCGAAACCCTGCTTGATGTCGGGCGGCAGCAGCTTCAGCGCCCGGATGTAGAGCTCCTTGGCTGCTTCCTCGACCTGCTGCAGATCGACTTTCACTCGACCTTGATCTTGCGTTCCTTGACGACGCGCGCCCACAGCGCCGTCTCCTCCTTCATGGCCCGGCCCATCTCCTCGGGCGTATTGCCGACGGGCGCCAACCCCTGCGCGAAGAGCTTGTCTTTCATCACCGGGTCCTGTAGCGCCGTCTTAGTGTCCCGGTAAACCTTGTCGATAATCTCCTTCGGCGTGCCGCGCGGCGCGACGATGCCGAACCAGCCAGCGTTTTCAAATCCCGGCACCGCTTCCGCGATCGGCGGCACACCAGGCAGCTGCGGCGCCTCTGTCCTGCTCGTCACCCCCAGCGCGCGCAAGCGCCCCCCCTTGATGAAGCCGATCGAGCCCGCCACGTTGCCGACGAAGAAATGGGTCTCGCCGCCGACCAGCGCCGCCAGCCCGGGGGCCTCACCCCGGTAGGGCACCGCGACTGCATCGAGCTTCGCCTGGTACACGAAATTCTCCGCCGCGAGGTGGGTCTGCGAGCCGATGCCGGCGTGACCGAAAAGGAGCTTGCCCGGATGTGCCCTGCCCGATTCAATCAGCTCTTTCACGGTCTTGAAGGGCGAATTTGCCGGCACGGTCAGCACTTGGGGGCCGCTCACCACGTTGGTGACTGGAACGAAATCCTTCTCCGGGTTGTAGGCCATCTTCGCGTAGATGTGCTGGTTGGCGGTCATCACCGAACCGGAGGGAAAAAAGAAGGTGTAGCCATCGGGTGCTGCGCGCGCCGCTTCGGCCGCGCCGACACCGCCGCTCGCGCCGCCGCGGTTCTCGACCACCACGGTCTGCCCCCAGCCCTCGGTGAGCTTCTGGCCGAGCAGCCGCGCCGCGATGTCGGTGGCGCCGCCGGGCGGGAACGGCACGATAAAGCGCACCGACTTCTGCGGCCAGCTCTGCGCTTGCGCGGTACTTGACTGCGCTTGCGCAGTGCTGGCGAGAGCGAACAAGAGCCCGATCGCCAGAGCCACGGCGGCCGCGCTTGCAGCCAGATTTTTCTGCCAATCACGCCATGCGAGAAATTCGATCATGAGAATCCTGATGCCTCCCGTTAGATGCACTGCCAGCAACAACACAATGGCCCACTCGCTCGCCTTGACCAGCGGCTGATCGGTCCAGCGCAGAAACGATTCTAGTCTCGCTTCGCCCTGCAGGGCCTGACTCAAGGCCCAGAAATGCAGCGGCAGGAACAACGCCAGCATGATCCCGGAGAGGCGATGGACCAGGGCCGCTGTTTTGCCTTCTTTCATTTCTTGCCATGCTTTCAAAGAAAGACTCCAAGCACGGCCCGCATACCGATCCAGGCGAGGACTGCGGCAAATAGCAACAGGGCTGCGTCCCGCGACGGGCTGCGCCAACCCAGCCATTCACCCAGCACTGCGCGCAGGCCGATAGGCAGGTGCACCACGGTAGCCAGCACGAACAGCATATAGAACAACAACCAGGCGATGCTGCCTCGGGTACGGGCAAGGATCTCCACCGCCGTGAGGCCGCCGCGCACCGCGTAGATCATGGTCGCCAGGTGCACCACCACGCACAGCGCCAGCACCGCCGCGCTCACGCGTTGCGCCATCCACAGCAGGGTTTGCGCCCGGGTGCTCACAGCTCCCCCCGCAGCGCGGCCAGGGCGACCGCGCGCTTCAAGCCAGCGATGCTGGCAGTGGGCGAAAGTTGCTTCGGGCAGCGCTCGGTGCAACTCAGGTGCGTATGGCAGGCATGACAACCGGCGTCGCCGGCGATCGCGCGCAGCCGCGCCACGCCCGCCGTGTCCCTTTCATCCTTGACCAGCGTCCAGGCGCGGTTCAGCGCGGCGGGTCCGAGGTAATCCGGATTCCAGGCAACCACGTCGCAGGCGCTGTAGCACACGCCGCAGCCGATGCACTCGATCGCCGCATCCACCTGTTTTCTGTTTTCGTCCTCAGGGGGAAGCACCGCGAAATCGTCCTGGCGCGTTCTGTCACTCTCGAAACTACCCTTGGCCCGCGCCCATTTGTCGAAGAACTCGCGCATGTCGGTAACCAGATCGCGGATCACCGGCAGATTGCGCAACGGCGCAATTTCGATTTGATCGTTTTTGACGACCTTGTCCACATGCGTTCGACAAGTCCAACGCGCGACGCCATTCACTGTCATCGCACAGGAGCCGCACATGCCGACGCGGCAGGCGTAGCGATAAGCGAGCGTGGCATCGAGCGTCCGCTGGATATGCGTGACCACATCAAGCACGGTCTGGCTGGCGTGGCGCGGCACCTCGAAGGACTGGAAAGCGCCTTTCGCACCCCCTCGCCAGACGTGGACCTGAATCAAATTCAAGCCGATCTGTTCAAGAACGAAAGCGTCAAGCGCTTTCGTACAACCTAGTCAGCACGAACTCGCGGTGCCCCAGCGCTTCGGCGGCAGTGAGCCTGCCGTTGGCAGTGCGGAACATGCATTCCAGCAACTGGTCGCCCGCCTGATCGGGCGTCATTTCTTTGCGCAGCAGTCCGGATACGTCGACGTCGACATGTTCGCTCATGGTGCGCACGGTGCGCGGGTTGGCGCACAGCTTGATCACCGGCAGGATCGGGTTGCCGATCACGTTGCCCTGTCCCGTCGGGAAGAAATGCACCGTGTAGCCGGAGGCGGCGCACAGCGTCACCATTTCCGCCGCCGCCGAGGAGGAGTCCATGAACCAAAGACCCGGACCGGTCGGCACTTCCGCCTTGTCGAGCACACCATCGACGATGCACTTACGGCCGATTTTCTGGATGTTGCCGAGCGCTTTTTCCTCGATGGTGGTAAGGCCGCCGGCAATATTTCCCTTGGTGGGCTGGGAATCTGAGAGGTCGCTGGTCTTGTGCTTGTCGATGATCGCTTGGTAACGGTCGAACATGAACTGGAATTTCTTGCGCACTTCGTCGTTGCGGCAGCGCGCCGCCACCAGGTGCTCGCCGCCTGTCAGTTCGGTGGTTTCGCCAAACGCCAGCGTTACCTGGTGCGGATAAAGCTTGTCGAAGGCGTTGCCCACGGTCGGGTTGGCGCCGCAACCCGAAGTGGTGTCCGACTCGCCACATTTCGTCGACACCCACAGGTCCTTCAGCGGGCGCTCTACGCGGCGCAGTTCGGAAGCCCACTGCACGTATTCCCTGGCGGCCTTGGAGGCGCGCAGGATGGTGTCATGGTCGCCGTGCTGTTCGATACCGAACCAGGACACCGGCTTACCGGTGGCGCTGATGCCGTCGGCGACTTTCTTCGCCCAGCCGTCCTCGATGCAGATCACCACCACTGCGGCGACGTTCGGATTGCAGCCAGTGCCGATCAGGGTGCGGAAATGCAGATCCAGGTCAGCGCCAAACTGCAACCGTCCGTAGGGATGCGGAATGGCGATCGCGCCCTTGATGTTGTGCGCCACTGCCTCGGCGGCGGCGTTCGACAGATCGTCCACCGGCAGGATCAACACATGGTTACGCACGCCAATGCGTCCGTTCTCGCGCTGGTAGCCCCAGAAGCTTGCTTTTGTCAGATCCATTTTCTTACCACCGCTTCGTTTTGAGGTTCTGCACGTGGGTATGTTCGCCGCGTGCGATGGGCGCCACCACCTTGCCGATGTCGACGCCGTACTTGATCACCGTGTCGCCGGGCTGATAGTCCTTGAGCGCCAGCTTGTGGCCGATCGGGATGTCGCTCTTGGCGGCGATCCGCAGTTCTTTGTCGTCCTCCATGATCCAGCCGATCAGTTCCTGACCCGCTTTCACGCCCTCGACAACGACCACACCGACGCCGTCGCCCTCTTCATGCACAACAAAATGAATCATTCACGCGCTCCGCTAATTTTTCTTGGTGGAAGCCGCTATTCTATGCGCATGTTCGACCGCCGCAGGTTCCTGGAAGCCCTTGCCGCGCTGGGAGTTTCGCAAGCGGCGCCAGCTCGCGCCACCAATCACAAAGTTCGATTCGATACCTACCCTTACACACTCGGGGTCGCTTCGGGTTATCCAAGGCCGGACGGATTCGTGCTCTGGACTAGGCTGGCGCCCAAACCGCTGGCGCCGGGAGGTGGCCTGGGGCCCGAGCCAGTGCCGGTGCGCTGGGAAGTCGCCGAAGACGAGCGCTTTGCGAAGGTAGTCGCCAGCGGCACTGAATTCCTGACGCAGGACTGGGCGCACTCGGCGCGCGCGGAGGTGACGGGCTTGGCGCCCGCGCGCTGGTACTTCTACCGTTTTATCGCCGGCGACGCGCTGAGCCCGGTCGGACGAACCCGCACTGCGCCACTGCTGAGCGCCGATTCCCCGCGCCTGCGCTTTGCCTTCGCTTCCTGCCAGCACTACGAGCAGGGCTGGTTCAACGCTTATCGCCACATCGTGAAAGACGACCCGGACCTGCTCGTCTTCCTCGGCGACTACATCTACGAGACCAGTTGGGGCCGCGAGCATGTCAGAAAACACGGTGCTGCGGAACCCTATGGCCTGGATGAATACCGGATTCGGCACGCGCTCTACAAGACCGATGCCGATCTGCAGGAAGTGCATCGATCGATGCCATGGCTCCTGACCTGGGACGATCACGAGGTCGACAACGATTACGCCGACGATCGCCCCGAGGACGGCATGGACCGCGAGAGCTTCCTGCTGCGGCGCGCAGCCGCGTACCGCGCCTACTACGAGCACATGCCGTTGCCCTCACGCATGCGGCCCAAGGGTCCGGAGATGCGCATTTACACCGAGTTCGACTGGGGAACGCTGGCGCGCTTCTGTCTGCTCGACGATCGCCAGTACCGCTCCTGGCACGCCTGCCCGCGGCCGGGACGGCGCGGCGGCTCGAACACGGTGGACATCGAGCACTGTCCGCGGCTGTTCAACCCCGGCCGCAGCATGCTCGGCCGGGCGCAAGAGCGCTGGCTCGAGGGCGCACTCGAAAAATCGCCAGCGCGCTGGCAGGTGCTCGCCCAGCAAACACCCATGGCGCAGTTCGACCAGAAGCCAGGGCCCGGGCGCAGCGCCTGGACCGATGGCTGGGACGGTTATCCGGCCGCCCGCCAGCGCCTGCTGGAGTTTGTGCATCAGCGGAAAATTTGCAATCCGGTGGTCATCGGCGGTGATGTCCACTCCTTCAACGTCAGCGATCTCAAGCTCGATTTCGACGATCCTGCTTCGCCGGTGGTGGCGAGCGAATTCGTCAGCACTTCCATCACCTCGCAGGCCTGGGCGCAGGAGCGACTGAACGCCTTCCTGCTCGACAACCCGCACATGAAGCTGGTGGACAGCCGTGCCCGCGGCTACGTGCGCGTCGAAGTCACGACGACACAGATGCGCGCCGATCTGCGCGCAATGGCGTCAGTGGCCAAGCCTGACGCGGCGTGCAGCACCCTCGCCAGTTTCGTGGTCGAGGACGGCAAGGCAGGCCCTCAGAAAGTCTAACGCACGAGTGCGTTCCTGCTCATCCCGTGGCGCGGGTAAGCCGGTCTTTTACTGCGGCCCATTCAACGCCCTCCGGCGGCGATTCGATGAGGATCGTTTCACACTGCGCGCGGTCCAGTTCGCGCAGCGCGGCGTACAGTCTCTGCGCGTAAGCGCGCGGCTCGCTTGGCATTCGGATCCAGTATTCGACGCGCTCGTCGGGCCGCGAAAACGCCAGCACCGCTACTCGATCCTTGAGCTTGGCGATCTCGGCATCGAGGCCGTGCGCCGACACCAGCCGCGCGGGCGTCCTCGGCGCGTAATGGCGCACCAGCCCTCCGGAGTGGCGAGGGGATTGGGCTTTTTTTTCTTCGATTTTTGCATTCAGCACCTCTGCCAGCTGGGCCTTTGTAATACCTCCCGGCCTCAGCAATACCGCACTTCCGCCCGAAAGATCCACAATGGTGGATTCAATACCGACCTCGCTAGCGCCGCCATCCAGAATCAAATCGATGCGGCCGGAGAGGTCTTCGAGCACGTGATGCGCCGCCGTTGGGCTCAGCTTGCCGAACAGGTTTGCGGAGGGCGCCGCCACCCCACCGCCAAATTCACGCAGCAAGTCCTGAGCTACCGGATGAGAGGGCACCCGCAGGCCGACGCTGTCCTGCCCGCCGGTGACGAAGTCCTGCGCCTTTGCCGAACGCTTCAGGATCATGGTCAGCGGGCCGGGCCAGAAGCGCGCCGCCAGTTTTTTCGCCGCCTCCGGCATCTCCCGCACCCACTCGAAAGCGCGCTCGGCATCGGCGAAGTGCACGATCACCGGATGCTCGGCGGGCCGCCCTTTGCTCGCATACAAGCGCGCCACCGCTGCGGCGTTGGACGCATCCGCGCCCAGTCCATAGACGGTCTCGGTGGGAAAAGCGACCAAGCCGCCAGCGCGGAGAATCTCGGCCGCACGGCGGACCTCGGGGTTCAAGGCAGGGGTCTTACAATTTCAGCGGGGCGACCTTGAGCACCGCTGCGGTCTGCTTGCGGCGGAACTTGTCCAGCTTGTTGGCCATCGCCTTATCCGAGAGCGCCAGCAAGGCGACCGCGAAAAGCGCGGCGTTCGCCGCACCCGCCTCGCCGATGGCGAAGGTCGCGACCGGGATGCCCCGTGGCATCTGCACCGTGGAGAGAAGCGAATCGATCCCCTTCAAGTGCTTCGAGGGCATCGGCACGCCCAGCACCGGCAGCGTCGTATGCGCCGCCACCACACCAGCCAGGTGCGCAGCACCGCCTGCCGCTGCGATGATCGCCTGCATGCCGTTCTTCGCTGCGCCCTCGGTCCAGGCGACGACCGCTTTCGGCGAACGGTGCGCGGACAGGGCTTTCGCTTCATAGGGCACGCCGAACTCCTCCAGCACCTTCGCCGAGGCCTTCATGGTCTCCCAATCGGAGGTCGAGCCCATCACGATACCCACCAGAGGCTTCATGCGATGCTCTTGCCGGTGAGTTTCTCGAGTGCTTCGCGGTACTTGGCCGAAGTGCGCGCGATCACGTCGGCCGGCAGCTTGGGCGCCGGTGGGGTCTTGTCCCAAGCCAGCGTCTCGAGGTAGTCGCGCACGAACTGCTTGTCGTAGGAAGGCGGCGAGCTGCCGACCTGATACTGGTCGGCGGGCCAGAAGCGCGAGGAGTCCGCCGTCAGGATCTCGTCGATCAGCACGATTTCATTCCTGTCATCTAGGCCGAATTCGAATTTGGTATCGGCAATGATGATTCCCTTGGTGGCGGCGAATTCCGACGCCTCCTGGTAGAGCTGGATGCTGATCTCCTTCACCCTCGCGCCAATATCCTTGCCAACAATCTCGCACATGCGCTCGAAGGAAATGTTCTCATCGTGGCCGCTCTCGGCCTTGGTGGCAGGCGTGAATATCGGCTCTGGCAACTGCTGCGCCTGCTGCAGGCCTTTGGGCAGCCGGATGCCGCAGACCGCGCCGCTCGCCTGGTAGTCCTTCCAGCCGGAACCGATCAGGTAACCGCGCACCACTGCCTCGACCGGCAGCGGCTTTAGCTTCTTCACCACGATGGCGCGACCCCGCACCTGCGCCTTCTCCTCCTCGCCGGTCACCACGCTCTGCGGATCAATGCCGGTCAGGTGGTTGCGCGTCACATGGACGAGCTTGTCGAACCAGAAATTCGCCAGCTCGGTCAACACCTGGCCTTTATCGGGAATCGGATCGGGCAGCACCACGTCGAAAGCGGACAAGCGGTCGGTAACCACGATCATCATCTTGTCGTCGCCGATGGCGTAAATGTCCCGCACTTTGCCGCGCCCTAGCCTTGGCAGGCTTTTGATGTTGGAGTCGAATAAAACCATCACGCGGCCTGCTGTTCCAGTGCCGCCTGCCATTTGCCCTGCGCCGCCAGACCGTTCATGCGGGCGCGATGATGGAAAGCGCGCTGCGCCGCACCGGCGTTGGTGCTCTGGCCCTGCCACGCGTTGAGCGCCGGGTTCTGCAGCGCACGTGAATACGAGAAGCTGAGCGGCCAGGGCAGCCCGGGCGTCGCCGCCATGGCGTTCAGGTGCGCGGTCGCCGCCACATCCGACTGGCCACCGGAGAGAAACACCACGCCTGGCTGGGCCGCCGGCACGGTGCGCTTCAACACCCGCAGCGTGCGCTCAGCCACTTCATCCACGCCCGCCTGGCGCGCGCAGCTCTTGCCCGAGACCACCATGCTCGCCTTGAGGATGGTGTGCTCGAAGGAAACCTGGTGCGCGGCGAGCGCGGCGTAGGTCGCGCGCAGCGCCGCCTCGCTGGCTTCCTCGCAGCGCTCAATGCTGTGCTCGCCCTCGAGCAGCACTTCGGGCTCGATCATCGGCACGATGGAGGCTTCCTGGCACAGTGCTGCGTAGCGCGCGAGCGCATGCGCGTTCGCTTGCAGGCAGCTAGCGCTGGGGATCCCCTCGCCTATAGTGATCACCGCACGCCACTTGGCGAAGCGGGCGCCCAGCTTGAAGTACGCGGCGAGGCGTTCGCGCAGGCCGTCGAGTCCTTCGGTGACCTTTTCGCCGGGGCAGAGGGCGAGGTTCTTCGCCCCGGTATCCACCTTGATGCCCGGCAGGATTCCCTTGCTCGCCAGGTAATCGGCAAACAGCACGCCGTCGTTGGTCTTCTGGCGGATGGTCTCGTCATACAGGATCACCCCCGAGATGAACTGCTCCGCGCCGGGCGTGGTGAACAACAGGCCGCGGTAAGCGCGACGGTTCTCTTCGGTGCAGGCGGTGTTGATAGTCTTGAAGCGGGTTTCGCAGGTGCCGCTCGATTCGTCGGCGGCCAGGATGCCCTTGCCTTTGGCGACCATCGCCGCTGCGGTTCTTGCCAACAGGGATTTGTCCATTGCGGGATCTTTTTCAGAAAGTTAACTGAAAAAATTCGAAGGAAATTTTACACCAGGACTTTACACCGGGACCTGCTGCTTTTTCGCCTCCCTCGCCTCGATCGCTGCAAGACGCGCCAGCAACCGCCGTGCGCGCTCGACCACCGGCACGTCGATCATCTTGCCGTCGATGGCGAAAGAGGCGCGGCCAGCGGCCTCGGCCTTGGCGTTTTCCTCTATCACGCGCTGCGCGTAGGCCGCTGCTTCGGCGTTGGGGCTGTATTCCTGATTCACGATCGGCACCTGGCCGGGATGGATGCAGCCAGCGCCCATGAAGCCGAACTGGCGCGAGCGCCGCACCATGCGAGCGAAGGCTTCCCAGTCGCCGAACGCCGCCACGCTGGCGATGAAGCCGAGCGGCATCAGGCCGCCTGAGCGCGCGGCGAAGATCATCTGCTGCTTGGGCATCAGCAGCGTCTCCTCATTGGGCTCCATGCCGTTCTCCAGGGCGAAATCCTCGCCGCCGATGTTCATCGCCACCAGACGCGGCAGCGCGCGCGCGATCGCCGGCATCTCGAAGAACGCCGCCGGAGTCTCGATCATGGCGATGAAGCGGGTGTGGCCATTCGGCAGGCCGCGCTGGGCCTCGAGGCGCGAGACGATGTCGTCCAGTCGTTGCAGGTGCGCGGGATTCTCGGCCTTGGTCACCGCGATGCCATTGACCTCGCTGCAGATGGCCGCCTCGAGGTCACGCGCGGCCAGCGCATCCGGGCGATTGATGCGCACCACCACATCGGCGCCGCCGCGCCGCACCTTGGCCGCAGCCACCGGCACCAGCGTGCGCGCCCGGTCTTTCTCGGACGCCGGCACGCTGTCCTCGAGGTCGAGCTGAATGCAGTCAGCGCCGCGCGTGTGGGCCCTCTCCACATATTTCTCGACATTGACCGGGACATACAGCAGCGAACGCCAGACTGGCAGATCAGGTTTCACCGACAACGATGCCTTTCGCTATTAAGTTTTTGATCTGATCTTTTTTCAAACCCAGTTCTGCAAGCAAAACCTGGTTGTGCTCCCCCAGGCGCGGCGCCGGCGTGCGGATCGAACCCGGGGTGCCCAGCAGCCGCGGCACCACATGGTGCATTGGGAACTGGCCCATCTGGGCATCGGGATAATCGGCCAGCAACTCGCGCTCGAGGATATGCGGGTCGGCGACGATCTGCGTCACGTCGTAGATCGGGCCGATGGTGACTTCGGCCTTCTCGAAGAAGGCGACGTTCTCGGCCTGCGTGCGCTGGGCGATGAAAGCGCCGATGACGGCGTCGAGTTCCTCGACATGCTTCACACGCCCGGCGTTGGTCCGGTAGCGCGGATCGTTCACCAAATCTTCACCACCGATGACACGCAAGGTGCGCTCGGCCATCTTCTGAATTGAAGCTGACAAGCCGACGTACTTGCCGTCCTTGCAGCGATAGACATTGCGCGGCGCGGTATTGGTCGAACGACTGCCGGTGCGCGGTTTCACCTCGCCGGTGAGGCGGTAAATGGCCGCCTGCGGTCCAACGATGGCGAACAGCGGATCGAGCAGCGGCAGGTCGATCACCTGCCCGCGCCCACCCTTTTTTTCGGCTTCGCGCAACGCCATCATGACCGCGGCAGCGCCGTACAGCCCAGCGATGCCGTCGGCGAGGTACATCGGCGGCAGCACCGGCTCGCGGTCGGCGAAACCGTTGATCGCGGCGAAGCCCGACATGCCTTCCACCAAAGTACCGAATCCCGGACGCCGGCTGTAAGGCCCGTCCTGGCCCCAGCCGGAGATACGCACGACAACCAGCTTGGGGTTTTTCTTCAACAGTTTTTCCGGGCTCAAATCCATCGCCTCCAGCGTGCCGGGGCGAAAGCTCTCGACGAAGATCGCCGCGGAGGGCAGCAGCTTGAACAGCAGTGCGCGCGCCTCAGGTCGGCGCAGTTCCAGGCACAGGCTTTTCTTGTTGCGGGCGAAAATTTTCCAGTGCGTCGCCACCCCGGCCGTCTGCCAAGCCCGTAGCGTGTCCCCCGCCGGCGGCTCCACCTTGATCACTTCGGCGCCGAAATCGCCCAGCACCTGGGTCAGCAGGTTGCCGGCGAACAGGCGCGAGAGATCCAGCACCCGCACACCGTTGAGAGTGCCCTTTGCCTGCGGCGTGTAGTCTCGCTGCTTCAGTGCGGCAACCCGGAGATCACTCTGCTTTGACCCCGGCATCGGCCGCGACTTTGCGCCAGATGCCAATTTCCATCTTGATCTGCGCCGCAAACTGTTCCGGCGTGCCACCGGCGGGCGCGACACCGTCGTTTTGCAGCTGATCGGCAGTCTCTTTCAGCGTGAGCGCTTTGGTGACGTCCCCATTGATGCGCTCCACGATCGTGCGCGGCAGGCCTTTCGGGCCGATCAGGCCATGCCACAGGGTAACGTCGTAGCCGGGCAAGCCGGATTCGGCAATGGTGGGAATTTCCGGCAAAGCAGGAATGCGCTTGGCGGTCGTCACCGCAATGGCCCTGAGACGGCCTGACTTGACGTGCGGCATGGCGGCCGCGGTACTGCTGAACAATACATTCGTCTGGCCAGAGATCGTATCGGTGAGCGCTGGACCGGTTCCCTTGTAGGGGATGTGATTCATCTTGCTGCCCGCCATGCTGTCGAACAACTCGGTGGCAAGGTGGATCACGCTACCCTGCCCAGAAGAGGCAAAATTGACCGCCCCCGGCTTCGCTTTTGCCAGCGCGATCAATTCCTTGATGGTCTTTACCGGCAGCGCCGGATTGGCCACCACCAGCAGTGGCCCCTGCGACAGTTGGATGATCGGCGTGATGTCACCGACGGGATCGAAATTGAGCTTGTACACGCTGGGGTTGACCGTGTAGCTGGAGGCAATCAGGGTGAGCGTATAGCCGTCGGCTGGGGATTTGACGCCGATTTCGATCCCCAGCACGCCGCCCGCGCCCGGTTTGTTCTCGACCAGCACTGACGAGCCTAGCGTCTCGGTCAAGCGCCGCGCCATGAAGCGCGCGATGAAGTCAGAGCCACCACCCGGGGCGAAGGGCACGATGATCCGCACCGGCTTGAGCGGATATTGCTGCGCCCAAGCCGGCAGCGCCAGCAAGGAAAAGGCGAGGGCTGCAAGGATCTTCATGGCACTCCTCCTAAAAACCTATTCTATTTAATTCCAGCGCGGTTTTCGGCGATAATGCGCCCCCTGCAATTCGAACCTCCCCATGATCAAGATCGAAAACCTGATGAAGGCGTTCGGCGCGAAACGCGCTGTGGACGGCATTTCGTTCAATGTCGAACGCGGCGAAGTGGTCGGCTTTCTCGGGCCTAACGGCTCGGGCAAGTCCACCACCATGCGCATGATCACCGGCTACTACGCGCCCACCAGCGGCACGGTCAGCGTGGGCGGCCATGACGTGGTTGAGTCGCCGCTGGCAGCCAAGCGCTTGATCGGCTACCTGCCCGAGAACGCCGCTGCTTATACCGACATGACGGTACGCGGTTTCCTCGAATTTGCCGCCGAGCTGCGTGGTCTCTCGGGCGCGGCGAAACGCAAAGCGGTCGGGCGCGCAGTAGAGCGCTGCTTCCTGGCCTCGGTGCTGCACCAGTCCATCGATACGCTTTCCAAGGGCTTCCGGCACCGTACCTGCCTCGCGCAGGCGCTGATCCACGACCCGGCAGTGCTGGTGCTGGATGAACCGACCGACGGCCTCGACCCGAACCAGAAACACGAAGTCCGCAATCTGATCAAGGAACTGGGGCGCAGCAAAGCAGTGGTGTTCTCGACCCACATCCTGGAAGAAGTGGACGCCGCCTGCACGCGCGCGATCATCATCGACCGCGGCAAGATCGTCGCTCAAGGCACCCCGGATGAACTGGGCAGGCCGCTGGACGAGGTGTTCCGCCGCATTACCCTGCCCGACACGGTGAACGCATGAACAGCATCCTGGTCATTGCCAAGCGCGAACTGGGGAGCTATTTCACCTCCCCGGTGGCCTACGTGTTTCTGGTCATCTTCCTGTTGCTCACCGGCTTTTTCACTTTTACCGCCGGCCAGTTCTTCGAGCGCGGCGAAGCGAGCCTGGGCGCGTTCTTCGGCTGGCATCCCTGGTTGTACCTGGTTCTGGTGCCCGCGGTCGGCATGCGTCTGTGGGCCGAGGAGCGCCGCTCCGGCACCCTTGAATTATTGATGACCATGCCGATCACCCCCTGGCAGGCGATTCTTGGCAAGTTCCTCGCCTCCTGGATTTTCCTCGGCGTAGCGCTCGTACTCACCTTCCCGGTAGCGGTAACCGCCAATGTGCTGGGTAACCCGGACAACGGCATGATCTGCGCCGGGTATCTGGGCAGTTGGTTTCTGGCCGGCGCCTACCTCGCACTCACCTGCCTGACCTCGGCGATGACCCGCAACCAGGTGGTGGCCTTCATCCTGTCGGTGGTCGCCTGCCTGTTCCTGATCCTGGCCGGCTTCAATCCGGTCACCGACCTGATGGTGCGCTGGGCCAGCCCCGCTTTCATCGATACGGTGGCGGCGTTCTCGGTGGTGACCCACTTCGATGGTTTCCAGAAAGGTGTGATCGACAGCCGCGACCTGCTTTATTTCCTGTCGGTGATCGGCTTTGCGCTGTTCGCCACCAGCATCGTGCTGCGCAACCGATGAAAACGCTCATGAAAAAGAACGAGGCACTGATTTACTCGGCAGTGGGGCTAGTAGCCCTGTTCCTGATCCTGGTGGCGGCCAACTATCTGGTCTCGCTGCAACAAACAAAAATTGACCTGACCGAAGGAAAAGTCCAAACCCTCTCCGAGGGCACCAAGAAGTTCCTGCGCGCCCTGGAGTCGCCGGTGAAGGTGAAGCTCTACATCTCGCGCGGCGAACAGGCGATGCCGGTGCCGCTGCGCAGCTTCGCGCAGCGCCTCGAGGATCTGGTGCGCGAGTTCAAGTCGGTCGCCGGCAGCAACCTGGTGATCGAGCTCTACAACCCCAAGCCCGACAGCGAGGACGAAGACGCGGCGCAGTTGGACGGCATCGAACCCCAGCAGCTGTTTTCCGGCGAACAGTTTTACCTCGGTCTGACCGTCAACCAGCTCGAGCGCAAACAATCGATCCCGGCCGTGTCGGCGCAACGCGAGCGCCTGCTCGAGTACGACCTGGCGCGCGCCATCGCGCGCGTCGCCACCACCGAGCGTCCGGTGCTCGGCCTGATGAGCGCGCTGCCGATCCTGGGCGAACGATTCAACCCGATGACGCGCCAGAGTTCCGAGCCCTGGGTGCTTGCCAACGAGCTCAAACGCGACTTCAACGTCAAGTCGGTGCCACTGCACACTCAAGCCATCGATCCGGAAATCAAGGTCCTGCTGGTGGTCCACCCACGCGACCTGTCTGACGCCACGGAGTACGCGCTGGACCAGTTCGTACTACGCGGCGGCAAACTGATCGCCTTCGTCGATCCCTACGCCTACTTTGACCAGCAGCAAAGCCCGATGCCCGGGGTCGGCGGCGGCGGCACCAGTTCCAGTCTGCCCAAGCTGTTTAAGGCCTGGGGCCTGGAAATGAATCCCGGCAAGGTGCTGGCCGATGTGGTCTACGCTTCGGGCGCGGGACAGCGTCATACGCCGACGGTTCTGACCCTCAACCGTAGCGCGCTCAATCGCGACGATGTGGTCACCAGCCAGATCGAGACCCTGCTCTACGCTTTCGGCGGCGCGTTTGAGGTGAAGCCAGTGGACGGATTGAAGGTCACCGAACTCATCAAGAGCTCGCCCAATTCAATGCTGGTGGACAACGTCGTCTCGACCCTCTCTGGTGAAGCGGCGATGAAAGGCTTCCAGCCCGACAACCAGGCGCGACCGCTCGCGGTGCGTCTGACGGGAAAATTTACGACCGCCTTTCCCGACGGCCTGCCTGATGCGCAGGATAAAAAAGCTGCCGCCAAGAAAGCGGAGGCCTCCCTCAAGACCTCGGTCGCCGAGAACTCTGTGGTTCTGGTCGCCGACGTGGACATGCTCAACGACGGCGCCGCAGTGGATATCCAGGAAGCCTTCGGTCGGCGCATCGTGGTGCCCTCCAACGGCAACCTGGCTTTCGCGCAGAGCATGGTCGAGCAGTTTGCTGCGGGCGACGCGCTCACTTCGCTGCGCAGCCGCGCCACCTCGTTCCGTCCACTGTCGGTGGTGCGCGAGATGGAGGCCGAGGCGCAGAAGCAGTACTTCGGCCGTCTGAAATCACTCGAAGATCAGCTGCAGAAAACCACCGACAAGCTGCAAGAGCTGCAAAAAGCGCGCGGTGCAGGGGCAAAATCGGCCCAGCTGATGACCCCGGAGCAGCAGGTCGAGATCGATAATTTCCGCAAGAATGTCACCGAGACCCGCAAAGAACTGAAAGAACTGCGCAAGAACCTGCGTCAGGATGCCGAGTCGCTGGTGTTCTGGACCAAGGCACTGAACATCGCCCTGATGCCCCTGCTAGTGGTGTTATTGGGGCTGGCGGTGTTCTTCCTGAAGCGTCGCCGGCAGCAGGCCCCCGCATGAATTCGCGCATTGCAGGGGTCTTGGTGGTGCTGCTGATCGCGCTGGGTGGCGGCGCGCTGCTGGTGCGCGAGCAACAGGGGTCGCGCAAACCCGCCGATGCGGGCGTGCTCGGCCAGCCGCTGCTCAAAGGCCTACAAGCCTCGGAAGTGACCGCCATCACCATCCGTCAGCCCAAAGCCGCGATCACCATCGCCAGAAAAGACGAGCGCTGGACGATTGCCGAGCGCGCTGGCTTTCCCGCCGATGTCGACAAGGTACGCGAGTTCGTCGTCAAAGCGATCGCCCTCAAAATCGGCCAGTCCGAGTCCGTCGGTGAAAAGGATCGCGCCCGGCTGCTACTGGATGCTGGCGGCACCGCTATCGAATTCCTCGGCGTTGACGGCAAGCCGCTGGCGCGCTTGACTGCCGGCAGGAAATACTTCAAGTCCGAGCCGGAGAATGCGGAAAAAGCCAACGGCGACGGGCGCTATGTGGCGCTGCCGGACGACGAGCAGCGGGTGCTGGTGGTCGCCGATCCGCTCCTGCAAGCCTCTACCCACAGCGCCGACTGGATCAGCAAGGCAGGTTTCGCCGCCGAAAAAGTAAAGACCATGGAAGTGCGGCATCACGATGGCGCCGCCAGCAGTTGGAAAATCGAGCGCTCAGGCGACAACGCCGACTGGAAGCTGGCCGGTGCGCGCAGCGATGAAAAGCTCGATAGTAGCAAGGCCAACGCGGCGTCCTACTCACTCTCCCTGATCGAACTCGCCGATGTGGCGCCTGCGGATGCCAAACCCGAGGACACCGGGCTGGACAAACCGCTGGTGGTTACCGCCACCACCCTGGACGGCCTCAACTACACGTTCAAACTGGGCAAGCTCTCGGGCGACAACTATTACGCCAGCGTCACCATTGCCGGTGCGCCCAAGCCCGAGGGCAAGGACGCGGAGGAACGGCTGAAAAAAATCAACGAGCGCCTGCCGCGCGAGCAAGCACTGGCCGCTTACACGCTCCTGGTGCCGAAAGCCAAGCTCGAAGACATCATCAAGAAGCGCGCCGACCTGCTGGTCAAAAAAGAAGTCAAGAAGAAGTAAACACCTTGGCCAAACCTCTGGTTTTCGTGTACGGCTTCGCCTGCACCCACACCGACTGGCGGCTGCAGCAAGCGCAGTTTTCGCCGCAGCATCCGACCTACACCCCCGACCTGCGCGGCCGTGACCGAGCGGCGAAACGCGTGCCACGGCGCGAACTCCATCACCTGCGCGAACACGAGCTTGCCTGCGTACATCGGTACCCCCGGGGGAAATCCCGGGAGGCTGCCAGATGCAGCGTTCGAAATTCAAGTCGTTAACACCCCGCAAA
>SHXK01000104.1 GCA_009693335.1 Betaproteobacteria bacterium | reverse complement strand
CGATGACTTCGCATCCTGGTGGCGCTGGCAAATTTTGACCGACGTCGGCGATACGCTCGCCATCGACGAGGATGGCGCCGTGACGCAGCACGCCCAGCGCCGGGTCCATCGTCACGATCCAGCCAGCGTGTAGTAGCGTGCTTGCCATGCCAGTAGGCCCGATTGTAGCCCCGGCGTCAGAGCACAGTGATTTTCACCCATAGGCAAAAATCACCGTGAGTGTTTTTGCCTCCAGGGAAATACCAGCGAGCCGTTTGACTGGGTAAGGCGAGCGGTATTACTATAGCCTTACCATGAGCAAGGTGACCAGCAAGTATCAGGTTTCGATTCCCAAGACTCTGGCAGAGAAGATCGGCATCCGCGTGGGCGACGAGCTTGACTGGGAGGACGCGGCGGGGACGCTACGCGCGCGGGTCGCTACCGCGGGAAAGGCACGCATGACGCTGCGCGAGCGCCTGCGCTTGTTCGATGCGGCGACGGCCCGCCAGGAGGAGCGCGAACGCCGGCGGCGTCTGCCGCGCGGTAAAGGCCGTGGCTGGACGCGCGAGGATCTCTACACGCGATGAGCGCGTTGGTGGACACCAACGTCCTGGTCTATCGCTACGATCCCAGGGATCCGACCAAGCAACGCGTGGCGCGAGAATTGCTGCGCGAAGGCCTGGACCAGGAAGTTCTGCGCCTATCGCACCAGGCGGTGGTTGAATTCGTGCAGGCAGTTACTCGCCCAGTCGCACGGGGAGGCGCCGGCATATTGACGCGAGCGGAGGCGCTGCGCGAAGCTGAAGAACTGCTCGCGCAGTTCGAAATCCTGTATCCCACCGAATCGCTGCTGCGCACCGCGATTCGCGCGGTCGCCACTTACCAGCTGAACTGGTTCGATGCGCACATGTGGGCTTATGCCGAACATTATGGCCTGGACGAAATTCTCTCGGAAGATTTCTCGGACGGCCAACTGATCGGTTCTGTGCGCGTTCGCAATCCCTTCGCTGTTGATACGAGGGGCGCGTAGGCCCGTCACGGCTGAACCCATGAAAACCATCCTGATTACTGGCGCCGCGGGCGATGTCGGCACGCACCTGCGCCGCGAACTCGCCGGCCGCTATCGCATCCGCGCTTCCGACTTGAGGCCATTGAAAAAAATAGCGCAAGAAACCTTCCTGCGCGCCGATATCTCGAAAATGTCCGACGCCCTGCGCATCACCAAAAGCGTGGATGCGGTCGTGCACCTCGGAGGCTACTCGGTGGAAGGCCCCTGGGAAGGAATTCTCAACGCCAACATCATCGGCTGCTACAACGTGTTCGAGGCCGCGCGGCGGAACGGTGTCAAGCGGATCCTCTTTCCCACTTCCAACCACGCCACCGGTTTCTACCGACTTGACCAGACCATCGACCACCGCGTTTACCCGAAGCCCGACAGCCGCTACGGCGTTTCCAAGGTGTTCGGTGAGGCGCTCGCTAGCCTGTACGCCGACAAATACGGCATGCAGATGTTCTGCATGCGGATCGGCAACGTGAACCCGGTGCCGATCGACAAGCGGCGACTATCGATCCTGTTCACACCGCGCGACCTCGCCCAACTCGTCACCATCGGCATCGAGCATCCGCAGATCCACTTCGAAATCGTCTATGGCGTCTCGGGCAACCAGCGCAGCTGGTACGACAACTCAAACGCG
Source organism: Betaproteobacteria bacterium (assembly GCA_009693335.1). Classification (GTDB taxonomy): domain Bacteria; phylum Pseudomonadota; class Gammaproteobacteria; order Burkholderiales; family SG8-39; genus RBG-16-66-20. The sequence goes on along the minus strand of SHXK01000104.1, from coordinate 5,478 downwards.
ATCCGTCTGGGCTATAAGCCGCAGGATGATTCGGAAACCTTTGCGGCAGAAGTCCTGCGGCGGGAGCAACCGGGAGACCCGACCGCGGAGCAGTACCAAGGTGGCATGTTCGTGGTCGCCGAGGAGATTCCGAACCCCGCGCCTTTGCCAAAGAAAAGGCCGGCGCGCTCTCAGCTGGCGAACAAGGGCAGGAAGAAATGAGCGCTGGCCGGCCCTTGATGAGCCGCGCAGCGGAGCGCTAGTCGTCCGCGTGCGCCTCGGGCCGGTGCGCTGCGGCCAGCCTTTGCTGCAGCATCAGCGGCGCGGGATCGTAGTGACTGAATTCCAGGTTGTAGGAGCCGTGGCCGGCGGTGATGGATTTTAGCCGCGCCGGGAAATTTTCCAGTTCCGATAGCGGCGCTTGCGCGAGGATCTGCACCGTGCCGGGGCGCGGTGCGTCCGAACCCTTGATGTGGCCGCGGCGCCCGGAGATCTCGCCCGTGATGTCGCCCATTTTGTGTTCCGGCGCCATCACTTCGACGTCGACGATTGGTTCCAACATGATCGGCCGCGCCTTGCCGAGCGCATCGAGAAAAGCTTTGCGTCCCGCGGAGACGAACGCCACATCCTTGGAATCCACCGGGTGGTGCTTGCCGTCGTAGACGGTGACGCGCAGGTCCTGTATCGGATAGCCAGCGAGAAAACCGGTCTGTAGCACGCCGCGCACCCCTTTCTCGATGGCGGGAATGAACTGGTTCGGGATCGCGCCGCCCTTCACCTTGTCAACGAACTCGAAACCCGCGCCGCGCGGCAGCGGCTCGATCCTGAGGAACACCTCGCCGAACTGTCCCGCGCCGCCGGTCTGTTTCTTGTGCCGGCTGTGCCCCTCGGCGCGCGCCGCGATGGTCTCGCGGTAGGGGATCGAGGGCGGCCGGGTGTCGAGCTCCACCTTGTACTGGCTCGCCATTTTTTCGAGCATCACCTTGAGGTGCATCTCGCCTATGCCGCGCATCACGGTTTCGTTGGCCTGCGCGTTGTGCTCCAGCCGGAAACAGGGGTCCTCGGCCAGCAACTTATGCAACACATCGGATACTTTTTGTTCGTCGCCACGCTTTTTCGGTTGCACCGCGAGGCCGAACACTGCGATCGGCAGCTCCAGCGGTCGGGCGTGGATGTGTGCGTCCTCGGCGGAATCGTGCAGGATATGATCGAACTGGATCTCGTCAATTTTGGCGATGGCGCAGATGTCACCGGGCAGGGCCTCGTCCACCTCGACCTGCGTCTTGCCTCTGAGCACGTACAGATGCCCGGCCTTGACTGGTTTCCGGCCTTCGCCGATGAAGAGCTGGGTGCCCGGCGTGATGCGTCCCTGGTGTACGCGGAATACCGCCAGCCGCCCGATGTAGGGATCGATTTCAATTTTGAACACATGGGCCAGCACATGCCGACCGGGATCGGGCAGGGCGGTGATCTCGCTCGCTTCGTCGCCGGCCACCGGAACGTTCAGATAGACCGGCGGGTTGCCCTCGGTCGGATTGGGGAGCAGTTTGACGATCACCGCTAGCAGCTCAGCCACGCCGGCGCCCGTTTTCGCCGAGGTGAATACCACCGGAATCAGATGGCCTTCGCGCATCGCGCGCTCGAGCGGCTCATGCAGCGCTTCGGCTTCGACCGCACCTTTTTCCAGGTAGGTTTCCATCAGCTTTTCGTCCACCTCGACCACCTGCTCGACCAGTTTCCGGTGCGCATCCGCCACCGAGGAGAAATCGGCATCCCCGGAAGGCGCGAAAAAGCAGTCCGAAACCTTGCTGGCCCCGGCGGCGGGCAGATTGAGTGGCAGGCACTCCTTACCGAAGGTCTGTTGAATTTTCTCCAGTAGCGCCGGCAGGTCCACGTTGTCGGCGTCGATACGGTTGACGATCACCAGCCGGTCGAGGCCGCGCTTGGCCGCCCATTGCATGAAGCGGCCGGTCATCATCTCGATGCCGTTCTGCGCATTGATCACGATGGCGGCGGTTTCCACTGCGGCGAGCGCCGGCAGCGAATGGCCGAGAAAATCAGGGTAGCCGGGCGTATCGAGCAGGTGTATCCGGTGTTCCTGCGTCTCGAAGCTCGCCACCGCCAATTTGAGCGTATGCCTGAAGGATTTTTCCAGCGGCGCGTAATCGCAGACGGTGTTGCCGCGCTCTATGCTGCCAACCCCCGGAATCGCCCCCGCAGAAGCGAGCAGAGCTTCGGCCAGTGTGGTTTTCCCCGACCCTGCCTGGCCGACCAGCGCAAGGGTCCGGATTCGCTTGATCGGGTATTTGGACACAGCGGCCTCCTCGCTCACTACGTTCTGAGTTCCTGCGCCTTTTATATCAGCAAGGGCAAGGGCTAGGGAAGTGTCAGCGGCAACGCGCCAGAAAGGCGAGTACCGCGTCGTTGAATCGCTCGGGTTGCTCGAGGTTGCTCAGATGTCCCGCTCCCTGGATCTCGACCAGTTCGGCGCCGGGGATGCGGCGCGCCATGGCACGCGCAAGCGCTGGGGGGTAAAGGCGATCCTCGTCGCTGGCGATCACCAGCGTGGGGACGCTGATGCGCTCAAGCGGTGCAGCGCGGTCCTGGGTCACCGAGGCCTCGATGGATTTGAGGTAGGAATCCGGGCGCAGCGCCGAAATGCTCTCGATAAGTTCTTCGAGTACGCCAGGAGCCGGCTGGCTGCCGATCAGCCCCCGGGCGAGCTCGGGGGCGATATCGCGCGGTGACTTGCCGGCGAGCAGCGGCGCTCGGCGTGCGGCCAGGTAGGCGGCCACCGCTTCCGCGGAAAGGGCGTCGTAACCGGGGCTGGAGTTAGCGAGCGTCAGGCTCGCCACGCGGTCTGGGCGTTGTAAGGCGAAGTCGCGTGCAATGCGCCCGCCCATCGACAGCCCGACCAGGTGCGCGCGCGGCGCCGCCAGGTGATCGAGCACGCGTTCGAGGTCGCGCCAGAAATCGGCGAAGTTGAGCGGTCCCGGGTAATCCTCCGAATCGCCGTAGCCACGTGCGTCCCAGGCGGCGGCGCGATAGTCTCTGGAGAAAACTTCCAGCTGGCGAGCCCAGTTGCGCCGGTTGCCGCCGATGCCGTGCAGGAACAGCACTAGCGGACCGGCGCCGGCGATTGTGAGCGCGATGCGTGGCTGCGGTCCGACGAAGATCGTTTCGATGCGCGGCTACTCCGCTTTGGCGCCGGAGATTTTCACCGCGAGTGCACGGCTGGCGCTGTCGGTTTTCAGGAAAGCCTCGAAGCTCGCCGGCGAACTACCCACGACGTCGTAGCCCCTGTCAATGAGCTGTTTACGGCGGAACTCCGGTTCCTCGAGTATGCGCAGCGCATCCTGGTAAATCCGCGCCACTGCTTCGCGCGGTGCGCCCGCAGGCAGAAACAGGCCGAACCAGGCGTGCGTCTCGACCTCCGCAAAGCCCAGCTCCGCGAAGGTCGGTACTTCGGGCAGCAGCGCCGAGCGCTTAGCGCCGCCGATGGCGAGCGCTTTGAGTCTTCCCGACTTGAGCGGCCCCATCGAGGAGGCGATTCCCGAGAACGTGAGTTGCACTTCCCCAGCCATGGCCGCCGGTATCGCCAGCGAAATGCCTTTGTAGGGCACGTGCACGATGTCGATGCCCGCCCGGTTCTTGAGCATCTCACCCGCCAGGTGGGGCTGGCTGCCGCTGCCGTAGGAAGCGTAGTTGAGGCTGCCGGGTTTCGACTTGGCGAGCGCGATCAGCTCCTGGAGGCTGTTCGCCGGCAGCGCCGGATGCGCAACCAGCAGTTGCTGCAACAACAGCAGCATCGTCACCGGGATGAAGTCACGCTGCGGGTCGTACGGCAGCTTCGCGAACAGATGCGGGTTGATTGAAAAGGATGCATCGGTCGAGAGCAGGACCGTGTGGCCATCGGGCGAGGCCTTGGCGACCGCGTCGGTGCCGGGGATGGTGCTGCCGCCGGGCTTGTTTTCCACCACCACCGACTGGCCCCAGAGTGGCGCGAATTTTTCCGCTAACTGGCGGGCAAGTATGTCGATGCCCCCGCCGGGTGGGTAGGGCACCACCACCCGGACTGACTTGGTGGGCCAGCCTTGCGCCGTCGCTGAGGCGCAGAGGCAGGCACTGACAAGCAGTACGGCGATTCTGGCGAGCGGCTGCATGTGAGTTCCTTACTCTTACAGCAAGGACGGTAGCTTACCTGCGCCAGCGATCTTAAGCGTCGATCAGTTCCGCCAGATACTTATTGACTGCCTGGGGGGTTTCCAACTGCGGGAAATGGCCCGTCCCGGGGATGATTTCAATCCGCGCTTGCGGCGCTAGACGGCGTACCAGGTCCAGCCAGGGCGTAGTTTCGCCGGCTTTGAGGGCGACGCGCTTGCGTTCAGCATTCAGATAGGTGCTCTGGATCACCAGCAGGGGCGCTTTGACCGCGGTCAGCGCCCGCTCCATGTTTTCAGCGTCCCAACGCGCCATGCGCGGGAACAGCGACGCGCCAACTACCTCGGGCAGCCGCAACGCACGCTCGGTGATTGCCGCGCCAAGCTCGCTGGGCGACAGGAACATGCCCGCAAACAGCTGGCCGGCAAAGTTTGCATAATTTTCAATCGAAACAGGATGGCTGTTTCCTTGGAAACTGCCATCGATCAGCACCAGCGCCGCGATGCGCTCCGGCGCGTTCAGATAGGCTTGGAGCACCACGCGGCAACCCATGCTGTGTCCGATGAGCACCGCCCCTTTCAGGTCTTTGCCTTCCAGCAGCGCGGCGATGTCCGAGCCGTAGGTCTCGATCGAGCAGTCCTCGGGACGCGCGTGCGTGGCGCCGTGGCCGCGCAGGTCGAGCGTGTAGGTTGGATGCTGCGTCGAAAACTGCGCTTGCTGCAACCGCCAGTCGGCGTGGGTGCAGGCGAAGCCGTGCACGAAAACCAGAGGTTTGGCCAAGGTGTTTACTTCTTTTTTTCTTCTTTTTTGACCAGCAGGTCAGCGCGCTTCTTGACGATGTCTTCGAGCTTGGCTTTCGGCACCAGGAGCGTGTAGGCGGCCAGTGCTTGCTCGCGCGGCAGGCGTTCGTTGATTTTTTTCAACCGTTCCTCCGCGTCCTTGCCTTCAGGCCTGGGCGTGCCGGCGATGGTGATGCTGGCGTAATAGTTGTCGCCCGAGAGCTTGCCTACCTTGAGCGTGTAGTTAAGCCCGTCCAGGGTGGCGGCGGTAACCACCAGCGGTTTGTCCAACCCGGTGTCTTCGGGTTTGGTATCGGCAGGCGCTACATCGGTGAGTTCGATCAGCGAGAGCGAATAGGACGCCGCGTTGGCCTTGCTACTATCGAGCTTTTCATCGCTGCGCGCGCCGACCAGCTTCCAGTCGGCGTTGTCGCTCGCGCGCTCGATTTTCCAACTGCTGGGGGCGGCATCGTGATACCGCACTTCCATGGTCTTTACCTTTTCAGCTGCGAAACCGGCCTTGCTGATCCAGTCGGCGCTGCGGGTGGAGGCTTGCGCG
>SHXK01000103.1 GCA_009693335.1 Betaproteobacteria bacterium | reverse complement strand
GATCTCGTGGCGGCCGATCTGGCGGCGGTTTCGCTGGCCCTCGAAGCGCTCGCGCGCCGCTACCGCGATACGCCGATGGCGGGACGCACCCACCTGCAGCAGGCCTTGCCGATCACCTTCGGCTACAAGGCGGCGGTGTGGCGCGCGCCCATCGAGCGCCATCGCGAGCGGCTGGCGCAACTGCGACCGCGCGTGCTGGTGGGGCAATTCGGCGGCGCAGCGGGCACCCTCGCCTCGCTGGGCGACCAGGGCCTCGCGGTGCGCGCCGCGCTGATGCGCGAACTGGGCCTGGGCGAGGCGGCGATTACCTGGCACGTGGCGCGCGACGGCCTCGCCGAAGCGGTGCTTTTCGCCGGACTGGTCACGGGCTCGCTCGCCAAGATCGCCACCGACGTGATGTTGATGATGGCGACCGAACTGGGCGAAGCCTTCGAGCCTTTCGAGCACGGACGCGGCGGCAGCAGCACCATGCCGCAGAAGAGGAACCCCATCTCCTCGGAATTGATCGTCGCCTGCGCCAAGCTGGTGCGCCAGCACAGTGCGCTGATGCTCGATGCGATGGTGCAGGATTTCGAGCGCGCCACCGGCCCCTGGCACGCGGAGTGGATCGCGCTGCCCGAGAGTTTCCTTGCCACGGCCGGCGCGCTCAAGCAGGCCAAGCTGATGCTCGAGGGGCTGACGGTGGACGCCGAGCGTATGGCGCGCAACCTCGGCATGACCTCCGGCCTGATCATGGCAGAGGCGGTCATGATGGGTCTGGCGCCCAAGCTTGGCCGGCAGGCTGCGCACGACATCGTCTACGATGCCTGCCGTGAGGCGGCGCAAAGTGGCCGGGCGCTGCTCGAGGTGTTGGCGGCGAACCCGGAGGTGGGACCGCATTTTGAGCGCGCGGAACTCGAGCGGCTGCTCGATCCGCGCAACTACCTTGGCAGTGCCGGCGCGATGGTAGACCGCTCGCTGGGCGGTTAGGAGGGGGTTCCCCTGTTCCTACTTTTTAGTTCACGCGGTTCAGCAGTCGAAGAACACGGTCTCGTCGCGGCCTTGCAGGATCACGTTCCACTCCAGCGCAGCGGACTGGCCCGCTAGCGGCTTGGCGATCAGGGTCTCGCGGCGCTCGGCCGGCACCAGTGCAAGCACGGGGTCTTCGGCGTTCGCAGGCTCGCCGGGAAAATAAATCCGGCTCACCAGTTGTTTAAGCTGCCCGCGCATGAACAGGTTTACCGCGAGATGCGGCGCCTGAAGTTTTCCGCCGGGACCCGGCAGGCGGCCGGGCTTGATGGTGTGGAAGCGGAAGCGGCCCTGATCGTCGGTGGCCGAACGGCCGAAACCCCGAAAGCCCGGGTCCACGGGCTTTGCTTGCCGGTCCTGGGGATGGGCGTACTTGCCGGCGGCATTGGCCTGCCAGATTTCCACCAGCGCATCGTTGATCGGCTTGCCATCGCCGTCGATGACCAGGCCCTCAATCGAAAGGCGCTCACCGGCGACGCCGGCCGGCGCCAGGTTTTCGGTGATCAGCCAGCTCAGGCCGATATGCAGGTAGGGACCGACGGTCTGGGAGGTGCTGGCCTGGAGGCTCATTTCCTGTTCTCCATCGGCGTCTCGTTCGGACCGCGCAGGATGATGTCGAAGCGGTAAGCCAGCGCGATTTCGGGGATCGTTGTCTCCCAATCGAGCGTGGAGATCAGGCGATTGCGCGCGCGCTCGTCAGGCACGCAGTTGAACATCGGGTCGTAGGGGAGCAGCGGGTCCCCTGGAAAGTACATCTGCGTCACCAGCCGTGTTGCAAAGGCGGATCCGAACAGCGAAAAGTGGATATGCGCCGGACGCCAGGCGTTGTAATGGTTGCGCCAAGGATACTCCCCCGGGCGGATCGAAACGAAGCGGTAGTGGCCATGCGCGTCGGTAAGGGTACGGCCGGCGCCGGTGAAGTTGGGATCGGTAGGCGCAGCGTGCTGATCCGCGCGGTGCGGATAGCGGCCGGCGGCGTTCGCCTGCCAGATCTCGACCAGGGTGTGCGGCACCGGCCTGCCATTCTCGTCGAGTACTCTTCCGCTGACGATAATGCGCTCGCCGATCGGGTCTGCCGGGTGCTGCTTGGTGAGATCGTGGTCGGTCGCTTGCAGATCGTCGTAACCGAATACCGGCCCGGTGAGTTCGGTGAGCGTATGCGGCAGCATCACCAGCGGCTGGGTCGGCGCGCGCTTGAGCGTGGAGGCGTAGGCCGGGAAAAGATAGTCCGGCTGGGTCCCGGGGAACGGCCGCCGATAAGCGATGATTTCTGGCATCTCTTGGCGCTCCTTATTCGGCATCGGCTTGCTTTGAAGGCTGCGCGCGGTCAAAGGCCTCGAGTTTCATGCAGGCCGCGAACACGCGCATCGTCGTCGGATACGGCGCCGTGTCGCATTGGTAGCGCTGGGCATTGAAGATCTGGGGCACCAGGCAGCAATCGGCCATCGTCGGCGTGTCGCCATGGCAGAACTTGCCGGTGCTGGTGGCGGTCGCCAGATCCGCCTCGAACTTGACCAGACCATCGGCGATCCAGTGACGGTACCAGGCGTTGACCTGGTCGTCGCTCTGCCCGAGCGCGCGTTTCAGGTGTTGCAGGATGCGCAGATTGTTGACCGGATGGATTTCGCAGGCGATCAGCATGGCCAGGGAGCGCACACGCGCCCTGCCGAACGCATCCTTGGGCAATAGCGGCGCGTGCGGCTGTGTTTCCTCGAGGTACTCGATGATCGCCAGAGATTGCGTGAGCAGCTTACCGTCGTCGTCGAGTGTCGGCACCAGCGCTTGTGGATTGAGCGCGCCGTAGGCGGGGGCGCGGTGTTCGCCCTTGGCCAGGTGCACGAAAGCCGACTCGTAAGCCAAGCCCTTCAGGTTGAGCGCGATGCGGACTCGGAATGCGGCTGAACTGCGGAAATAGCTGTAGAGCTTCATTTCAGTCTCGGCGGCCGGATTACAGCGCCGGGACGATTTTGACCTTCAGTTCCCCCACGCCATCGATGCCGGCGTGCAGGTCGTCGCCGGGCTTGACTGGGCCGACGCCGGCGGGGGTGCCGGAATAAATCAGATCGCCGGGCTCGAGCGTGTAGTGCGCGGAGAGATAGGCGATCTGTTCGGGGACCGACCAGATCATGTCCGAGAGATCGGCCTTCTGGCGTTCCTTGCCGTTCACTTTGAGCCAGATCGCGCCCCGGGCCGGATGACCGAGTTTGGCGGCCGGCACCAGCGCGCTACAGGGCGCCGCTTCGTCGAAATCCTTGCCGAAATCCCACGGCCGGCCATGATCTTTGCCCAGTTGCTGCAAGTCGCGGCGGGTCATGTCCAGGCCCACGCCGTAACCAAAGACATGCTCGTTGGCTTTTGTGGCGTGGATGCGGCGCCCGCCTTTGCCGATGGCCACCACCATTTCGGTTTCATAGTGGAAATTCGCCGTCTTGGGCGGGTAGTGCAGCGTGCCGCCGCCGGGCACCAGAGAATGCGCCGACTTCAGGAAGAAGAACGGCGTCTCGCGGCCGTCGCCACCCATTTCTTTTTGGTGCTCGACGTAATTGCGACCGACACAGAAGATACGCCGCACCGGGTAGAGGGCTGTCGAGTCCTTGACCGGGAGCGACGGGATATCCCAAAGCGAAATCACGTGTGCCATTCAGTACTCTCCTGAGGAAAGCGGAATTCTAATGCTAGGATGAGGGCGCAGGTAATTGCCGCCAAAAAGGAGGGGACAATGAAAATCAAACTGACGCAGTTGTTTGCCGCTGCATTGCTGGCTGCATTTGCGGCCGGCGCGGGGGCCCAGACGGTCAAGGTCGGGGTGAAGCTGCCCTTCACGGGGGGCGGCGCCGAGTTGGGCCAGCAGGTGGACCGCGGGATGCAGATGTTCATGAAGCTCAATCCCACCGCTTTCGGACAATGCAAGATGGAGTTCGTTAAGCGCGACGGCAAGAACCCAGGAGGCGTCGACTCCAAAATCGCGGTGCAGGAGCTGATCGCGCAGGAAAAGGTCGACCTGATCACCGGGCTCATCTATTCGGGCAATGCGATCGCCACGGCGCCGCTGGTGGATGCGGCCAAGAAGCCGATGGTGATCATGAACGCCGGCACCGCTTGGATCACCAACCTCTCGCCGATGATCGCGCGGGTGTCGTTCTCGATGTGGCACGCCGGCCACGCCATGGGCGACGCGGCGGTCAAGATCGTCAAGGCGAAGACCGCGGTGGTTGGCTACAGCGACTTTCCGCCGGGCAAGGACAGCCTGGATGCGTTCAAGTCCGCGTTCGAAGCGGCAGGGGGCAAGGTGATCGACGAGATCCCGATGGGCGGTCCGGCGCAGGTGCCAGATTTCACGCCTTTCTTCCAGCGCGCCAAGGACAAGAAGCCCGACGTGTTCTTCGTCTTCGTGCCCGCGGGTGATCACGCGGTGGGGGTGGTGAAGACCTACGCGGCGCTCGGCATGCGCCAGGCCGGGATCAAGCTGATCGGTCCGGGCGACATCACCCAAGATACCAAGCTGCAGTCGATGGGCAAGGACGCGGTCGGCCTGATCACCATGCACCACTACAACGCCGACCTCGATAACCCCGCCAACCAGCGCCTGGTCGCTGCCTGGAAGAAGGAGTACGGCCCGACCTCCACCCCCGATTTCATGGGCGTGCAAGGTTACGACGGCTTGGCAGCGATTGCGCACGTGGTACGCACGCTGAATTGCAAGATCGACGCTGACAAGGCGATGGAGGCGTTGAAAGGCTGGCAGTACGCCGATAGCCCGCGCGGCCCGATGTCGATCGATCCGGCGACGCGCGATGTGGTCATGAACGAATACCTGAGCGAGCTGGTGATAAAGGACGGCAAGCTCTACCAAAAGAATATCAGCGTGATCCGTGGCGTGAAGGACATGTGCAAGGAGCTCAAGGTCGGTCGGTGCGGCAAGTAGCACACTCCCGCCGTTCACGAACCGACCGAGCCGCCGCCTCCGACGATTGACGGGCGGCGGTTTTTTTTGCCATGGACCTGATCAGCGTTGCCTTAGGTGGCCTTACCGCGGGGATGGTGTTGTTCATCGTCTCGGTTGGGCTCTCGGTGACGATGGGGTTGATGGGGTTCGTCAACCTCGCCCACGGCGGCTTCGCGATGCTCGGCGGTTACGTCATCGTGCTCAGCATGAAGCACTGGGGCGTGCCGTTCCCCGCTGCCCTGGCGATAGGTTTCGCCGCCATCGCCGCGCTCTCGGTGGTGTTGGAGAAGTTCCTCTACGTCCGGCTCTACCGGGCCTCCGAACTCGACCAGGTGCTGTTCACCATCGGGCTGGTGTTCGTGATGATCGCCTTGGTGACGCTCACTGTGGGCCCGGAAACGCAAAGCGTGGTTTTGCCGGAGTGGCTGCGCGGTCAGACCGACCTCGGCTTTATCCGCTACCGAAGCTATAGCCTCGCCATCATCGCAGTCGGTGTCGCGCTGGTCCTCGCCCTGTGGCTTGGCTTCGAGCGCACCCGCTTCGGCGCCAAGATCCGCGCCGCAGTGGACAACCGGCGCATGGCCGAGTCTATGGGCGTGGATGTGGGGCGGCTGTTCACCGTCACCTTCGCCGTCGGCAGCGGCCTCGCGGCGATGGGCGCCGGCCTCGGTGCCGAAATCCTCGGACTCGACCCGCAGTACCCACTGCGCTATCTCGCCTATTTCCTGATCGTGGTGGCAGTCGGCGGTCTGGGGCGCGTCACCGGTGTCTTCTTTGCCGCCCTGCTGATCGGGGTACTCGATTTCGTTCTCAAGATCCACTTTCCCAAGGGCGGCACGATGTTCATCTACGCGCTGACCTTGATTCTGCTGCTGTGGCGACCGCAAGGATTGTTTGGGAAGCGCGGAACATGAGTCCGCTCAGCGGGAAGCGCGGAACATGAGTCCGCTCAGTGGGAAGCGCGGAACATGACTGCCGCCCGTCAGCTGGCCGAGCGCCACCGTTTCAAGTGGTGGGAAGTGCTGCCCTGGGCCGCGGGCATCGCCGTGTTCTTCGCTTTTCCCAATTACCTCCCCTTCGGCACGCAGGTGCTGATCACGATCCTGTTGGCGCTTTCGCTGGATCTGGTCCTGGGCTATGCCGGCATCGTGACGCTCGGCCACGCGGCCTTCTTTGGCGCTGGCGCCTATACCGTGGGGATACTCGCGCAGCACACGGGCTGGAACGAGCCGTTCTCGGGGCTCGCAGCGGCGGCGTTGGTGGCGGGGGTGATCGGGCTGGCGAGCGGCTACGTGTTGCTGCGCACGCAGGGCCTGACGTTGCTGATGCTGACGCTTTGCACCATGGCTCTCCTCGAAGAGTCGGCCAACATGGCCCACTACTACACTGGTGGTTTCGACGGCATGCCGGGGCTGAAATTCCAGCCGCTACTCGGCCTGTTCCCTTTCGACGTGCTTTATTTCCGCTCGCAGTATGTCTATGCGCTGGCGGTCTTGCTGGTCTGCTTTGTGCTGGTGCGCATGCTGGTCTATTCCTCGTTTGGACAGAGTCTCACCGGGATCCGCGAGAATCTGCTGCGCATGCACGCGGTCGGCGCGCCAGTACGCGCGCGGTTGGTGATTGTTTACGCTATCTCCGCGGCCATCGCCGGGGTGGCAGGCGCGCTCTTCACCCAGGCCAATGCCTACGTCAACCTCGCCACGCTAGGCCTGGAGCGCTCCGCGGGGGTGCTGATCATGCTGATCCTTGGGGGCTACGGACGACTCTACGGCGCTTTCGTGGGGGCGATCGCCTACATGGTGCTCGAGCACTTCCTCGCCAAGGCCTATCCAACTGCCTGGCAACTGGGCATCGGCATCACCTTGATCGTGGTGGCCCTGTACGCGCGCAACGGCATCCTCGGTCTGAGTGACGCGCTGCTGCGGCGGCTAGGCGGGGGAGGTGCTCAGTGACAACCTTGAGCAACGCCCCGATGCTCGAGACCCGGGGTCTGTGCAAGAGCTTCGGCGCCCTCGAGGTGGCGCGCGAGATCAGTTTCCGGCTTGACGCCGGTGCGCGCCATGCCCTCATCGGGCCGAACGGCGCCGGCAAGACGACGCTCCTCAATCTGCTCACCGGGCTGCTGCGGCCCTCGCGCGGCAAGGTGCTGCTGCAGGGCGAGGACGTCACCCTCCTGCCGCAGGCGAAACGCGTCAAGCGCGGCATCGCGCGCACCTTCCAGATCAACCAGTTATTTCGCGGCCTGAGCGT
>SHXK01000102.1 GCA_009693335.1 Betaproteobacteria bacterium | reverse complement strand
ACGAAGCCGGCGATATTGATCGGATATTTGGAGCCGTCCACCGCCTGGCCGGCCAGATTCACCTTCACCAGGTTGGAGGCGGTGACCTCGCTGTACCACAGGCCATAGGGATTGATCAGGTAATGGCGCTCGGGGCCCGGCACGCGCGCCGTGATGTGGTTGTAGATCAGCTCGGTCCAGCCCAGCCAGTCGAAGGCGCGGTAGCAGGCGGCGAGTTCCAGCCGCACCGCCCATTCCTCCGCCGCCATGCCAGCGGGCTTGAGTTGCATCGCCTTTTCGCCAAGATACATCGCGTTGCCTCCTGAAAATGCGCGAAAAAAAGCGCGGGTCTCGCGGCCCGCGCTTTTACCCTACCACAAGGCAGGGAGCTATTTCCCGATGATGTCGCCGAAGCGGACCCAATCCTTACCGTCGAAGCGCACCAGCTGCACGGATTCGATCGGCGCGAAGTCGGTCGCGCTGGTGTTGATCTTGATGCCGGGCAGCATGCATGAGGGCGCGAAATTCTTCAGGCTGGCCGCCTGCTTCATCACGTTCGCCCGGGTCAGGTCATTGCCGGCCTGCTTGATTACCTGCACCATGGTCTGCGCCACGCACCAGCCGTAGAAGTTTTCCGTGGCGATCAGGTTGCCGTCCGGATAGTACTTCTTCATGAACGCCGTCCATTCCACCACCGCCGGGTCGTTCGCCCACGCCTTGTCGTTCTGGTCCTTGAGGTACTGCGTGGTGATCAAGCCGACCGACTTGTCCAGACCGGCGGGCTTGAGGGTCGTGCCGATGGAGGCCGAAACGTTATTCAGATAGTGCACCGGTTTCCAGCCGCTGTCCCAGGCCTTGCGGATCGCCTGCGCGCCGAATTTCGGCGTGGTGATGTTGAAGAACGTATCCGCCCCGGAGGCCTGCAACTGCGCCATCTGCGAATCGACCGTGGGATCGGTGACCTCGTAGGAGACTTGCTTGACAACCATGGTCTTGGCCTTGTCGCCCAGCCCGTCGAGGAGGCCCTTGAGGTAATCCTTGCCGTAATCGTCGTTCTGGTAAAGCACCGCGATCTTGGCGTTGGGCTTGGTCTGCAGGATGTGCTGGGCATAGATGTTCGCTTCGGTCTGATAGTTAGGCTGCCAACCCATGGTCCACGGAAACTTCTTCGGATCGTTCCACTTGGTTGCGCCGGTGGCGACGAATAATTGCGGCACTTTCTTCGCGTTCATGTACTTGTGAATCGCGGAGTTGGGTGGGGTGCCGAGCGGCTGGAAGATGAGCAGCACTTTGTCCTGCTCGACCAGCTTGCGCGCCATTTCGACGGTTTTGGGCGGGCTGTAGCCGTCGTCGTAGGAAATCATGTTGATCTGGCGGCCATTCACGCCACCTTCCTCATTCACCTTCTTGAAGTACGCGGCAATCGACCGGCCGATGGTGCCGTAGGCGGAGGCTGGCCCGCTGTACGGGTTAATGTTGCCGATCAGGATTTCCTTGTCGGAAGCACCTGGATCGTACTTTTTCTGCGCCAAGGCCGCGGGACTGGCGAGCGCCGCCGCCAGCAGGGCGGCAAGGACAATGGGTGTGCATTTCATGGGTATTCCTCCTTGGTTGGCTAGGGCAGGATCGTGGTTACTCGGGATGGCTTATGGTGCGCTTTCCGGGTCAAGCGTACCCAACCCAGACGGATGGCCCCGGCGATGCCGGTCGGCATCAGGTAGGTGAAGCCGAGGAGAAACAAGCCGAAAATCGCCCACGGCGCGGCTTTCGAAATTTCATCCGCGATGTTTGGCACGAACTGGATGAAGAGGGCGCCGTAGAGGGCGCCCGGGATGGAAGCCAGTCCGCCGATGACTATGCCGATCAGGAAAGTGATCGACAGGAAGATGTTGAAGCTATCGGGCGCCACGAACTGCACCGCAATGGCGCTGAGGGCGCCGGCGATCCCGGTGAACATGGCCGATATGCCAAAGGTGAGCGATTTCACCAGTGAAATGTTGATGCCCATCGCCTCGGCGGCAATAGGATTGTCGCGAATCGCCATCATCGCCCGGCCGATGCGGCCGCGCAGCAGGTTCCGGGCAAGGAGGAACATCAGCACCGCGACCGCCAGGGTGAAAAAGTACAACCACTGATCCTGGTTCAGCGCCAGGTTCAGCCCGCTGAGAAATTCAGGTGCATCGGGTTTCGTGATGACGATGCCCTGCACGCCGCCCGTCCATTCCTCCAGGCGGTGGTACTTAAGGAGTTGCGGCAGCGACACGCCGAGGGCGAAAGTGGCGAGCGCTAGGTACAGCCCCTCCAGTCGCAAGGCGGGCAGCCCGAACAGGAAACCAGCCCCCAGGCACAACGCACCGGCCAGCGGGATCGTCGCCCAGTAGGGAAGGCCGGCTTGCTCCATCAGAATCGCCGCGCAATAGGCGCCGATGGCATAGAAAGCGCCGTGACCCAGCGAGATCTGGCCGTTGAAACCGGTGAGAATATTCAGCCCGAGTAGGGCGATTGAGTAGATGAGGACCAGCGTGAATTGAAAGTTGCGGTACTCGCTCACCGCGAACGGCAGCGCGCAGGCAAGCAGCAGCACGAGGACGATGCCGATCAGGGTCCTCTTGTTCATACCCGCGTCACGTGGACTTTGCCGAAGAAGCCCGAGGGCCGCACCGTCAGCACGCCGATGATCAGCACCAAGGCTACGGCGAGCTTCAATTCATTGCCGATCACGAAAGCGCCCAGCACGTTCTCCAGCACGCCCACCAGAAAGCCGCCAAATACTGCGCCGCCCGGGCTGTCGATACCGCCCAGCAGCGCGGCGGCAAAGGCGTAGAGCAGCACGCCGCCCATCATATTGGGATCGAGGAACACGATGGGCGCCACCATCATGCCCGCCACCGAACCGATGGCCGCAGCCAGGCCCCAGCCCAGCGCCAGCATCCAGCCGACACGGATGCCGACTAGGCGGCTCGATTCCGGATTCTGCGCCGCCGCCCGCATGGCGAGCCCGAGCGGGGTGTAGCGGAAGAAAGCGTAGAGCAGCAGCAGCAGCACCAGGGTCACGCCGATGGCGCCGATCTCGTGCGAGGACATGTACTTGTTGCCGAACAGCGTCTGCTCGGGGAAAGGGCTGGGGAAGGACTTGATGGTGAACGAGTAGATCCAGCCGGTGACGCTGTTGAGGATCACCAGCAGCGCGATGAACACCACCACTACCGCGAGCGCCGGGAAATTTTCTACCGGTCGGATGATGACGCGTTCGATCACCACCCCAAGGACAAAGGAAAAGCCCACGGTCAGAAAAAAAGCACCCCAGTAGGGCAGGCCGGCATTGATCAGGGCCCAAGCGATGTAGGTCGAGAACATGGCCAGCTCGCCCTGGGCAAAATTCACCAGGTGCGTGGCTTGGTAGATCATCACCAAAGCCAGTGCCACGCTGGCGTAGATGCCGCCAGTGGCGAGGCCGGCAAGAACCTGGTGAATGAACTGGTCCAAAATGAACGTCTCTTCTTCGCCTGTTCAATAGCCCAGATAAGAACGGCGCACCGCGTCGTCCTGCTTGATAGCGTCGACCGAGCCGGACAGTACCACGCGACCGGTTTCGATTATATAGGCATGGTCGGCGAGAGCTAGTGCCATCGCTGCGTTCTGCTCGACCAGCAGCATGCTCACGTGCTCCTTCTCGTTGACCGCGCGCAGGATGCCGAACAGCTCCTTGACGAGGAGCGGTGCGAGGCCGAAAGACGGTTCGTCCAGCAGCATTAGTTTGGGGCGCAACATCAGCGCGCGCGACACCGCCAGCATTTGCTGCTCGCCGCCCGAGAGCGTGCCGGCTTGTTGTGTACGACGCTCCCTGAGACGCGGGAAGTAGCTGTAGATGCGTTCCAGATCCCTCTCCACGGCGTCGCGGTCCTGGCGCGTGTAGGCACCCAGGCGCAGATTCTCTTCGGTGCTGAGATTGACGAAAGTGCCACGGCCATCGGGAACGTGGGCGATGCCCAGTCGGACGATGTCTTCGGTGGCACGCTTGTCGATACGCTGGCCGGCGAAGCGCATTTCGCCTTCGGTGTGCACCATGCCGCAGAGCGCGCGCAGGGTGGTGGTCTTGCCCGCGCCGTTGGCGCCCAGCAGCGTGGTGATGCTGCCTTCCTCCATGGCAAAGCTGATCCCGTGCAGCACCTTGGTCTGGCCGTAAGCGGCCTGCAGATTCAAGACTTCGAGCAGGGCCACTAGGTCGCGGCTCCGAGGTAGGCCTGGATCAGTTCTGGATGCTGCTGGACTTCGGCCGGCGTGCCTTCGGCGATCTTCTTGCCGAAATTGAGGGCGACGACGCGATCGGAAATGCCCATCACCAGGCTCATGTGGTGCTCCACCAGCAGCACGGTCAACTTGAGACGGTCGCGAATTTCCCGAATCAATGTTCCCAGGATAGCCACTTCTTCGTGGTTCAGGCCACTGGCCGGTTCATCGAGCAACAGCAGCTTGGGTTCGCTGGCCAGTGCACGCGCCAATTCAACGCGCTTCTGCGTACCAAAGGGCAGGTCGGCGACGCGCACTTGCGCCACCGCTTCCAGTTCGAGGAGGCGCAGCAGCGCCCAGGCCTTCTCATGGGTGGCCTGCTCTTCGCGCGCCACCGCAGGCAGGCGCAGCGCGTTGACGAAGAAACCGGTGCTGGTGTGGCTGTGGCGGCCGACCATGACATTGTCGAGCACGCTCATGGTGCGGAAGAGAGCCAGGTTCTGAAAAGTACGCCCGATGCCGAGCCCGGCGATGCGGTGGCGCGGAATGCGGAGCAACGAGCGGCCGTCAAAGAGAATCTCGCCGCTGTCGCATTCGTAGAGGCGCGACAAGCAGTTGAACAGGGTGGTCTTGCCCGCGCCGTTGGGCCCGATCAAGCCGACGATGCAACCCGCCGGCACCTCGAAGGAAACATCGTCGAGGGCCACGATACCGCCAAAATGAACGCCGACGTTCCGTACGCGCAGCAAAGCGCCATCCGCTATCGGCACTATCGGTTCGATCGCTCCCTCCCCAGGAACTCACGCTGCTACGCGGGTGAGTGTAGCACTGCCTGCCTATGCTCCTGCGTCCGCTTCCCTGCTGTGCACCGCCAATGGTTGGCGTCCTTGTTACAGGTTGCGTGATTTGCCCACAGAAGGCACGATAGCAAGGTTGTTCAGTCATTATTCTGGAAAGGAAAACCATGCGTTTCCTGAAAAGCGTTCTGCTTCTTCTACTCGCTGCCGCCGTGCCGACGCTGGCCATGGCCCAAGCCTACCCGGCGAAACCGCTGCGCCTCATCGTGCCCTTCCCTGCGGGTGGCCCGGCCGACATCTTCGGACGCTTCCTGGCCCAGGGGATGAGCGCACATCTTGGTCAAGCCGTGCTCATCGAGAACGTCAGCGGCGTGGGCGGGGTACTCGGTGTCGAACGTGCGGCCAAGTCTGCGCCCGACGGCTACACGCTGGCGCTGAACAGTGCTTCTACCGTCGCCATCGCGCCTTTCTCGGTCCCAAAGATGCCCTACGACCCGCTCAAGGACCTGACGCTGATCACCACCGTGGTGCGCGTTCCCGAGGTGCTGGCGGTTCATCCTGCGCTGCCTGTGAATACCCTCGCCGAGCTGCTCGCCTTTGCCAAGGCCAACCCCGGCAAGGTGAACTATGGCTCGGCGGGATCGGGCAGCATCACCCACCTCGCAGGCGAGCTGCTGAAAGCCGAAGCGGGTATTAATCTGGTGCACGTACCGTACAAGGGCGCCGCACCAGCGGTCAACGATCTGCTGGGCGGTCAGGTACAGATGGGCATCTTCGACGTGCCGGTGCTGCTCTCGCATATCCGCGCCGGGAAATTGAAGGCGCTCGCCATCACCAGCGGCAGGCGCACCACGACCCTGCCCGAAGTGCAAACCACGGGCGAGGGTGGCTACCCGAAGGTGCTATCCGACAACTGGTACGGTCTGGTGGGGCCTGCAGGCATACCGCCGGCGATTCTGAAACGCCTCCATGCCGCGGCGATTGCGGCACTGAAGGCGCCCGAGTTGATCGAGCAGTACACCAAGGTGAGTGGCGTGCCGATGCCCTCGGCGCCGGAGGAATATGCGGTTTACCTGGTTCAGGAACAGAAAAAGTGGGGCGCGGTCGTCAAGGCCATCGGCTTCAAAGCTGAGTAACGTCGAAGCCGGTATTTCCTACGCGACCAAGCGGAATCCGGCAACCGCGAAGTGGTGATCGAACGCGAACGCCAGTCGAATTTTCGCGCGCTTCATGATGCTGAAGCTAGTCGCGTCCACGGCGGACAGCTTGTGTAGGTCTTTGCGCCGGAAATATTCCCATGACTGGTCGAGGTCGCGTAACTCACAAGGCAGGATTTTGACGGTTGCAGGTTTATAGATCGAATTCTTCCACGTCAATGCGACGTCCCGATTGGCATTGCGATCGAGGAAGGTGAACGTCTCGATGATGACGGGAATCGAGGTGTGAAGCGCTGCCCCCGCGCTTTGCAGAATATCCCAGTGTTCCCGGGCTTGGCTGTGCAGAGGATCCCGCACAAGGGCAAGCGCAATCCACGCGCCGCTGTCGACGAAAGCGGCCTCACGCTGGCGCATCAAGTCTCGTCGTGAACGCTGTCGTGTTCCACGGAGCGGCGCTTCGGCTCGCCATCCCAGAGCGCGACCGGACCTGTGGCTGGCGGCTTGAGCACGACCTTGCGGACGGCATCTCGAACCAGCTCCGCGACGCTGCACCCCGAACGGACCGCGGCTGCACGCAGCGCCGCGAGTTCCTCCTTGCGCAGATACACCTGTGTCTTTTCCATATATGTCACCTTAGACCTCGAAGTGACATATGTCAACGCCATGTGTTGCACGCCATGAATCCGCCACGAATCCGTACGGACGAAAAGACGGCCTGGAGTCGCTCAACTCGGTTTATTGCCGGCAAGCGAATCGAGCAGATCGCCCATCGTCTGATCGGCCCAGTAGTCCGGGTCCTTGTCGATGATGGTTTCGCCTTTGGCGACCACATCGGCGGCGATCTTGCGGCGTTGGCAAAAGCCGCGCCAGAATTGCTTGATTTCTTCGGCTGACATTTCCATCGGCATAATCCGTGCAGTGAGGTTTAAGGATCGCAGCAGGGTCAGGTTGACCTGCCCGATTTTTTGTACCAGGGCCATTGTTACTTTACTGCACCATCTCCGGTTGTGCGAGCACGAGGGGCCGCGGGCTACAGGCCGCCGGCGCCGGCGGCCTGTAGCCAAGCGAACTGTGGGGCCTCACCTCGTTGTATTCGCGCCGCCAGCGCTCGATCACGATGCGCGCTTCCTTGCAGGCCAGCGGCAGCACTTTGCCTCCCGCAGTGAGCACCCCGATC
>SHXK01000101.1 GCA_009693335.1 Betaproteobacteria bacterium | reverse complement strand
CCGTGCGAGCAGGCGCGCATTCTTGCCTTTGATCAGATTGCACTTGGCGAGTGCATTGATTAGGATAGAAACGACAGACCATCACATGGAGTGCGAGGCGGAAGGAAGGCCATCCTGAACACCGCAAGTCATGCAGCGCAAGGACGACTCGGTACTCGAGGCAACAAAGGCGAAGCTCAAGCTGCCGCCTTTGTATCGGGTTTTGCTGCTCAACGACGACTACACGCCGATGGAGTTCGTGGTGCTGGTGCTGCAGAAATTCTTCGCCATGACCGGGGAGCGGGCGACCCAGGTGATGCTCAAAGTGCATCGCGAGGGCATGGGGGAGTGCGGCGTTTTTCCGCGCGACGTGGCCTCGACCAAAGTCCAGCAGGTGGCGGCCTATGCACGCAAATACCAGCATCCGCTGCAATGCGTGATGGAGGAGACCTGAGATGATCGCCCAAGAACTCGAAGTCAGCCTGCACATGGCGTTTGTCGAGGCGCGGCAGAAACGCCACGAGTTCATCACCGTGGAGCACCTGCTGCTCGCCCTGTTGGACAACCCAACTGCGGCCGAAGTACTCCGCTCCTGCGGCGCCAACCTGGACGAGCTGCGCAAGCACCTGACGCAGCACATCACCGAGCAGACCCCGCGCATCGCCGCTGACCGGGAAGTGGACACCCAGCCCACCCTCGGCTTCCAGCGCGTGATCCAGCGCGCCATCCTGCACGTGCAGTCCTCGGGCAAGAAGGAAGTCACCGGCGCCAACGTGCTGGTGGCGATTTTCGGCGAGAAAGATTCGCACGCGGTCTACTTCCTGCAGCAGCAGGGCGTCACGCGACTGGACGTGGTCAACTACCTCTCCCACGGCATCACCAAAAGCAGCCAGCCGCAGCAGGGCAAGGGCGAAGCGGAAACCGAACAAGAGAGCCCGGCTGAGGCCGTCAACAGCCCGCTCGACAACTACACCCAGAACCTGAATGCGCAGGCGCTGGCCGGTAAGATCGACCCACTGATCGGCCGCGACAAGGAGTTGGAACGCGTCATCCAGACGCTGTGCCGCCGGCGCAAGAACAATCCCCTGCTGGTGGGCGAAGCGGGGGTCGGCAAGACCGCCATCGCCGAGGGTCTGGCGCGCCGCATCGTCGAGGGGAGCGTACCCGAACTGCTGGAAAAATCCGTCGTCTATGCGCTCGACATGGGCGCCCTGCTCGCTGGCACCAAGTACCGCGGCGATTTCGAGCAGCGCTTGAAGGCGGTGCTCAAACAGATGCTGGACAAGCCGAACTCGATCCTGTTCATCGACGAGATCCACACCGTGATCGGCGCCGGCGCCGCCTCGGGCGGCACGCTGGACGCCTCCAACCTGCTCAAGCCCGTGCTCTCCACCGGGCAACTGAAGTGCATCGGCGCCACCACCTACCTCGAGTACCGCGGCGTATTCGAGAAAGACCACGCGCTGACGCGGCGCTTCCAGAAGATCGACGTGGTCGAGCCATCCATCGAGGAGACGGTGGAGATCCTGAAGGGTCTGAAGACGCGCTACGAAGCGCACCACAGCGTCAAGTACACCGCCAACGCGCTGACCACGGCGGCCGAACTGTCGGCCAAGTACATCAACGACCGGCACCTGCCCGACAAGGCCATCGACGTCATTGACGAAGCGGGCGCAGCGCAGCGCATCGCCCCCAAAGCCAAGCAGAAAAAAGTGATCGGCAAAACCGAGATCGAGGACATCATCGCCAAGATTGCGCGCATCCCGCCGCGCAGCATCTCTACCGACGACCGCAGCGCGCTTGCCAACCTGGGCCGCGATCTCAAGGCGGTGGTCTTCGGTCAGGATCCGTCGATCGACGCGCTCGCCTCCGCCATCAAAATGGCGCGTAGCGGCCTGGGCAGTCCGCAAAAACCGATTGGCAGTTTTCTATTCAGTGGTCCGACCGGCGTTGGCAAGACCGAGGTCGCACGCCAGCTCGCTTACTGCATGGGCATCGAGCTGATCCGCTTCGACATGTCCGAATACATGGAGCGGCACTCGGTGAGCCGGTTAATCGGTGCGCCGCCGGGTTATGTCGGCTTCGAGCAGGGCGGCTTGCTGACCGAGGCGATCAGCAAGAAACCCTACGCGGTGCTGCTGCTGGACGAGATCGAAAAGGCGCACCCGGACATTTTCAACATCCTGCTGCAGGTAATGGACCACGGCACCCTCACCGATAACAACGGTCGCAAGGCCGATTTCCGCAATATCGTGATCGTCATGACCACCAACGCCGGCGCCGAGTCGCTGGCGAAGAACAGCATGGGCTTCTCGTCATCGGTGAAGGCCGGCGACGAGATGGAAGCCATCAAGAAGACGTTCACGCCCGAATTCAGGAACCGCCTGGACGCGATGATTTCGTTCGCGGCGCTGAGCCCGGAGATCATCCTGCGCGTGGTGGACAAATTCTTGATGCAGCTCGAGGAACAGCTGACGGAGAAAAAGGTCGAGGCCCACTTCACGCAGACGCTGAAGGAGCACCTGGCGAAGAAAGGCTTCGATCCGCTGATGGGCGCGCGTCCGATGGCGCGCCTCATCCAGGACACCATACGCCGCGTGCTTGCCGACGAACTGCTGTTCGGCAAACTGGTGCATGGCGGCAAAGTCACCATCGACGTCGACGATAGCGAGAAGGTTATACTGCGCCTCGATACGCCGGCGCCCGCAGCACCGGCAGCGACCGCTGCATCTGTCGCTTGAACGCACCACGCACTGGGGGATACGCATGAAAGCCATACTCTTCGTTGCGGTGGCGCTCACCGCAGCACCCGTTGCAGCCCAAGAGCTGCCAGGGCGCAATCTTGCCGCCACCTGCGCGATCTGCCACGGCACCGAGGGACGCGTCACCACCAAGGACAGCCGGCTGATTCCGCTCGCCGGCCTGCCGCGCGACCACATCGCCACGCAGATGCGCGCCTTTCGCGACGGCAAGCGGCCGGCGACTGTCATGCACCAGATTGCCAAGGGGTACACCGATCCACAGATCGACGCGATGGCGGCCTGGTTCGCCGCGCAGAAACGCTAGGGGGCGCCGTGAAACGCAGAGACTTCCTCAAGTATGCGGGCGCGACCACGGCGGCCGGCTCGCTGGCCGGCCTGGCCAGCTGCGCGACCACGC
Source organism: Betaproteobacteria bacterium (assembly GCA_009693335.1). Classification (GTDB taxonomy): domain Bacteria; phylum Pseudomonadota; class Gammaproteobacteria; order Burkholderiales; family SG8-39; genus RBG-16-66-20. Next base: position 4,233 of record SHXK01000101.1, on the reverse strand, counting down.
CCTCGAAAGCGCGCGTGGTGGTGATTGGCGGCGGCTTCGGTGGCGCCACGGCGGCGAAATACATCCGACTGTGGGATCCATCGATCGACGTGGTGCTGGTCGAGCGCGAGAGCGCTTTCACTTCCTGCCCAATCTCCAACCTGGTGCTGGCGGGATATTCGAACATGCAGGAAATCGGCCACAGCTACGACGCGCTGCGCCGGCACGGCGTGCAGGTAGTCAGCGACGAAGCGAGCGCCATCGACCCGGCCAAAAAAACGGTACGACTCGCGCGCGGCGGGGATATCACCTACGAGCGTCTCATCGTCTCGCCGGGCATCGATTTCAATTTTGGCGAAGTGCAGGGCTATGAAGCGGCCATGAATTCCGGTCGCGTGCTGCACGCCTGGAAAGCGGGCGCCCAGACCATTGAGCTGCGCCGACAACTCGAGCAGATGCGCGACGGCGGTGTTTACGTCCTGGCCATCCCGCTAGCGCCCTACCGCTGCCCGCCGGGACCCTATGAGCGCGCCAGCATGGTGGCGGCTTATTTCAAACAGGCCAAGCCTCGTTCGAAGGTGCTGGTGCTGGACGCCAACCCCGACGTGACCTCCAAAGGAGGCCTGTTCAAGGCGGCCTGGAAAGACCTTTACCCCGGCATCCTGGAATATCGGGGCAACGCCAAGGCGATCGGCGTTGACACCGCCAACATGACGGTGAAACTCGAGGTGGAAGACGTTAAAGGCGACGTGCTGAACATCGTGCCCCCACACCGCGCCGGCAACATTGCGATGCAAGCTGGGCTGATCACCACCAACAACCGCTGGTGCGACGTGGACTGGCGCACCATGGAATCGAAGAAGGTGCCGGGTATTTATGTGCTGGGAGACGCAACCCTGTCGGCGCCCGGCATGCCCAAGTCAGCCAGCATGGCCAACGGCCACGCCAAGATCGCGGCTGCCGCGATCATCGGTGCGCTCAGTGGACGCGGTGCGGACCCAGAACCGAAGATCATCAACACCTGCTACAGCTTCGTGTCGCAGAAGGAAGCGATCCGCGTATCGTCGGTACACCAGTGGAATGCGGGACAGAGCACACTGCTGGCGGTCAAGGGATCGGGCGGCGTGTCTGCGGCGCGCAGCGAAGCCGAAGGCACCTACGCCTGGAACTGGGCCCGAACGATGTGGGCTGACGCGCTCGCCTAGTTTTTTCCGGTACTGCCGAAACCGCCGGCGCCGCGGCTTGAGGTTTCGAATTCCTCGACCAGGTTGAATTCCACCTGCTGCACCGGCACCACCACCAGCTGCGCGATGCGGTCCATCGGCTGGATGGTGAACGCGGTCTGGCTGCGGTTCCAGACCGAAACCAACACCTGCCCCTGGTAATCGGAGTCGATCAGGCCGACCAGGTTGCCAAGCACGATGCCATGCTTGGCCCCCAGACCCGAGCGCGGCAGTATGCAGGCGGCAAACCCAGGGTCGCCGATGTGGATCGCGATGCCAGAAGGAATCAGCTGGCTGTCGCCGGGATGGAGCGTCAGCGGCGCATCCAGACAGGCGCGCAGGTCTAGACCCGCAGCGCCCGGGCTCGAGTACCGGGGCAGCATCTCGCGGATCCTCGCATCGAGGATTTTGACGTCCAACTTGCGCAACTCAGCGCTTCGCTTTCTCTATCATGCCAGCGACATGCGCCACCAGTTTGCGCGCCAGCTCGATCTTGGGGCCGCGACCGAGTACCTTGCTGCTGCGCGCCTCGAACAGCGTGATCGCGTTGTCGTCGGCGCCCAGCGCCTCTTGCACCAGATTCGCGACAATCAAGGGCACCCCTTTCTTCGCGCGCTTGGCGCGGGCATTTGCCGCGACCTTTTCGCTCTCGGCGGCGAAGCCGACACAAAATGGCGCGTTCTTGCGCGCCGCGACCCAGGCGAGGATGTCCGGGTTCTCCTCGAACTTAAGCACCGGCAGGCGGTCGTTTATCTTTTTTATTTTTTTATCGGCAGGCTTTTGTATTCTCCAATCGGCGACGGCAGCAACACCGATGAAGATGTCGCTGCCCTCTACCGCGGCCTTCACCTCGTTAAACATCTGCCGGGCGCTGCGCACATTCACCCGCGCCACGCCCTGCGGCGTGGCCAACGCCACCGGCCCACTAATCAGGGTTACGCTGGCGCCGGCCTCGTGCGCAGCGCGCGCCACCGCGTATCCCATTTTCCCCGAACTCGAATTGGTGATCACGCGCACCGGGTCGATAGCCTCTTCGGTCGGCCCCGCGGTCACCAGCACGCGCTTGCCGGCGAGCACCTTGGGCTGAAACCAGGCCTCCACCTCGGCCAGGATCAACTCGGGTTCGAGCATCCGCCCCATGCCGGTCTCGCCGCAGGCCTGGTCGCCCGCTGCGGGACCTGCGAAAGCAATGCCGTCCTCGCGCAAAGTACGCAGGTTTCTTTGCGTCGCCGGGTTGTCCCACATTTCCACGTTCATCGCCGGCGCCACCATCAGCCCGCAGCGCCTGGCCAGCACCAGCGTGGAGAGTAGGTCGTCGGCCAGGCCGAGTGCCATCTTGGCGAGGAAATCCGCGCTCGCCGGCGCAACCAGGATCAGATCGCGGTCGCGAGACAGTTCAATGTGCGACATGTTGTCAGCGATGCGCGGGTCCCAGAGGTCGGTCCAGACCGTCTGGCCGGTCAGCGCCTGCAAAGTGACCGGCGTCACGAAGCGCATCGCCGCCTCGGTCATGGCGACCCGGACATCGCAGCCGGCCTTGCCCAAAGCCCGCGCCAGCACGGCTACCTTGTAGGCAGCGATGCCGCCGGTGATGCCGAGCAAAATTCGCTTTCCCTTCAAGGTCATCGTTCCGGCCACCCCGGGCGTTAAGGAAAGGGATTGTAGTGGAATCCGGGGAAAGGTCTCAGGCATGGCGATTTCAGGCTGGCCACTGGCGGAACGGCCGCGCGAGCGGCTGCTGGCGCACGGCGCCGCGGCCCTGAGCGATGCGGAGCTGCTGGCGATATTCCTGCGTACCGGCATACCCGGCAAGAGCGCCATCGAGTTGGCGCGCGAGTTACTCGCAAACTTGCATGGTCTGGGGGGCTATTCGCTAGCCCTGAGAATTTACAAAACATTAAGGGCTTGGGGCCGGCCAAGATCTCCCAGCTTGCCGCGGTCATGGAAGTGGCGCGCCGCTGCTTGAAGGAAGACCTCCGATCAGCCAGCGCCCTCACCTCTCCCGGCACGGTGCGTGATTACCTGCGGCTGGCCCTCTCGAGCCGAGAGTACGAGGTCTTCGTCTGCCTGTGGCTGGACGCCCAGCACCGGGTGATGGTCAGCGAAGAATTGTTCCGCGGCACCCTGACGCAGACCTCGGTCTATCCACGTGAAATCGTCAAAGCCGGTCTGAAAGCAAATGCTGCGGCAGTGATCTTTGCCCATAACCATCCATCCGGTGTTGCGCAACCCAGCCAGGCCGACGAATTGCTGACGCGCAATCTCAAGGAGGCGCTGTCCCTGGTGGACATCAAGGTGCTCGACCATTTCATCGTCGCGGGCCACCAGATCCTGTCGTTCGCCGAGCGCGGGATGCTATGAAGTGACTGTTTTCGCGTATAATTCGCGCCTTTTCCGCACTGCCCCACCATCCCGGAGTTTGAAATGCCTCGAGTCTGTGCTGTCACCGGCAAAAAGCCGATGAAAGGTCATTTGGTCTCGCACGCGAACAACAAGACCATCCGCACCTTCCTGCCCAACCTGCACTACCGTCGCTTCTGGCTGGAAACCGAGAGCCGCTGGGTGCGGCTGCGCGTCTCCACTTCCGGTCTGCGTCGCATCGACAAACTGGGCCTGGAGGCAGTGCTGGCAGAAATCAAAACCAAGAAAAAAGAGAAAGTCTGAGGAGCCTGCCATGCGCGAAAAAATCAAACTCGAATCCTCGGCCGGCACCGGCCACTTCTACACCACCACCAAGAACAAGCGCACCAAGCCGGAAAAGATCGAGATGATGAAATTCGATCCCAAAGCCCGCAAGCACGTCATGTACAAGGAAGGCAAGATCAAGTAACTCTGTCTTGCCGGAATGAAAAAAGCCCGCTGCGAGCGGGCTTTTTTATGGTCTAAGCGTAGCTGCGCAGGCGGTGGCTAAATGCCACCAGCGACGGAACGCCGCTGGTCTCGGCCTTGTGACACCAGTCCTGCAGTTGCTTGAGCAGTTGTTCGGGCGAAGCGCTCGAGCGCATCCACAGCGCCGTCAACTCATCGCGCA
>SHXK01000100.1 GCA_009693335.1 Betaproteobacteria bacterium | reverse complement strand
GCCCGCACCGAGGTGCTGATGGCCTATGGCGCGCCGCCAGGACTGTTACCGGCGATGCCGAAACTGCGCTGGGCCCAGTCCATGACTGCCGGCGTCGAGGGCTGGATCGCCTTGCCGGACTTGCCGGTAAATCTGGTGCTCACCTGCGCTCGTGGCACCCACTTGGAATCGATGCCAGAGAACATCCTCGGCGCGTTGTTCTATGTCGCCAAACCCTACGCCGCGGCGGCGGAGAACCAGAAGCAGGGAAAATGGGTACCTAGCGTCGCCCAACCGCTGACCGGTAAGACGCTCGGCATCCTCGGACTCGGCGCCATCAGCCAGGGCGTCGCCCGTCTCGCCGTCGCGCTCGGCATGCGGGTCATCGGCACCAAGCGCCGGCCTGAACCCATGCTCAACGTTGCCGAAGTATTGCCTCCCGAACGTGCACCCGAGGTACTTGCCCAATCCGACTTCCTGCTGTTGCTGTTGCCGGCGACGGCGGAAACCGACAATTACATCAACGCCGGGCGCCTGGCGATGATGAAGCCCAGTGCCTGGCTGCTGAATTTCGGCCGCGGCCACTCGATCAAGGATGAGGATCTGGTCGCCGCGGTGAAAGCGAAGCAGATCGCAGGCGCGATACTCGACGTGTTCCGGCAGGAGCCTCTGCCCGCCGATCATCCGTTCTGGAGCACCGATGGGATCATCGTGCTGCCGCATATCGGCGGCCCGCACCCGCAGCGCGACAGGATCGTCGCCGGCCTGTTCGTCGAAAACCTGGGCCGCTTCCTGGACGGCAAGCCGCTCAAGGAAGTGGTGGACCGCAAGGCGGGTTACTGATGCGCTGCTTTAACCCTTGAAGCGCGGATAGACCTTGCGGACGTTGCCTTCGAAGATTTTCTTCTTGTCCGCGGCCGAAATCGAACTGATTGCGTCAATGTAGCGCCGGGTGTCGTCGTAGTACTGGCCGGTTTCCGGATCGATGCCGCGCACTGCGCCGACCATCTCGGAGGCGAACAGGATGTTGTCGGCTGGGATCACCTTGAGCAGCAGTTCGATGCCGGGCTGATGGTAGACGCAGGTGTCGAAGAACACGTTGCCCAGCAGCAGTTCCTTCAGCGGCGGGCGCTGCATGTCCTGCGCCAGACCTCGGTAGCGGCCCCAGTGGTAGGGCACTGCGCCGCCGCCGTGCGGAATGACAAATTTCAGTGTCGGGAAATCCTTGAACAGGTCCGAGGTCAGGAACTGCATGAAGGCGGTGGTGTCGGCGTTGAGGTAATGCGCGCCGGTGAAATGGAATGCCGGATTGCACGATGAGCTCACGTGCACCATCGCCGGCACCTCGAGCTCGACCATTTTTTCGTAGAGCGGGTACCACCACCGGTCGGTGAGCGGCGGTTCTTTCCACCAGCCACCCGAGGGGTCCGGGTTCAGATTGCAGCCGACGAAGCCGAGTTCCCTGACGCAGCGCTCGAGTTCCGGGATGCAGTTGGCGGGCGGCACGCCTGGCGATTGCGGCAACTGGCAGACGGGGACGAAATTCGCCGGGTAGAGGCCGCAGGCGCGGTAGACCAAGTCATTGCACTGGCGTGACCAGGAAATGCTCGTGGCCTCGTCGCCGACGTGGTGCTCCATGGAGCCGGCACGCGGCGAGAAGAAGGTGAGGTCCGTGCCGCGCTCGCGCTGAATCCTGAGTTGCGCACTCTCCAGAGAATCACGTATTTCATCGTCGGAGATTTTGGGATTGGAAGAAATTCTTTTGGCATCCGACAGCTGAAGCTTGCGCCATATTCCCAATCCGGCGGGAGCGGTGGTGTAGTGCCCGTGGCAATCGATAATCATGAATACTCAGCTCCTGAAATTACGCAGCACCATGCCGGGCAGGCGATCCAGTGGCCGCAAACCTTGCTGGTCCGCGATACGCGCGCCATTCACCCATACCCCATGCACCCCGACGGGCGGCGTGAGCAGGCGCGCACCGCCGCCGGGCAGATCCTGGACGCGTTCTTTTGGCCCGCGATTCACGGTGGCGGGATCGAACAGCAGCAGATCGGCGTGATAGCCGGGCTTGAGCGCGCCCCTATACTGAATGCCGAAAACTTCCGCGGGATGGGCCGTGAGCCGCCGCGCCGCTTCCTCGAGTGACAAGACCTGTAGATCGCGAACCCAATGACCCAGCAGGTGCAGGCCGTAGCCAGCGTCGTTGAAGAAGGTGAGGTGCGCTCCGGCATCAGACAGAGACACCAGGCTGGCGGGGTGGCGCAGCATTTTCGCCAGTGCGCCCTCGTCCGAATTCAGCGTCTGCGCCACGAACACGGTAGCAAGGTCTTCGTCGAGTGCCAGATCGAGCCAGAAATCAAGCGGATCCTTGCCGCTATTACGCGCTAAATCGGTAAGGCTGTGGTGTTCGTAATGCGCATTCGCCCGCTTCGCCGTCTCGACTACCTGCACCTTGTCCCATTCGCCGTTAAAGATGCGAAACACCGCAGGTCGGGCGAGTTCGTCGCGGATGGCCTGGCGGAATTTCGGATCGGCCAGCACGGCCTTCAGTGCCTCGCCCTTCTTGCCAAGCGCAGGCTGCCAGGCATCCAACCCTTCGATCGGGTAGGGCGAGCGCATGGTGAAATCAAAGCTGAGTGGGCAGCAGGAGATCGCGCCAGCCATGCGCCGGCCACGGCCGTTGGCCGCTGCGATGGCGTCCAGGTCATCGAACACCACGCCGGGATTGGTGCTGTTGTGCAGGAGCGCTGCGACCACCACGGGACGGCCCGAAGCGGCGGCGAGTTCCTCGAGAAAGGCTATTTTCGTCTGCCCACCCTTGGTCAGCATGAAAACGCCGCGGCCGGCTTCGCGCAGACAGCCGACCAAGGCGCGCAGTTCGCGCTCGTCAGCGAGGCGCGAGGGCATCGGTACACCGTCTTCGCCGTTGTGCGCGGGCGAGGTGCTGGTAGCAAAGCCGATGGCACCGGCCTGCACGCCCTCCAGCACGATGCGGCGCATGGCGTCGATCTCCGCGTCGGTGGCGGTGCGCCGCGCCGCGTTCTCGCCCATGACGAAGGAACGGATGGACGAGTGTCCGGCAAAAGCGGCGATGTTGAGTCCCACGCCACGCCTCTCCAGCATCGCCAGATACTCCGGGATGGTTTCGAAGTCCCAGACGATGCCGCTACGCAGAACCTCGATCGACATTCCCTCGACCTGGGTCAGGTTGCGCATGATCTGATCGCGCCCTGCCGGTCGGCAAGGTGCGATGGTAAAGCCGCAGTTGCCGATGATCGCGGTAGTGACACCCAGCGCGGGCGAGGGGGTGGCGAGCGGGTCCCAAGTGAGCTGTGCGTCGTAGTGCGTGTGGTTGTCGATGATGCCCGGCATCAGCGCCAAGCCATCGGCGTTCAGGCTTTGATGGGCTGCCCCGAGGTTTTTCCCCAGTGCCGAGATTTTTCCGTCCGCGACGGCAAGATCGCCAACCTTGGGTGCAGAACCCAGGCCGTCAAGGAGGAGGACGTTTCGAATCACGATGTCGTGCATCCGTCTATACTACCGGGATCATGGAAATATTCGAACTGAAAGGCAAAACGGCGGTGGTCACCGGCGCTGCCACTGGCATCGGCAAGGCGACCGCGGAACTTTTCGAGCAAGCGGGAGCGACCGTAGCCAGGATCGACATCAACCCGCTCCCAGGCATTATCTCCGGCGATGTGGCTGACGAAAGCGCCATGGAACGGGCTTTCGGCAAGATTGGCGCTGTCGACATCCTGGTCAACAACGCCGGCATCGCGGTGCGCAAGAACGCGCTCGAGATCACGCGCGAAGAGTGGGATCAGGTGATCGGCGTCAATCTGAGCGGGCTGTTCCTTTGCTCGCGAATCGCCGCGCGCAGCATGAAACAACCCGGCAAGGATGGCTTGCCCCGCGGGGGCGTGATCGTCAATCTCGCCTCGATCATGGGTTTTTCGGGTGGCCTGTTCCCGAACCCGGCTTATCAGGCGTCCAAGGGTGCGGTGGTGAATCTCACCCGTGCGCTGGCACTGGAGTTTGCTGAGTACCGGATCCGCGTCAACGCCGTGGCGCCGACCTTCGTGCGTACCAAGCTTACCGAGCCGGTGTTCTCCAATCCTCAGGTGCTGGAGAAAGTGATGCAGCATGCGCCGCTGGGCGTGCTGCCGGAGGTTAACGACATCGCCGCAGCGATCCTCTTCCTCGCCGGCTCCGCAGCGCGCTGTATCACCGGCGTGACGCTGCCAGTGGATTCTGGCTACCTCGCTCGCTAATCAGGAGAAAAGCATGCACCCTAAGACCCGTTTTCTATTCACCGCTAGTATGGACGTGGACCCCGCTCAGGAGACCCTGTTCAACGAGGTTTACGACACCGAGCACATCCCGCAACTCTTGAAGGTGCCGGGCGTGCTCGCGGTGGCCCGCTACACACTGGCACCACTGAAGATGAGCATCGGCGGCGAGGTTAAAACCATGCTTGCCGAGGGCGAACCCAAGTACAGCGCAACCTACGAGCTGGAGACTGCAGAAGTCCTGACCAGCCCCGCATGGGCGACAGCGGTGGAGGAGGGGCGCTGGCCCGCCCAGGTGCGCCCGCACACGCGCAACCGCCGCCATATCCTGCGCAAGGTGATGGGCGTCTAGTACCGCCAGTACGGCCAGTAAGGCCGCTCAGTAGCCGGCCGAGAAATCGACCGTATTGAGCGGAGCTTCGCCGCGCCGGATGCGCTCGATGTTCTCGGCGATTTTTCCCACCGAGGTGCGCGGTTCGGTGAGCGCGGCGATGTGCGGCGTGAGGGTGATGCTTGGATGCGACCAGAGCGGGCTGTCGGCGGGTAGCGGCTCGGTCTCGAATACATCGAGGTAGGCACGCGCCAGGTGCCCGGATGCAAGCGCCGCCAGCAGGTCCGGCATGACTAGGTGGCCACCGCGCGCGACATTGATGATGCAGCCGTCTTTCCTGATCTTTTGAATGCTGTCTTGGTTCAATATGCCTCTGGTTTGCGGCGTGAGCGGCAATAGACAAACAACTGCGTCACTGCGCGCAAGAACCGCCTCCAGGTCCGTCGAGCAAAACACCCCTTCCAGCTGCTTCGGCCTGCGGCTCCAGCCGGCAACGTTGAAACCCATCGCCCGCAGTTTTTCCGCGATGCTGCTGCCCAGTTCGCCCAGGCCGAGCAGGCCGATGCAGCGATCCGAGGCCAGGTACTGGCGCCGGCGCTTCCAGACCTTGTCTTGCTGAAATTGCCGGTAGCCCCAGAAGTGCCGATGCCAGTCGAGGACGTAGGCAATGACGGTTTCGCCCATCGCCGCGACCATGCCGGGGTCGATCAGGCGCGCCACCGGCACGCCGGGCGGCAACTCGGCGTCGTTGATGATGTTCTCCACTCCCATCCACATGGATTGCACCAGCTTGAGGCGCGCCAGCCCGGAGAACGTCCCTGCCGGGTGGGTGGCGACCAGAGCGACGTCGATGTCGCCGCCATTGGTATCGGGCCAAGCGAAGAAGCGCTCGGCGGGTAGCGCTGCGCGGAGTAGCGGGAACCAGAATTCCGGCTTCTCCTTGGTGGAGGCAAAAAGGATATTCAAGCTATCGGCTTTCGGCAGCGGGGATGGTAGCATCGCAAAAACAGGGAGGAACGTGCCATGGCTATCCGTAATTTTAATGAAGAAACGCTAACTGCCGAAGTGCTGCGCCGGATCGAGGACACCCCCAATCCACGGTTGAAGGAGGTCATGACCGGTTTGATCAAACACCTGCACTCGTTTGTGCGCGAACTGCGCCCGACACCGGACGAGTGGATGACAGGTATCCAGTTTCTGACCGAGATCGGCCACTGGAGCGACGACAAGCGGCAGGAATTCATACTCATGTCGGACACTCTAGGGGTGTCGATGCTGGTCGATTTCCTCAACTACCAGGCGCGCCCCGGCATGACCGAGTCAACGGTGCAGGGGCCATTCCACCGCCTGAACGCGCCGGAGTATCCGTTGGGCGCGAACGTGGCGAAGGAGCCTCCCGATGGTGAACCTTGCGTGGTGCGCGGCACGATCAAGAGTGCGCAGGGACAGCCGATCGTCGGCGCGGCGCTCGACATCTGGGAAACCGGCGACCATGGCTATGACGTGCAGAAAGGCGACGCCATGGACTTGCGCGGCATTTTCCGCACCGACGCGGAGGGGAAATTCTGGTTCCGCTGCGTCAAGCCGGTGAGTTATCCGGTGCCGTCCGACGGGCCGGTCGGCAAGATGCTGACGGCGACGGGTCGGCACCCGATGCGGCCCGGACATCTGCATTTCATGATCAGCGCGCCTGGTTATGAGCGTCTGGTCACCCATATCTTCGTCAAAGGCGACAAATACCTGGACTCGGACGCGGTGTTCGGCGTCAAGAAATCGCTCATCGTTGACTTCATAAAGAACGCTGCGGGCGAGTGGGAGATGAGCTACGACTTCGTGCTCAAGTCCTCGGCGCAGGCGCAGCGGGCGGCCTGAAGCATGATCCCGCTGGCCTGGCAGGTTCTTCGATGCTTGCTGTGCGCGGTGACGTTCATGGCTACCAGCGCCTTGGCGCAGGACTGGCCAAAGCAACGGCCGGTGCAGATCGTCATCGGTTTCGGGCCCGGCGCCACCACCGACACGGTGGCCCGGATCGCAGCGCAGAAGCTGCAGGAGGCGCTCGGCCAGACTTTCGTCGCCGAGAACCGGCCTGGTGCGGGCGGCAACCTTGCCACGCAGCAGGTCAAGCGCGCTGCACCCGACGGCTATACGCTGCTGGTCACCAGCGTCGCTTACGCGGTGAACCCGAGCCTGTACGCCAGCGCGGGCTACGATCCGCTCAAGGACTTCATCCCGGTGGTACTCGGCCCGAGCACACCGAACATCATCACCGTAAACCCGGCAGTGCCGGCGAAAAATCTTGCCGAGTTGTTGCAACTCGCCCGCACGCAGCCGCTGTCCTATGCGTCCTCCGGCATCGGCACCACCACCCACCTTTCCATGGAGCGCCTGAAAACCGCGGCCAAGGTGGACATCACGCACGTGCCGTATCAGCCGGCGCAGGCGGTGGGTGCGGCGGTCGGTGGTCATACGCAAATCTCGAGTACATCGATGCCGCCCGCGGTGCCGCAGGTGAAAGCGGGCCGGGTGCGCGCGATTGCGGTCACCAGCGCGCAGCGCTCGCCCGCATTGCCCGACGTGCCCACGGTGAACGAGCAGGGTTTCAGCGGCTTCGACGACCTGACCTGGGTTGGTTTCTTCGCGCCCGCAGGCACACCCGCCGAGATCGTCAAGCGACTGAACGCCGAACTCAACCGGGCTTTCGCGTCGCCCGAGGTCCGCGATAGGCTGGCAGCGCTCGGGCTCGAGTCGCGTCCGAACTCGCCAGCCGACTTCGCTGCCTTCCTGCGCGAAGAAGTGCTCAAGTGGGCGCAAGCGGTGAAGGAATCCGGCGCCAAGGCCGATTGAGATTCGCTACGGCATTGCGCCGGGAGGAGAGAGACATGTTGCAGAAACCTCGTGCCGCAT
>SHXK01000099.1 GCA_009693335.1 Betaproteobacteria bacterium | reverse complement strand
CCTTCCGACGTGCCCGAAGACTTCGAGCGCTACTCGCAGGCGCGCGCCCGCGACGACATCCGCTGCGTGCTCGACGGCTTGTCCCTCACCAAGGCGCACGTCGTCGGCCTTTCCATGGGGGCCTTTGCGACGCTGCATTTTGGCATGCAGTACCCGGAGCGGGCTCTGTCGATCACGGTGGCGGGCGGCGGTTACGGCGCGCATCCGGCGCAATACCTGCCCTTTCAGGCTGCTGCGCGCGATAACGCGAAGCTGATTCTTGAAAAAGGCATGACGCATTTTGCGGCCACCTACGGCCATGGCCCGACACGGGTGCAATTCCAGAACAAGGATCCACGTGGTTTCGCCGAATACATACAACAGTTCTCGGCGCACTCTGCGCTGGGCTCGGCCAACACGAATTTGGGCTACCAGGGACGCCGGCCGTCGCTTTACGATCTGACCGAAGAAATGCAGCGCATGCGGGTGCCCACGCTGATCCTGGCCGGCGACGAGGAAGAGCCCTGTCTCGAGGTATGCCTGCTGATGAAGCGCTGCATTCCAAGCGCCGGACTGGCGATATTGCCCAAGAGCGGGCACGGCATCAACCTGGAGGAACCGGCGCTGTTCAACGCGCTGCTGGAGGATTTCCTCCACCAGGTGGAGGCCGGGCGCTGGAGCGTGCGCGATGCGCGCGCCGCACCGCCCTCGATCTGGGGGCCGGGCGGCAAACCCTAGTAGCCTGTCGGACTATTTCTGCAATTGTGGTGCGAGGATCTGGCCAGCGGCTTTTTTCGCCTTGATCTCGGCGACGATTTTCTCGAGCGCCACGAAGCGCTCCGGCGTCGACGGGTGCGACGCGCCGAAACCGCGCTGCTGGATGCCGTCCGGGTTGGCCGCTGCCATCCGCCGCCAGAAGTTTGGCGCATTGTCGATCTCGTGGCCGGCGCGGGCGGTGAAGTACAGGCCCACATAATCGGCTTCGGCTTCGAAGTCCTTGGAAAACACCATCCCCGCAATATTGCCGAAGAGGCCCTGGGTATCAACGCCGCGGCTCGCGGCGAGGACATCCAGAACGCTGCCGAGTAAGGCGTTGCCCATCTGCTTGCGGATATGCCCCATGGTGTTGTGGGCAAGTTCGTGGCCGATGACCACGGCCAGCTCCAGATCGTCCCGTACGAAGCGCAGCATGCCGCGGGTGATCTCAACTTTCTTGCCGTCGGCAAAGGCATTGATCATGTCGGCGGCATTGACCACCACCGGGTAATCGCAGACCGGCTCAAGTTCGATCCTTAGCACCTGTTCCACGCTGCCGCGCCGGATCTTGACCTCGAGGTGCTGGCGGGTTTTGGCGGCTTCGACCAGCATGGCGGTGAACTTGGTACTCGCGCCTTCGCCGGATGGTGTTGGTTTGCCATCGAGTGCCAGGAGGATGTCTTTTTCGCGCAACCCCGCTCGCTCTGCTGGCGCCCCGGGTGCCAGTTGCATCACTTGGAGATGGTCGCCCAGGCCGGTGAGTTTGGCGGCTGATTCACGGAACTCCTTGGCGATGCTTGGCGCGTTTGCGAACCGTGCGCCGATCGACGAGCGCAGCTTATCGTCGCAAAGGTCCGCAGCGCGCGCCAGTATCGGGTACGAGATTCGGTACAAGCGCGCTACGTCTTCCTGCAGATCCTGCCAGGCCAGTGCGCGCTGCTTGAGGGCTTCCTCGGCGATCGCTTTTTCCTCCAGCACAGGCCGCTGGGTCACCGGTGCGCAGCCCGCAAGGGCGACGGCGGCGGCGCAAAGCAAAAGCAAGCTACGCGAGAAAAGTGAGCGTTGCATGATTTTCGTTGGTCAGTGTACTTGCCCCGGAGGAGTATCCAAAGTGAGTCATGGCGCCGGCCAATTCTTGTCAAGCACTGCGCCCAGGATCGGCATCACCGCGCTGCGCAGGCTGTCCGGATGACGGGCTTTGAACGCAGAGATCATTGCCCTCGCTTTCCTGCCATGGCTGCGTCTGGTAGCGACGTCCGGCGCACGCAGGCTGGCGCGCGTGTGCAGAATCGCCCCGATGAACTCGATTTCTTCGCGCGCCTCGCCTTGCAGTTGGCGTGCTAGCAAGTCCTCCGCAAGCGCCAGCTGTCTGGCGAGCTGGGGCCACGGCTCGTCCGCCGCCAGTGGATCGGTCTCGAAACTGTCGTAGAAGCCTCCTTGTAGCAGCCGCAATCCCGCATCTGCAGCGTGCGGACCGCGCGGCGCGAGTGCGAGCGCCTGCTCGAAGTAGGGCGTGTTAGCGCTGTAGCGGCGCTGTTGCGCCGACCAGACGAGCGGCGTGCCGTGGCGCTGCAACTCGGCGAGCAGATAGTTGGACGGCAAACCTTGCACTTTTCCATGCGCGGCCAGATCACGATTGAGCAGTTCACGAATTTCATCGAGCAGCGTGCCGATGCGGTATTGCGACTCGGCGCGCCCCACCGCCGACGCCGAGGAGGTAGCGAGCGCCTGCCACTTGCTCGCTTGCTGGAGATAGCGATCCGCCGACTCGGCGGTGATCAGATCATGGGCGTGCGCGGCGGCGGCCGTGAGCAGCGCGGCAGCGACCACGGCGCTGCGTTTCATCGAAAGGCCGTTAGCGGCTCGCCGCGCGCGAAACCCGCCGCTCCCGGATGGACCGGCGCTTCGCCCTGGATCGAATCGGGAACGCGGATGTTCAGCGTCCCTGGATTCTCCACCAGCGCGGCGGCAAGCAGCCAGGCGTGATGCGCCGGGAAGTCCTCGACCGTCACCAGCACGCGGTCCTCGGCCCGCGCCAGCCGCCGCAGATTGGCCCCCTGGTAGGCGTTAAACGCTCCCCGCCCCAGGAATAGATCGCGGGCGTCGTCCGGGCGCATCACCGCCAGCACCGCTTGTCTGGTGGTCAGCAAGCTCGCTACCCGCTGTAGATCCGGTGCCCGGCCGACCATCGCATTCGCCTCGGGCAACACGCGCTGGAGGATCGCTACCAGCTGTTCGGCGATCTCATCGCCGCGCAGATCGGTGCGCGTCGAATGCATCAGCAGATAGCGCTGGCGCATCACTCCCCACTGGCGATAAGGGGAGTGTGCCTGCGCGGTTTGCGCGAGCAGCGCCGCAACGGCAACCAGGAAAATGCGTCGTTTCATCGTCCGCCAAAAAACAGGGCGGGGTCGCCCCGCCCTATTGAAAACAAACCGGAAGAATTCCTATTTCTTGTCGAAGATTTCCAGCGGGCAGATCGCCGAAACCGCGTAGTTCGGCAAATCTACCAGGTTGCCGATGCGCAGATCGCAGGCCACGCTGGTGATCACGTAGGCCTGTTCGCCCGAAAAACCCTTGCTGTTCTTCAACCACTCGATCATCTCGACCAGCGCGGAGCGTGCGGCCGCGGTCAGATCCTCGGACAGGTTGCTGAGCGGAGCGATCTTCTTGCTGTCGAGATAGGTCACGTACGGCAATACCTCGCCGGCTTTCTTCAGCGGATAGCCGACAGTGGCGTAGAACCGGTCCGGCGCGAGGCCCTTCAACTGGCTGCCGCCCTCGAAATGCGGACCGCTCTTCATCGTTGCCGCCATGCCCTTGCGGATTGCGGTGCGCACCGTGACCTTGGCGCCCATCTCGATCGCGGTGCCGGCCACTTCGCCGTCGCCCTGCGCGTAATGGATGTCGCCCATGAATAGCCCGCAGCCATCCACGTAGCACGGCAGCAGCAGCGTGGT
This sequence comes from Betaproteobacteria bacterium, assembly GCA_009693335.1. GTDB lineage: Bacteria > Pseudomonadota > Gammaproteobacteria > Burkholderiales > SG8-39 > RBG-16-66-20. The sequence goes on along the minus strand of SHXK01000099.1, from coordinate 3,825 downwards.
GCCGACCACCATCTGTTTGATGTCCATGTTGCCGCCGTTCTCGCGTGGCGGAATGGTGCGCAGACACTCGGCCTTGTTGCTGCCGTTCGGGCCGCACACCGCCGCCGGCAGCGCACCGGTCGGTTCAGGCTGTAGCGCGATGCCGCCCGCCTCGCCGAGTTGCTTCTCGCGCGCCAGCCACGCTTCGACCTCGGGTTTGCCAGGCAAAGTGCCTACCGTCCCCATGAAGCCGTTGAAAGGGATTCGCACGCCTGGGATCTGATCGGAGACCGCTTCACGGCGGGTCAGCTTCCAGTTGGCGATGAAGGCCTTGGGAAACAGGTCGCGCAGAAAACCGAAGCCGGGTATGACGGTGGTGTAACCGTACTGGTCGGGATCGACGTCGATGAGCGTCACCGCCAACATGTCGCCGCGCTTCGCGCCCTCGATGTGTACTGGCCCGGTGAGCGGGTGCACGAGGTTCAAATCGACGGCGAGCACGTCCTTGGCTTCGGACTTGAGGGTCAGGTTGGAGTCCAGCGCGTCGCGGGTTTCGAAACGGATGAACTGGCCGGGCTGGGCTTTTGCCACCGGCTTGATCGCGTGGTGGTAGCGGTTCATGCAGTTCGGATCGTCGACGCAGTGCGCGCCCTTTTTCTTTACGGTGACGGTCGACTGCCACTTCGAATCGGTGGTGTCGGCCGGCGCTGGCATCGAGATCATGCCGGTGGCCACAGAAAATACGACAGCAAGAGATTTCTTCACGATTCCCCCCTGGTTTTGCAACAAGGCCCCGCCCGCGAGACCACTTGCGGCACTATCTGCCAGACCAGCAGCTGCTGTCAACTCTCGGGCGCCACATGGTGCAACATGGGCGCATCATGCCAGCAAGCGCTCGGCCAGCCAGTACAGCCCAAGCACCAGCACCCCGGCGGAGAGTGCTAGCGACGCACGCCGTTGCGTCGATGCATCGCCACGCACGGCCGCTTTCCCACTGACCGCGAACCCGACCCGCCAGACGAGCACGGCGGTCGCCACAATCAGGATCTGACCAATCTCGACGCCGATGTTGAACCCCGCCAGCGCAGGTATCAGGGCATGGTCCGGAATGCCGTACTCACGCAGCACCGAGGCGAAGCCGAAACCGTGGATCAGGCCGAAGGCGAAGGTGAGCCACCAGCGGTGCCGCATGTCGCGAACGAAAAAATTCTCGGCCGCCACGTAAACGATGCTCGCGGCAATCAGGACCTCGACCAGGCGCGTGGGTAGCACGACCAACTCGAGCACCGCCAGCGACAGCGTGATGGAGTGGGCGACGGTGAAGGCAGTTACCGCCGCGAATAGCGGCCAGAAACTTCGGCCGAGCGCAATCACTGCGAGCAGGAAGGCGATATGGTCGTAGCCGATGGCGATATGCTCAATTCCCGCGACTACGTAATGCCGCAGCGTTTCGCCTAGTCCAGCCCGTACCCCCGAGAGCCGCAATTCCGGGTTCGCGACGCCGAGCAGGCCGATACGCTGCTCGTCGCCCTCCACGGTGACGACATGCTTGGCTGCCGGATCGATCTCGTGAAACAGAGTCGCCCGATAAACCAGCGGCCGGCCGAGCGGCGGGCAGCGAAAACGAAGCTGCACCACGACATGGTCGCGCTTCGCCTGCAGTACTTGATCCTCGGCGGGACATGGCGTCCCGCCTTCGAATTCCAGATGCACGTGGTCGCGCAGGTAGTCGAGGACCGCCCGCTGTTGGGCGGCCAGCTGTTGCGGCAGGACCTCATCGCCCTCGCCGGTGAGCGTCAGTCGCGCGGCGACGTTCAGGTCCCTAGCGTTTAGTTCCAGCGTCGCCGTGACCGCCGACCCCTGTACCAGGAGCCCCGAGCTCGACAACCTGGTCTGGTGCGCCTGCACCGCGCTCGTGGCCAGCATGGCCAGACCCAGGATCGCGGCCAGCGCTGCTTGCACTGGGTCCAGCGCGCCGCGCGCAAGCGCATCGAGTTTTTTCTTTTTCAGTATGGTCTAGCCTTTTTCACAGACACAATTTAACTCCAGATTGGGGTGGGATAATTCAGCGACAATCTGCCGTCTTGATGCGAACCTGGAGAGGATAGGTGTGAAACTTGAAAAGCTGAAAATTAACGGACTGATCGTACGCGCTCTGGTTGTGCCCATGCGCCGGCCCCTGCAGACCAGCACCGGTGCAGTAAGCGTCGCGCCACTCCTTCTTGTTGACCTGAAAACGAATGCCGAAATTATTGGCAGGTCGTATTTATTTGCCATCGGCATCCACAACCTGAGACCCATCGCCGCGCTGCTGGACGCCATGGGTGAGTTGCTGAAGGGCGATGTGGTGGCGCCGTTCGAGATCGAAAAGAAACTGCGCGCGCGCTACACCCTGTTGGGTGTGCATAACATGGTGTTGTTCGCCATGTCGGCGATCGATATGTGTGCCTGGGATGCCCTCGGGCAGGCGCTGGGGCAACCGGTGGCGCGCCTACTCGGCGGCGAGCCGCGGCCGGTGAGGGCCTACAACTCCAATGGGTTGGGCATCCAGGAATTGAAACCGCTGGCCAAAGAAGCACAACAACTGGTGGCCGAAGGCTTTTCGGCGGTGAAACTCCGGCTCGGCAGGTCAACGGTGGCTGCAGACCTTGAAGCCCTGCGCGTGGTCAAAAAGACGATCGGACCGAAAGTGACTTTGATGGTGGATTTCAACCAGGCGCTGACGGTCGCCGAGGCGATCCGGCGCGGCCGCATGATCGACGAAGAGGGCGGCGTGCTGTGGATCGAAGAGCCGATCCGTGCCGACGACTTTGCCGGTTGTGCGAAAGTCGCGCGCGAGGTGGCGACGCCGATCCAGATCGGCGAGAACTTCATGGGTCCAGAGCAAATGGCGCAGGCGATCGCTGCCGGCTGCTGCGACTACGTGATGCCGGATGCGCAGCGCATCGGTGGTATTACCGGCTGGTTACGCGCGGCCGCGCTGGCGCAGGGCGCGGGCCTGGAAATGTCCAGCCATCTGTTTCCCGAAGCGAGCTGCCAGCTGCTTGCGGTAACGCCGACTAGTCACTGGCTGGAGTACGTGGACTGGGCCGCGCCGATACTCGATGAGCCGGTGCGCATCGAAAACGGCAAGGCCATCGTCGTCACGGGCGCAGGTCTGGGCATGCAATGGAATGAAAAAGCGGTGCGCAAGTACGCGCTATGAGAATCCCGTTTTTTGTTTTTCTTTTGTGCCTTGCCTTTCCCGCTCTGGCTCAGATGCAGATCGAGAAACCCTGGGCGCGCGCCACCGCACCCGGCGCCAAGGTGGCGGGGGGCTATATGCTGATCCGCAACCTGGGTGCGGCAGGCGACCGGCTGGTGTCGGCGTCCTCGACCGCCTCGACCAGGGTCGAACTGCACCTGCACATCCACGACAACGGTGTGATGAAGATGCGGGAAGTACCGGGCTACGAGGTGCCGACGAATGGCAGCTTCGAGCTGAAGCCCGGCGGCGCGCACCTGATGTTCGTCGACATCAAGCGGCCATTCAAGGAAGGCGAAAAGCTGCCGGTGAAGCTAAAGTTCGTCAACGCGGGTGTAGTAAATGCCGAGTTCCACGTTGGCCGGTTGGGCGAAACCACGCCGCCGGCGGCGACGCACCACAAGCACTAGCATGGAACGCACTCGTGCTAGCCGTCGTCTCTTTTCAGCGTAGGATCGGCCAGGATGGTGGCGCGCAAGCGCCGCATGCCGCCCAGCCAGCGGTCGCGATCGGTGGTCTTGCGGCGCTCGTACTCGGCGACTTCCGGGTGCGGCAGGATCAGGAAGCGCTCGGCCTCGATCGCTTCCATGACGCACGCCGCC
>SHXK01000010.1 GCA_009693335.1 Betaproteobacteria bacterium | reverse complement strand
CGTTGTAGCGGTACTCGCGCTGCGCGTAGTACTGCGCGTATTGCTCGGGAAAATCACGGATCAGCGCCGTGGCGAGCAGGGACAGATCGCGCGCCGTGGAATAGTGCTGCGGATCGGGTAGGCCCGAAGCGTTCATGTACCTGGTGTTCTTCATGCCGAGGCGCTCGGCCTCACGGTTCATCATGCCGGCGAAGGCCTCCTCAGCACCGGCCAGCTGCTCGGCAAGAGCGATGCAGGCGGCGTTGCCCGACTGCACGATCATGCCGCGGAGCAGTTCGTCCACACTCACCGGTTTTTTCGGTTCGATGAACATGCGCGAGCCCGGCGCGCGCCAGGCGCGCTCGGAGACGTTCACCTGCTGATCGAGCGCGAGCTTTTTCTCCTTCAGCGCGGCGAACACCAGGTAGGCCGTCATCAACTTGGTCAGCGAAGCAGGCTCGAAGCGCTCGTCGGGCTTTTCCGAGGTGAGGATCTGGCCGCTCGAGAGATCCGCGACCACCCAGGCGCGGCCCGTGACTTGCGGTGCTTGCGCTAGTACCAGGGCCGGCAGTAAGAGGATCAGAAAGAGGGTATGGCGCAGCATCAGGATTTCATGGCAACAGGGATTCCACTTCAAGGCGGGCACTGCCGGCTTCCACGTAACCCAACTTCCATGCGGCAGTGTAGGAAAGATCAATGATGCGGTCGGCATGGAACGGCCCCCGATCGTTGATACGCAGCACCACGCTGCGGCCATTGGCGGGATTGCTGACGCGCACGTAGCTGGGAATCGGCAGAGTCGGATGCGCCGCGGTCATCGCATACATGTCGTAGCGCTCGCCGCTAGAGGTAGGCGAGCCGTGGTAGCGCCGACCGTACCAGCTGCCAACGCCGGCCTGCCGGAACGGCGCTAGCTTCGCGACCGGCACATAGTCCTTGCCGAACACCTGGTAGGGCCGATTGGCGAAGCGGTGCAGCGGCTCGACCCTGGGCCTTGCGTCGGGAATCGCCGCCAAATCGAGCGGCGGATTGGCGCCCGGGCCGTCGTCCTTGTAGTAGGCGCCTTTGGCGGGCACGGAAACCGAAGGTGGCGGCGCTTCATGGCGAGAGCTGCTGGCACAGCCCGCCATGGCAAGGACTGCCGCAAACGCCAGCAACCTCATGCTTGCTGGTACACCACGTTGCCGGCGACGATCGTGGTGCGCACGCGACCGGCCATTTCGTAGCCGAGGAAAGGCGTGTTCTTGCCCTGGCTTCGCAGCATCTCCGGGGTCAGGCGCCAGCTTTGCTCGGGATCGAACAGCACCAAGTCTGCCGGTGCACCAGCCTCGAGGCGGCCCGATGACACGCCCAGGATGCGCGCCGCATCGCTGGTGATGCGCGCCAGGGTCTTTACCAGCGGCAATTTTCTCTCCGCGCCCCACTTGAGCACCAGCGGCAGCAGCAGTTCCAGGCCGGTGGCGCCAGGCTCGGCTTCCGCGAACGGCATCTGCTTCTGGTCCTCGTCTACCGGCGTGTGGTCGGATACGGCGCAGTCGATGGTGCCGTCAGCCAGGCCGGCGGCAAGCGCTTCGCGGTCGCGCTGCGAACGCAGCGGCGGCTCCAGCCGGCAGTGCGCGTCGAAATAACCGAGGTCCATTTCAGACAGGTGCACATGATGGATGCCGACATCGCAGCTGACCGGCAGTCCCTCTTTCTTCGCGGCGCGGATCATCTCGACGGCGATGGCCGTGGACAGGCGACAGACGTGTACACGGCTGCCGGTGGTGCGCACCAGTTGCAACACGGTGCCCAGGGCGATGGTCTCGGCAAATGCCGGGATGCCGGGCAGTCCCAGTCGCGTCGCAACTTCGCCGTCGTGCGCCACACCGCAGTGCGCCAGCCAGCGGTCCTCGGTGCGCAGCCATACGGGAAAACCGAAGGTGGCGGCATACTGCAGCGCGCGCCAGAGCACCTGGGTATCGGGGAGGGGCGCGTTGGCCTGCGAGAACGCGACGCAGCCCGCCTCGGCGAGCTCGGCCATTTCGGTCAAGCGTTCTCCGGCCAACTTTACGGTAAGCGCGCCGATGGGATACACACGTGCACGGGCCAGCACCTTGGCGCGCCGGCGCAGCATGTCCACCAGTCCAGGTTCATCCAGCGGCGGATCGGTATCCGGCGGGCAAGCGAGACTGGTGACACCGCCCGCCACCGCGGCATCCATCTCCGATTCGAGGGTGGCCTTGTATTCGTAGCCCGGCTCACGCAGCCGTGCCGACAGGTCGATCAGGCCCGGCGCGACAACCAGGCCTGTAGCGTCGATGGTTGTTTCAGGTTTTTCTCTGAAAGCTTCCACCACCCGGCCGTCAGAGATAAAAATGTCACTTAGCTGATCCCGTCCGCTCGCCGGGTCCACGACCCGCCCACCCTTGATCAGTAGTTTCATGTGCCGGTTCCCTAGTTCCCCGCCACGATCGACATCACCGCCATGCGTACCGCGATACCAAAAGTCACCTGCGGCAGGATGACCGAGTGCGGGCCGTCGGCCACCGACGAATCGATCTCGACACCACGGTTCATCGGTCCCGGGTGCATGACGATGGCGTCGGGCTTGGCGAGCGCGAGCTTATCCGCGGTCAGGCCGTAGTGCTTGAAGAATTCCTGCGCCGAAGGCAGCAGCGCACCGTTCATGCGCTCGTGCTGCAGCCGCAGCATGACCACCACGTCGCAATCCTTGAGTCCCGTGCGCATGTCGTGGAATACGCGCACCCCTAGCGATTCAACCCCCGCGGGCAGCAGGGTCTGCGGTCCGATCACGCGCACCTCGGGAACCCCAAGCGTAGTGAGGCCGTGTATCAGGGAGCGCGCGACGCGGGAATGCAGCACATCGCCGACGATGGCCACCGTAAGCCCTGTGAAGTCCTTTTTGTAGTGGCGAATGGTGTAGAGATCGAGCAGGCCCTGGGTCGGGTGCGCGTGCCGACCGTCGCCCGCGTTGATGACGTGCTCGTGCGGTTTGACCTGGCGCGCGATCAGGTACGGCGCTCCCGAGGAGCCGTGACGCACCACGAATATATCGGCCTGCATCGCCGAAAGGTTGGCCACCGTGTCGAGCAGCGATTCGCCCTTGCTTTGCGAGCTCACCGCCACGTTCAGGTTGATGACGTCGGCCGAGAGCCGCTTGGCGGCGATCTCGAAGGTGGTACGGGTGCGGGTCGAGGCTTCGAAGAACAGGTTGAACACACTTTTTCCGCGCAGCAGTGGCACTTTCTTCACTTCGCGCTCGGTGAGGCCGGCGAAGGGTACTGCCGTGTCGAGAATCTGTACCAGAATCTGACGCGGCAAGCCCTCGATCGAGAGCAGGTGCTGGAGCTCACCGTTGGCGTTGAGCTGCGGATTATTCTGCACGTTCGATCTCCAGCGAAAGCTTGCCGCTCGCCGTGCGCTTCAGGCGCAGCCGCATGCCCTCGGCTACCTCCACCTGCGCGCCGCAGTACTGCGCGCCGATCGGCAACTGCCGACCACCGCGGTCGGCAAGCACCACCAGCGAGATGCTCTTCGGCCGGCCGTAGTCGAACAGTTCGTTCATCGCCGCGCGCACCGTGCGCCCGGTGTAGAGCACGTCGTCCACCAGCAGGATCTCGCGACCTTCGACATCGAACGGAATTTTCGTTCGCTTGGGATCGTGCTTCAGTCCCTGTTGCGCGTAATCGTCGCGGTAAAACGCGACATCCATCAGTCCCAAGGGGTCCTTCAGCCCGAGCAGCGGATGCAGCCGCTCGGCGAGCCAGGCGCCACCCGTGTAAAGACCGATCATCGCTGTCGCCGGCGCAATGCGGGCCTTCAGTTCGGCGACGAGCTTGGGCAGCAATATTTCAGCGTCAGGAATTTTGCTCACGCCGTTTTTTCACCGAAGTACTGTTCGAGGATGATCTGCGCGGCGTGCGAATCCAGGGACTTGCTGCGGGCCAGATTCGCCGCTTTGCGCTTGCCGTAGGCCGCCCGCACACGACTCTCGACTTCCGCAGAGCTGTAACGCTCATCGACCAGTTCCACCGGTAGCCGGAAGCGGCCATTTAGCTGACGCGCGAAACGCTCGGCCCGGCGCGTTATTTCGTGCGGCGTGCCGTCTTCGCCGAGCGGGCGCCCGACCACCAGCAGGGTAGGCCGCCACTCCGTCACCAGGTGTTCAATGGCGGTAAGACGGTCGGGTTGGGTGCTCGCGGCGACCCCCGGCAGGGGATGCGCGCTGCCCAGTTCGGCTTCGCCCACTGCGACGCCGATACGCTGCAATCCAAAATCGAACGCCAGGACGGTACCGGTGGCTCGTTCAGGCATGTCCCGCCTGATTGGCGAGCTGCGCTAAGTCGATCCCCAGCAGCTGCATGGCTGCGCTCAGACGGGCATCGGCCGGGATATCGAACAGGATGGCGTCCTTAGCCTCCACGGTAAGCCAGGCATTCTGCTTCAGCTCGTGCTCGATCTGCCCGGCCGTCCAGCCGGCATAGCCAAGCGAAACCAGCATCTTGGCAGGACCCTCGCCGCGACCGACCGCCTCGAGGATGTCCTTGGAGGTGGTCAGGCCGATGGCCTCGTGCACTCCGCTACTTACTTTCAAGGTCGATTGCCATTTCCCCGCCGGCAGGTGCAGGACGAAGCCCCGATCGGTCTGCACCGGGCCGCCGAAATAGATCGGCGTGTCGGCCAAGGGCGAATCCTTGAGACTGAGGGACAAGCGTTCGAACAGCGCCCGCAGGGTCATGTCGATGGGGCGGTTGACGACGATGCCGAGCGCGCCTTGCTGGTTGTGCTCGCAAACGTAAGTCAGGGTCTTCGCAAAATACGGATCGGCCATGTTAGGCATGGCGATCAGGAAATGATTCGTCAGGTTGATCGAAGACACGCTTGGCGCTATTTTAGCGCATCGCCTGCTCGTCGTCCTCCGATTTCTCTCGGCAGCGGACGCTCAGATCTCGGTCATCTCGAAATCGTCCTTGCGCGCGCTGCACTCGGGACAGGTCCAGTTCATCGGCACGTCTTCCCAACGCGTGCCCGGCGCGATACCTTCTCCGGGGAGGCCGGCAGCCTCGTCGTAAATCCAGCCGCAAATAAGGCACATCCAAGTCTTGTATTCAATTTGCTGTTCGGTCATTGGCGTCGGGACAGTAAAATAGCAGCGGATATTAACGCATGTCGTCGTCACCCCCGATCGTCCTCGCCTTTGCCGCTGCCGATCCAACCGGCGGCGCAGGCCTGCAAGCAGACCTGCTCACGCTGGCCAGTCTCGGCTGTCATCCGCTGTCGGTAGTCACCGGCCTCACGGTGCAGGACACGCGCGGCGTCGATCGCCTGCTGGCGATCGAGCCGGATTGGGTGGACAGGCAGGCGCGTCGTGTGCTGGAAGACATGTCGGTTGCGGCGTTCAAGCTGGGCGTGCTCTGCTCGGCGCGCAATGCGCAAGTCGTCGCCGCCATCCTCGCCGAAGATCCGCGCACACCCGTGGTGCTTGATCCGGTGCTCGCCTCCGGCCGGGGCGATTGCCTCGCGGATGCCGAAACTGTGCAGAGCATGCGCCACGCACTACTGCCCCGCACCACGGTGTTGACGCCGAACAGCCTGGAGACTCGCCAGCTGGCGGGGGCAGCGCCGGACGCAGATCTTCGCCGCTGCGCGAGCGAACTTATTTCCTGCGGCTGCCGCTACGTACTCGTCACCGGCACGCACGAAACGGGGGCGGAGGTCGTCAACACGCTCTACGACGCGCGCGGCATAGTGCGTGAAGATCGCTGGCGGCGCCTGCCCGGGAGCTACCACGGATCGGGTTGCACCCTTGCTTCAGCCATCGCCGCGCTGCTCGCCAAAGGACTGGCAATGGAGCAGGCGGTGCAACAGGCACAGGATTACACCTGGCGATCGCTGGCGGCTGGCTTTCGTCCCGGCAAGGGGCAACATCTCCCCGACCGGTTCTTCGCAGCACGTGCAGGAGCAACGAAATAATGCTAGCGGCAAGAATGCATGGCCTCTATGCGATCACCCCCGAATTGCCCGACAGCGAGACGCTGTTGCGGCGCGTCGCCTTGGCACTGCAGGGCGGCATCGCCGTGCTGCAATACCGTAGCAAGCTGGCCGGAGTGGAGCAGAAAATGCGCGTAGCAAAAGCCCTCGCCGCCATGTGCCGCGACCACCAGGTTCCTTTCATCATCAATGACGACCTCGAGCTTGCCCTCGAATCCGGCGCCGACGGCGTACACCTCGGACGCGACGATGGCGAGCTCGCCGCCGCGCGCGCCAGACTCGGCAGCAGGCTGCTCGGCGCCTCCTGCTACAACTCTCTGTCCGCTGCCCGCGCCGCGGTTGCCGCGGGCGCCGACTACATCGCTTTCGGCAGCGTGTTTCCCTCCTCGACCAAACCCGCGGCGGTATGCGCGCCCCTCACCTTGTTTGGCGAAGCACGCTCGCTGGGCGTACCACTGATTGCGATCGGGGGCATCACGCTGCAAAACGCACCGCAGTTGCTCAGCGCCGGCGCCGACTGCCTGGCCGTGATCACGGATCTGTTCGAAGCGCCGGAGATTGCCGAAAAAGCGCGCGCTTACGCTAAGCTCTGCAAACATGACCTCACGCAATGAATCCCTGTTCGCGCGCGCGCGGGAGCACATCCCCGCGGGCGTGAATTCGCCGGTGCGCGCATTTCGCGCCGTCGGCGGCACACCGCTGTTCTTCGAGCGTGCTTCCGGCCCCTATCTTTGGGACGCCGACGGCAAGCGCTATATCGATTATCTTGGCTCCTGGGGGCCGATGGTGCTCGGCCACACTCATGTGGACGTCGTGGAAGCGGTGCAGGCGGCAGCTGCGAAAGCCCTTTCCTTCGGCGCCCCGACTGAAAGCGAGATCGAATTGGCCGAGGCCATCTGCCGTCTGCTGCCATCGGTGGAGATGGTGCGCCTAGTCTCCTCGGGCACCGAGGCGACCATGTCGGCGATCCGCCTCGCGCGTGGGCACACGGCCCGCAGCCTGATCGTCAAGTTCGAGGGCTGCTATCACGGTCATGCCGACAGCCTGCTGGTAAAAGCCGGCTCCGGCGCACTTACCTTCGGCAACCCGAGCTCCGCCGGGGTGCCGCCCGAGACCGCCGCGCATACGCTGGTTCTTGATTTCAATAATATTGATCAAATCGAAAAAACCTTCGCTGCTTGCGGTGCGCAAATCGCTTGCGTGATCGTGGAACCCGTCGCCGGCAACATGAATCTGGTGCTGCCCAAACCCGGCTTCCTGGAATCGCTGCGCGAGCATTGCACTCGGCATGGGGCGGTATTGATTTTCGACGAAGTGATGACCGGCTTTCGCGTCGCGCTGGGCGGCGCACAAGCGCGCTACGGCATCCGGCCGGACCTCACGACGCTGGGCAAAGTCATCGGCGGCGGGCTGCCGGTCGGTGCTTTCGGCGGCAAGCGCGAGATCATGGAAAAAATTGCCCCGCTCGGGCCCGTGTACCAGGCCGGAACGCTTTCAGGCAATCCCGTCGCCGTCGCTGCAGGATTGGCGACCTTGCGGTTGGTAGAGGAAAAAGATTTTCAATTAAAGATAGAAAAAACCACACAATCACTCGTCGACGGTCTGATGGCGGAAGCCCGCAAAGCCAAGGTGATTTTCTCCGCGCAATCGATCGGCAGCATGTTCGGGCTGTATTTCCGTGCCGCGCCCCCGACCAGCTTTGCCGAAGTCATGCAATGCGACAAAGACCGCTTCAATAAATTCTTTCACGGCATGCTCGCGCGCGGCGTGTACTTGGCGCCGTCGGCTTACGAAGCAGGCTTTGTCTCCGCAGCGCACGGCCCTACGGAAATCGACGCGACGCTCGCCGCCGCACGCGAGGCTTTCGCCGCGCTATAGCAAGAACAGCGTCGCCAGGCCGAGGAAAATGAAAAACCCGCCCGAGTCGGTGCAGGCGGTGATCAGCACCGAGGAGCCGACCGCAGGATCACGGCCAAGCCGGGCGCGCAGATAGGGAATCGCCACGCCCATGCCCGCAGCGAGGAGCAAATTCAGCAGCATCGCCAGCGCCATCACAGCGCCCAGCGCCACGCTACCGTAGAGCACATAGGTAGCCAGGCCGAGCAGACCGCCCCAGATCACGCCGTTCAAGGTGGCCACGCCGAGCTCCTTGATAACCAGCTTGGTCCAGTACGCAGATTGGATCTGGCCCAGCGCCAGCGCGCGCACGATCATGGTGATGGTCTGATTGCCCGAGTTGCCGCCAATGCCGGCGACGATCGGCATCAGCGCGGCAAGCGCCACCAGCTTCTCGATCGAGCCTTCGAAAGCGCCGATCACGCGCGAGGCAATAAACGCGGTGATCAAGTTCACCGCCAGCCAGGCCCAGCGATTCCTGAAGCTGTTCCACACCGGCGCGAACACGTCCTCTTCTCTGGATAGCCCGGCCTCGGCGAGCTGCGTTTCGGCGCTCTTTTCCCGAATGTAGTCCATGACTGCATTCACCGTAACGCGGCCCACCAGGCTGCCAGTGATCAAGTCGACCACCGGCGCCGAAACCAGGTCGTAGCGCTCGAAAGTCTGCGCCGCGTCCTCGGCGCGATCCTCGGGATGCAGCTTGACACTCCCGGGCGCCATGACATCGCCAACCATGCGCTCAAGGTCCGAAACAATAAGGCGCGCCAGCGGCAGCACGCCTTGCAACTTGCCGCCGCGATCCACCACGAACAGCTGATCGGTATGCGCTGGCAATTCATCCAGCGCCCGCAGATAACGGGTCGCCGCCTCGAGTGTCACGTCTTTGCGCACGGCGACCTGGTCGAAGTCCATGAGCGCGCCGACCGTGCCTTCATCGTAGGACAGCGCGGCGCGCAACAGCACGCGTTCCTCGTGCGGCAGCGCCCGGATGACGTCCTGCACCACCGCCTCGGGCAAATCCGGCGCGAGATCGGCGATCTCGTCTGCTTCCAGGGTTTCGGTCGCAGCGACCAACTCCTTGGAGTCCATGGTCGCGATGAGCGACTCGCGCACCGCGTCCGACAGCTCGAGCAGGATTTCTCCCTCGCGCTCAGCCTTGACCAAGCCCCAAACCAGCAGTCGCTCCTCCAGGGGCAGCGCCTCGAGGAGGTAGGCGGCGTCGGCCGGGTGGAGTTGGTCCAGCTCGGCGCGCAGTTCGTCAGCTTGGTCCGTCCGCACAAGCCTGTCCCGCACCTTGCGCAGGTTGTGCTGCAGATCCTCGACCTCTAGGCGCGTCGGAAATTCACTCATGCAGGTATAAGGTCCGCTTAAGGGATCTGCGCCGCCGGCATGCGCGCCAGGATCGTCTCGACCCGGCCAGCGACGTAAGGCGTGATGTGTCCCGGCGCATAGCGTCGCGGGCTGGGCAGGACCGCTGCCAGAAATGCCGCTTCTGATGCATTCAAGGCCGCCGCGTTGATGCCGAAATGGTATCGGGCTGCGGCTTCGGCGCCAAACACCCCTACACCCCACTCGGCGAAATTGAGATAGAGCTCCAGGATGCGACGCTTGCTGAGAGTGGATTCCAGCATCCAGGTGATCACCGCTTCCTGGCCCTTGCGCAGCCAGGAGCGCTCGCCCGAGAGGAACAGGTTCTTTGCCAGCTGCTGGCTGATGGTCGAGGCGCCGGACACCACTCTGCCTGTTTTCTCGTTCTTCTCCATGGCCTTGGAGATCGCCTCCCAGTCGAAGCCTTCGTGGCCGACGAACTTCGCATCCTCGGCGGCAACCACGGCGCGCTTCAACTCCGTCGCGATACGCGCGTAGTCCACCCACTGGTGCGCGAGCTTCGCCTTGGGATCCTTCTCGCGCAGTTGCTCGAGACGCGTTTCCATAAACGCGGTATTGGCGGGCTGGTACACACGCCACCACAGAACGTGGGCGTAGAACCAGCACTGCACCACGGCCACGGCCAAGACCAGTGCGCCCAGGCTGTAGCAGAAAATCTTCCAAGCGATGCGCGTCCTGCGAAACACGCGGCCTGCGGCGGCCGACATCAGGGCTGGCGCAGCGCTGCGAGTACCGGCGCTGTGTCCGGGCGCAGGCCGCGCCAAAGGAAAAAGGATTCCGCCGCCTGCTCAACCAGCATGCCGCCGCCATCGCGTGCCTCGGCCCCTGCGGCGCGCGCCATAGCGAGAAAAGGCGTGTCGCGACCGTACACCATGTCATAGCCGAGCGCACCGGGCGCAAATGCACTCGGCGGCAGCGGCGGGGCTTCATCCGCGAGGCCCGCCGAAGTGGCATTGATCAAGAGATCAAACTGCGCGCCGCCGAGCTCGTCGTAGCCACCCCCTGCCGCCGCGCCATGGCGCTGCGCCAGCGAGCGTGCTTTGGCTGCGCTACGATTCGCAATCACTAGGCACTGCGGGCCAGCGCCGAGCAACGGGCCGAGAACGCCCTGCGCCGCGCCGCCCGCCCCCATCAGCAGTACGCGCTGACCCATGATCGCGCGCCCGAGGTTGACCGTGATATCGCGCAGTAGCCCCACGCCGTCCGTATTGTCGCCTCGTATTTCACTGGCCGGGCCGCCGCCCTCGAAGATGAGCGTGTTCACCACGCCCGCCACGCGCGCTCTTAGGCTTACTGCGTCGCGGCAGTAGACAAAAGCCTGCTCCTTGAACGGCAAGGTGACGTTGGCGCCACGCCCACCAGCAGCGCGAAACGCATCCACCGTGCGCGCAAAACCATCGAGTGGCGCTTCAATGCGCGCGTACTCGATGTCCTGCCGCAGCTGGCGGGCGAACTGCGCATGTATCCACGGCGATTTTGAGTGCGCCACGGGGTTGCCAATAACAACGTAACAGTCGGGCATCGTGAATCGCTCTGGCTACTCTGTCCAGACCTTGTCGCCGCGGGCGAAGAACCAGGTGCGCGTGATCACCAGCAAGTCGGTGTCTTTGCGAATGTCGGCCGGAAAAGCAGCAAATGGCGCCGCCATCTGCACAATACGGAACGCAGCCTGGTCGAGCACCCTGAGGCCGGAGGAGCGATCGAGATCGATGGCCTCCACCGTGCCGTCGGGCCGGATCGTCACCGTCAGTCGCAGCTCGCCGTAGAGCTTGCCACGCGCTTCGGCCGGGTAATTGAGTGTTCCCACCCGCTCGATTTTGGCGCGCCAGTCTTCTTCGTATTGCGCGAAACGGTATTCCTTGGTGTTGGCGCCGATGAAGCGCTTGCGCGGCCGCTCCTGGTGGTCCTGCGTCTGCCGCGCGATCTGCGCTTGCAGATGGAGAATCGCCAGCGAACGCTCGGCCATGTCGCGCCCGGAAACCTGCGACGTAGCCTCTGCCGACGTTTGCTGCTGTGATTCAGTCGGCACTTTGGCGCCCGGCTCGCGGTTGAGCGCCAGGAGTTTGTGCTGCTGCGCCTCCAGCTCACGCTGGCGGCGCTGCGACTCGGACAAATCGCGTCCGGGATTGCGCGGGTTGCTGACCGGCGCCGGGCTACTTGCGCGCAGCTTCTCGTCGGTATTGCCGCCACCATCCAGGTTGGCTTGCGCCAGCGCCTTGGCGCGCGAGGGTGGGTCGCTCGTCTTGGCGTTCACCAGGATCACTTCGAGCGGCTGATTGGCCGATTGCCAGCGCAGCGCGTCCGGAAAGCGGAACTGGATCGTCAGCAGGACCGCATGCAGCAGGATGGAAACCGCGACCGACATCGCCAATACGCGGGACTGGCGGTCGAGTCCGCTCCAGTATTCACGCGGATCCAGCAATAGGCTCGCGGTGTTGCCGTGCAAAATCACCTCTGACGGCGATGCTCTGCGGGCATTTTAGGCTCTTAGCGCGGCTTCTGCTCGCGCGCCCCCGGCTCTAGCGTCTCCCGCCAGGCGCAAGCCACGGTGCGCTCGAGCAGGTCTGGCGCGCCGAGCGCCAGGCGCACGCGCGCGCCGGGGGGCAGCTCGGGCAGCGAGGACACCCGTAGTACCAGTGGCAGGCGCACCAGGCGCACCAGGTTGTCGCGCAGCACCAAGCCTTCGATCTCGACACTGCCTTCTTGCTGCGCTTGGCGCTCCTGCTCAATCCAGCGCAGGCACCAGTAATGCTCCATCGCGCGCTGATGCTCATCGTAGCCCGCAGCGATTACTTCGAATGCGCGCAGCGCCGCGAGCAGCGACTCGGTATTGCGCGCAAACGGCGGTCGCTGGCCGCGCAAACCGGCCACCAGCTGCCACTGGTTGATGAGGTCCACGTAACGGCGCAGCGGTGAGCTCATCCAGGCATAGGACGACACGCCCAAGCCTTCGTGCATTTCCGCGTGCACGCTCAGCCTGACCTTGCCCGAGGACTGCACGCGGTAGATGCCGGCGATGTCCTTCTCCGCAAGCTGCTCGCCCCAGCTGGTGTTGGCAAGAATCATGAGTTCCGACACCAACTTGTCGAGCGGCGCGCCGCGTTTGCGTGCTTCGATCACCACCCGCCCGCCCTCCAGGCGGAAAATGAAATCGAGGTTAGCGGCGTTGACGCTGGGCTTGCCGCGGCGGTTTTCGAGCGCCAGCGCCAGCTGCCACAGCGTGTGCAGTTCCTCTTCGTAAGCAAGCCCCAGGCGGGCCGGATTGGCCCCGCCGGCTTCGAAAGCGGCATTCAGCGCAGCGTGCCCGGTGTGGCGCAGATTGGCGGCCACTTTCACGCGCTCCAGTTTTGTATGCCGGCCGCGCAGCGCGAAATCCTTCGCCCCTACGTTCAGGTAGAGCGATACCACCGGCCGCTCATGGCCCTCGTCGAGCGACAGTTGTGCCACCGTGTCGTCCGGGAGCATGGTGAATTTCCGTCCCGGCATGTAGGCAGTCGAGAGCCGTTCGCGGGCGATGGCATCGAGCGCCGAGCCGGGCGCGAATGCCAAGCCCGGGGCGGCGATATGGACGCCGATGCGCAGCTCGTCGTCCGCTACACGCATCACTGAAAACGCGTCATCGATCTCCGTAGTGCCGATGTCGTCCAGGCTGAAAGCCACACATGCGGCGAGCGGCAGGTCGTCAAGCGGCGTGGGCGCGTCATGTGGCGGAAAACCGGTCCCCCTCGGATAGAACTCGTGCACGAAGCGCCCGAGGTGGTACTCGTGGCTGTCGGCAAGCAGGCCGCAGCGCTCGAACAGGCGCGCCGTGCTAAGGCCGGCCTGCGCGCAAGCCTGCTCCAGCGCCTTGGTCTCCGGTCTGGCGCGATCCGGAGCGTAGAGCAATTCGTCGCGCAGGCAGGCGATCTCGGGCGGGCATACAAAGGACGACAGCTGCACCGTCCACTGCGCGATTTGTTCCTGCAAGCGCTTTTTTTTCTCCACCCCGGCCAGCGCCAGCTTGAGGGTGTCCTCGGGCGCTGCCTGGAAGCGTCCTCGGCCCCGGCGGTAGAAATACATAGGCGCTGAGTGCAGCTTGAGCAGCACCCCGGCGGATTCCACGGCGCTCGGAGGGTGACCGACGTAATCACGCGACAGATCCTGGAAGCTGAACTCGGCACCCTTGCGGCATTGCCAGAGGAAATCGGTGTCCAGGTCATCGGCGAGTTTGCGCGCCTCCGTCAGCAGTTCCCCCGCCGAGGGCTGCTCGAAGCTGAGGACCACATTGGCGGCCTTGATCTTGGAGCGGCGCCCATGCGGACTCTCGACCTGGTAATGGGCGGGGCTTTGCGACAGCACCACGCCGGCCTTGTACTCGCCCTCCTCCTCGTAGAGGACATTCATCTGCAAACGCCTAGCCCGGCAAACGCCAGGATCCGCTCAAGGTGCTCGGCATAGCTCTGCAAGGAGTGGTCGCCGCCGTCGCGGATCACCGTGCGCGCGCCCTCGTATTTGCGCGCGGCTACGCGCCAGTCGAGGACTTCATCGCCGGTTTCCAGCAGCAGCAGATAGCGCTCCGGATCGATGCGCTCGACTACCAGTGCCCGCCAACCGTCGAGATGCGCGTGCGTCAGTTCGTAGAGCTGGCCGGTATGCAGATTCTTCTGTGTGCCGAGGTAGGTCTCGAGTCCAATATGCGGCGTGATCGCCGGATTGATAAGAACGGCACGGCAGCCCAGTTTTTCCGCAAGGTAGGTAGCGTAGAAACCACCCAGCGAGCTGCCGATGAAAGTTACCGTGCGCGGATCGCGGCCGGCCGAATTTTCCTCGACAACGGCCTCGATGACGCGGATCGCTTCGTGCGGCGTATCGGGCAGCGCAGGGCAAGCGTAGAGGTGCCCCTGTCCCCTGCTCTCCATAGTGGCCTTCATCACCTGCGCTTTGTGCGAGGCGGGCGAACTGTTGAAGCCGTGCAGGTAGATGAGCATGCTCTGGTCAGTTCCCTGCTAGCGCCGCCAGTAACTTCTGGTGGATGCCGCCGAAGCCGCCGTTTGACATCACCAGGATCTGGTCGCCGTTCCGGGCCTCGGCAACGACTGCAGCGACCAAGACCTCCAGGTTCGCCTCGCAACAGACGCCTGCCGCGAGCGGCGCGAACACCGATTCGGCGTCCCAGGAAAGACCGGCACTATAGATGTAAGTCCGATCGGTCCCAACAAAACTTCCGGGAAGGGCATCTTTCATGACACCTTTCTTCAACGTGTTTGAACGCGGCTCGAACACCGCGAGGATACGGCCGTCGCGGTGGCGCTGGCGTAGCCCGGCGATGGTTTCCCGAATCGCAGTCGGGTGATGGGCGAAATCGTCGTACACCCGTACGCCACGAACGCTGCCTTTCAGTTCCAGGCGGCGCTGTACGCCGCTGAACCTGGAGAGCGCTTCGATCGCAACCTCCGGGTCAACGCCAACATGGCGCGCCGCTGCAATGGCGGCGATCGCGTTCAGGCGGTTGACTTCCCCAGCTTGCGCCCACTTGAGTCTGCCGAGAGCCCTGCCTTGCCAGGCGATCTCGAAAGTGCCCTCGCCGTCCGGGTCGCCCGCCTCCCACCCCGCCATGACACCGAACTCTTCCAGTGGGGTCCAGCATCCCTGAGCAAGAACACGTTTCAACACGGCGTCCCGACCGTTCACTATGATCCTGCCGACGGCTGGGACAGAACGTACAAAATGATGAAATTGACGTTCAATCGCTGCAAGATCGTCGAAGATGTCAGCATGATCGAACTCAAGATTGTTCAAAATCACGGTTTTTGGCCGGTAGTGGACAAACTTGGAGCGCTTGTCGAAGAAAGCCGTGTCGTACTCGTCCGCCTCGATCACGAAGCACTCGGAAGCGCTCGAGCAAGCCGACACCTTCAGGTCCGGGGCAATACCACCAATAAGGAAGCCTGGACTCCGGCCAGCGAACTTCAGGATCCACGCCAGCATCGAGGAAGTAGTCGTCTTGCCGTGGGTTCCTGCAACAGCTAGTACCCACTTACCAAACAATACCTGCTCGGCAAGCCATTGGGGGCCAGAGAGGTAACGGTCACCACGATCTAGGATCGCTTCCATCAACGGGTTGCCGCGGCTCACCACGTTGCCAATCACCCACAAGTCCGGCGCGAGGTGCAGCTGGTCGGCGCCATAACCTTCGATCAATTCGATGCCCAGTGCGCTGAGCTGGTCGCTCATTGGCGGATAAACGTTGGCGTCGCATCCGGTCACGCGGAATCCGGCCTGTTTCGCGATCGCCGCGATACCGCCCATGAAGGTGCCGCAGACGCCGAGGATGTGGAGATGCACTGCGTACGCTGGCCGGCCAAGGGAAGGCGGCGATTGTACGCGAGGGCTGCGCTATCATCACCGGGATGAGTCGCAATAGCGCGCGGCAAAACAGCATGCGGGCGCGCATCGCGGCGGCGGCGGCCCGCCTCATGGCCGAAGACGGCATCAACGACTTCGCACTCGCCAAGAAAAAGGCTGCGCGCGGGCTGGGCGCCGCCCATACGGAAGCCCTTCCCGGCAACGACGAAATCGAGGCTGAGTTGCGCGCCTATCTGGCGCTGTACCAGGCCGAAGAACATCCAGAGCGCGTCGCTGAGCTGCGCGGACTTGCCCTAGCGGCGATGCGCGCCCTGGAGCGTTTCAACCCCTATCTGACCGGAGCGGTGCTCACGGGGACCGCCGGGCCTTACGCCGAAATTGAATTGCAGCTGTTTCCGGAAAGCACCAAGGAGGTCGAGTTGTTTCTCATCGACCGCCACCTGGCCTATGAAGCGAGCGACGAACGGCGCTATAGCGGCGATCGCGCGCGCGCCGTGGCCGTGATTGCTCTCGACTGGCAGGGCGTGCCGCTGCGCTTATCGGTGTTCGATCCGCGCGACGAGCGCTCAGCGCTAAAAACCACGCTTGCTGGCCGGGTAACGGTACGCGCCGGCATCGCACAAGTACGGGCCTTGGTGGACAGCGGGCCGGAAGAATCCGCAGATGAAACCCGGCCGGCGTGAGGCCTTGATGCTCGGCGCCGCCGGCCTCGCAGCCGCGGCAGCTGGTTTTTTGTTGGGACCGTTTCTGCTTCAATCGACGAACAGGGACAGTGCAGGGGAGAGCGCAGACGCAGAGGGCCTGGCACTGCGCTCGGCGACCCTGGTCGATCTGGCCGGCAAGTCGCGCAAGTTGAGCGAATGGCAAGGCCGCATCCTGATGTGCAATTTCTGGGCGACCTGGTGCGCCCCCTGCCTGGAAGAGATCCCCTTATTGATCGCTGCCAGGGAGAAATACGCCTCCGCAGGGGTAGAAATTGTCGGCATTGCCATCGATAATCCCTCTAAAATCATCGATTTCACAGCATCTTTCAAGATCTCCTATCCTATCCTTATCGCCGAAGCTAACGGTCTGGATCTGATGCGCAAGCTTGGCAACAGTGCTGGGGGCCTACCCTATACTGTGGTTGCGGACCGACAGGGGAACGTCATCCACCGGAAGCTGGGGGTGCTCAAGCAACAGGATCTGGACAGGATCCTTGGCCCCTTGGCCCGGACCTGAGCCCAAGCTGGTTTTGAAGGGTGGCCTAATTTCGGTTAAAGTGCTGTCTTCTGCTCGGAACATCATGAAAAACTCAAAATCCAAAAGCATCCTGGTTCTAAACGGGCCAAACCTGAATCTCCTTGGGTCCCGGGAGCCGGAGATCTACGGGCGGGAAACCCTGCTGATGATCGAACGTCGCCTCGTCGCGGCGGGCAAGGCAAAAGGGATCAAGGTTGAGTGCTTTCAGACTAACCACGAAGGGGTGATAGTCGACCGCGTCCAACAGGCGAAGCGTGATGGCGTGGAGTTCATCCTGCTCAATCCAGCCGCATTCACCTACTCCAGCATCGCCTTGCGCGACGCTCTGACTGCGGTGCAAATCCCGTTCATCGAAGTTCATCTGTCCAACATCCATGCCCGCGAGCCGTGGCGGGCGCATTCCCATTTCACGGCAGTCGCGGTCGGCAGCGTACTTGGCCTGGGCAGCCGCGGCTACGACCTTGCCCTCGACTACGCCATGGCGCGGCTCAAAACCGGTTAATTCGGAACGCCACCGTCTTCAACGCCGCGGTCTTCCCCGGCAATAAATTGCAGGGGAAAAGGAAGAAACCAGATGGATCTGCGCAAACTGAAAAAATTGATCGACCTGGTCCAGGAATCCGGCATCGGGGAGCTTGAGATCACCGAGGGCGAGGAGAAAGTCCGCATCTCACGAGGCGGGGCGGTCAGCGTAACCCCGCTCGCGTCCGCGTCAGCGCCCATCGCTGTCGCCCAGGCAGGCACCGTACCGGTGGCCCACGCCGCAGCGGCCCCTACGGCCGCCAGCACAGCCGAAGCCGCGCCTGAGGGCCACGTGGTCAAATCGCCGATGGTGGGCACCTTCTACCACTCGGCATCGCCGGAGGCGAAACCCTTTGTCGAGGTCGGCGACACCATCAAGGCCGGCGAGACCCTCTGCGTCATCGAAGCCATGAAACTGATGAACGAGATCGAAGCCGACGTCTCTGGCATCGTCAAGGCGATCCTGGTCGAGAACGGCCAGCCGGTCGAGTACGGCCAGGCCCTGTTCATCATTGGCTAGCCGGAGCAGGGGGATAAAGTTCTCCCGCGCCCCCCTCTCTTCTTCGATGAGCGATACGCATGTTTGAAAAGATCCTGATCGCCAACCGCGGTGAGATCGCGCTGCGCATCCAGCGCGCCTGCCGCGAACTGGGCATCCGCACGGTGGTAGTGCATTCCGAAGCTGATACCGAGGCGAAGTACGTGAAACTGGCCGACGAATCGGTGTGCATCGGTCCGGCGCCCGCCGCAGCGAGCTATCTGAACATCCAGGCGATCATCAGCGCGGCGGAAGTCACCGACGCCGAGGCGATTCATCCCGGCTACGGCTTTCTCTCCGAGAACGCCGATTTCGCGGAGAAGGTGGAGGCGAGCGGCTTCGTCTTCATCGGTCCACGCCCAGAAAACATCCGCCTGATGGGCGACAAGGTCAGCGCCAAGCAAGCCATGATCAAAGCGGGCGTGCCGGTGGTGCCCGGTTCGGAGGGAGCACTGCCCGAGCAGAGCACCGAAATCATCAAAATCGCGCGCAAAGTCGGCTACCCGGTGATCATCAAGGCCGCCGCCGGCGGCGGCGGGCGCGGCATGCGCGTGGTGCACACCGAGGCGGCGCTGCTGAACGCGATCAACCTCACGCGACAGGAAGCGCTCGCGGCGTTCGGCAACGCCACCGTGTACATCGAGAAGTTCCTCGAGAATCCCCGGCACATCGAGATTCAGGTGCTGGCCGATGAGCACAAGAACACGGTGTTCCTCGGCGAACGCGACTGCTCGATGCAGCGGCGCCACCAGAAGATCATCGAGGAGGCGCCCGCGCCTGAGATGACCGCCAAGCAGCGCGAGCGCATCGGTGAGCGCTGCGCCGACGCCTGTCGCAAAATCGGCTACCGCGGCGCCGGCACTTTCGAGTTCCTGTACGAGAACGGCGAGTTCTATTTCATCGAGATGAACACCCGGCTGCAGGTGGAGCACCCGGTGACCGAGATGATCACCGGCCTGGACCTGGTGCAACTGCAGATCCACATCGCCAACGGCGAGAAGCTGCCGTTCCGGCAAAAGGATATCGAGCTGCGCGGCCATGCGATCGAATGCCGTATCAATGCCGAGGATCCTTACCGCTTTACCCCATCGCCGGGGCGGATCACCTCATACCACCCGCCGGGTGGACCGGGCATCCGGGTGGATACGCATGTTTACGCAGGCTACAGCGTGCCACCCAACTACGATTCAATGATCGGCAAGGTGATCGCTTACGGCGCCACGCGCGAGCAGGCGATCCGCCGCATGCGCATTGCCCTCTCCGAGATGGCGATCGAGGGCATTCAGACCAACATTCCTCTGCACCTGGATCTGCTGCACGACCTGCGCTTCCTGCGCGGCGGCACCTCCATTCATTACCTCGAGCAAAAACTCGCCGAGGAAAAGAAAAAGAAGTCCTAGGTCGGTGGCCTGGCTCTCGATCACGCTCGAGTTGCCCTCGGTGCAGGCGGAAACCTTGTCCGAAGCCTTACTGGAGGCGGGCGCCGAATCCGTCAGTCTGGAGCCCACCTCGCAGGATACGACCACCATAGAACCCGGCGCGCGCCTGCGGGTTATCGCGCTGGCCACCACCACCACCGATCCTGCCGCGCTGGTTAGTGTCGCCGCCGCAATCGCCGCAATCGCACCGCCTGGGTTCACGCTAGCCACGGTCGAGGACCAGGACTGGGTGCGGCGCTCGCAGTCCCAGTTCGGTCCGATTTGCGTCACCGAGCACCTGTGGATCGTGCCCAACTGGCATACACCGCCCGATCCGGCAGCGATCGTGGTACGGCTTGATCCAGGCTTGGCTTTCGGCACCGGTAGCCATGTCAGCACCCGCCTGGTCCTGAGGTATCTTGCAAAACACATTCGCGGTGGGGAGCGCGTGCTCGACTACGGCTGCGGCTCGGGTATATTGGCCATCGTCGCCGGCAAGCTCGGCGTGGGAGAGATCGCCGCCACCGATATCGACCCGCAGGCGCTCGAGACCACCGCCGCGAACGCGGCCAACAATGGCGTCGCCCTGAAGGTGACGGCGCCAGAGTCCCTTCCCCCGGGAGTTTTCGACTTGGTCCTGGCCAATATCCTCGCCGGTCCGCTCATCACCCTGGCGCCGCTGCTCGCCGGGCGTACGCGGTGCGGCGGTCGCATTGTGCTCTCGGGCATACTTGAGACACAGGCGGCCGAGGTCGCCCTAGCCTACGCAAAGGATTTCGACATCGCCGTAGACACCGTCGAGGAAGGATGGGCCTTGGTGGCAGGGTGGCGTAAGTGAACCTGACGACCCGCTGTCAAGGAGCGCGTCTGTGGATCTGACGACGCGCTGTCCCGCCTGCGGTACGGCGTTCCGCGTCCAGCCGGCGCAACTCTCGGCACGCGGCGGCAAAGTACGCTGCAGCAAATGCACCCATGTATTCGACGGCGTGGCCGCGCTGGCTTTGGCAGGCCGGGAGGAAACCCAGGCCGCGACCGAACCATCGCCGCAGCTTGCCCTGTTCGAGGCGTCGGACAAGAGCCCGATCGGCGGTGTGGGCGTAGACGTGAACGAAGATGCGCCGGTCGCGGAATTTCTGAACCAGGCGCCGCAGTCCGGACTCCGACAGCGTCTGGCATGGGCCTGCGGCAGCGCGCTGGCGCTGGTCGTGCTCACGGCCCAGGCAGTGCATTACTTTCGCACCGAAATCGCGGTGCTGATTCCCGAGACGCGCCCTTACCTGGTTGCCGCCTGCGCGCAAGTCCGCTGCGAAGTGCGGCTGCCACGCTACGCCAATCTCGTCAGAATCGAGTCCTCGGAACTGCGTCGGCATATTTCGGGCGAGCGTAGGGTTCAACTGGACGCTACGATCCGGAATTATTCTCCGCTCACCCTTGAATATCCGTCACTGATCCTCGCCTTGACCGACACCAAAGACGAGGTCCTGGCGCGGCGGACGATCTCGCCACAGGAATACCTGCCCTCGAAAAGCGCCGATGTGACACGATCCGGGTTCGCGGGGGAGTCGCTCATTGACGTGCGGATCATCTTTGAAACCAACGATAACAACGCTTTTGGCTACCGCCTTGCGCTTGCCTATTTGTAGCGTGCCCGTCCAAGAAACATGAAAACGCTGGTCACCGGCTCGCTGGCGTACGACACGATCATGGTGTTTCCGGATCGGTTCCGGAATCACCTGCTGCCGGACCAGCTGCACATCCTGAACGTATGCTTCCTCACGCCGGAGATGCGGCGCGAGTATGGCGGCACCGCCGGCAACATCGCCTATAACCTGAAGCTGCTGGACGACGATCCGCTGCTGATGGCTACTGTGGGCGAGGACATCGCGCCCTATCT
Source organism: Betaproteobacteria bacterium (assembly GCA_009693335.1). Classification (GTDB taxonomy): domain Bacteria; phylum Pseudomonadota; class Gammaproteobacteria; order Burkholderiales; family SG8-39; genus RBG-16-66-20. The sequence continues at coordinate 14,245 of SHXK01000010.1, read as the reverse complement.
CGAGCGACTCCAGCGGCTCGGCATTGGCGCCGAATTGGTGAAACGCATCGCCGGACAATTCACGGCGCAGGCTTTCATCACCACTGATCTGGACAACAATCAGATCATCGCCTTTCATCCAGGGGCGATGAATTATTCGCAGGAGAACCGGATCAGCGCGAAACTGGGCGCCACACTGGCGATCGTCGGGCCGGATGGCAAAGAGGGCATGCTGCAGCATTCGCGCCAGTGCGCCGCGCACGACATTCCCCTGCTATTCGATCCGGGCCAGGGCCTGCCGATGTTCTCCGGCGATGAATTGATGGAAATGGTGGGGCTTGCTTCCTACCTCGCGGTCAACGACTACGAAGGCAAGATGCTGGAGGAGAAAACCGGCAAGAAGCTCGAAGCGCTGGCGCGCGACCTGAAAGCGCTGGTACTCACGCTTGGTGGGCAGGGCTCGGTGATCTACGCCGACGGCAAGCGCCACGACATTCCATGCGTAGCGGCCGATGCCGTGCTCGATCCCACCGGCTGCGGCGATGCTTACCGCGCGGGTCTGCTCTACGGCATCGCCCGTGGCTGGGACTGGCCCAGCAGCGGGCGCCTGGCCTCGGTCATGGGCTCGATCAAGATCGCCCACCGTGGCGCGCAGAATCACGCCCCCTCGCGCCCCCAGATCGAGGCCCACTACCGCAAGGCTTTCGGTTCCTCGCCTTTCTAGGCTAGCGAGCGCTTGGCAAGCCCAGCGCGTATTTTCCCGGCGTACTCCTCGAGCTTTTCACGCGGCGGATTTTTCACCGGCCAGCTGAGCGCCATGCCGTCGTCCGCGTGCCGCGGCACCAGATGCGCGTGATAGTGGAACACCGTTTGTCCCGCCGCTTGGCCGTTTGCCTGATACACCGATAGTCCAGCCGGTGCGTAGGCGTCGCGGATGGCGCGCGCCACCCGCACACTCGTGCGCGCCACAGCCGCGGCTTGCACCTCATCCAGCGCGTAGAGGTTGTCCGCGTGTTTCTTCACCGTGACCAGCACATGCCCCGGATTGACCTGGCCGATATCCATGAAAGCGAGCGTGTGCTCGTCTTCATGCACGCGCGTCGAGGGTATCTGGCCAGCGATGATTTTGCAGAAAACGCAGTCGCTCATTTTCTTCTCCCGGTTTTTTTCATGCCATCTGCATTTCTCATTCTGCTATCGCTTGATAGCCGGGGCTGGGCACTTGCACCAGCCAGCGATCCTCCAGCCTCAGCGCCGTTAAGGCGCCGCCCCAGACACAACCGGTGTCGAGCGCGGCGATTCTCTGCGTGAGCTTTAGTCCCAACTGAGACCAGTGCCCAAACACGATCGCTGGCTCCACCGCGGTTCGCGTTGCATACCAGGGAAAATAGTCCGCTGGCGGCGCCGCGCCCTTACTATGGAATTCCATCCTTCCATCCGTCGTGCAAAAGCGCATGCGCGTCATGGCGTTCACGATCACCCGCAGCCGGTCCCAACCGATCAGCGTAGCGTCCCAGCGCGCCGGCTTGCCGCCGTACATGTTGGCGAGAAAATCGTGGTAGTTGGGCGCACGCAACGCAGCTTCCACTTCTTTTGCCAAGGACAAAGAAAACGCCATCGTCCACTGCGGCAGCAGCCCCGCGTGCACCATCGCCCAGTTCCCCTCGAGGTGCAGCAGCGGCCGCGTGCGCAGCCAATCCACGAGCTCCTTCGAGTCCGGCGCGCCGAGCACGTCATCGAAAGTGTCATCCGCACGCTTGCGCTCGAAACCCTCGTGCTGGGTAATGAGGTGCAGATCGTGGTTGCCGAGCACCACCACCGCCCGGTCACCCAACTCCTTCACGAAGTGCAGCACCGCCAGCGATTTTGGGCCGCGGTTGACCAGGTCGCCGACGAACCACAGCCGGTCGTGCGCGCGATTGAAACCGACGCATTCGAGCAGCGCCTGCAACTCGTCGTAGCAACCCTGCACGTCGCCGATCGCGTAAGTGGCCATCCGCAATCAATATAACTTCAAAAACTCGCGTCCAGCCGCCGATACTGAATCGCTTCGGCGATGTGGGCGGCGCTGATGGCCGCATCCCCAGCGAGATCGGCGATCGATCGCGGAGAGTCTTCGCAGGGTTCTCCCAGGGACTCCCCGGCGCGATGTGCAGTGTGTTCGCGCCGATGCGCTGCAGCCACTGCCGACGACGCAGGTGCCGATCACCCGGCATGCGGCCGACGCCCATGAGCTTGAACTGCCCGAGACGCAATGGGCGGGGCGATTTGCTGAGGCGCCTTCGCCATGCAATGGTGCATCGACACAAGCGTGCGCCCTGAATTGGTGCGCTCCCTTTTCGATGTTCATGCAGAGAGGAAAGAAATATCTATATAAAACAAGATGCTAAATGTTGCCATGGCAACGGGCACAGTTGTTGCTCTATCCCCTGTGCAAACAGCCAAGCGGTTTGTTCAACCACACAGGGGATGCAATGAAACGAAGAATCTTCATCAAGCAGTTGGCCTTGACGGCAGCGATTGCTGCCATCGGCTTAGGTTCAAACAGCCTCAACGCGCAACAGAAGACAGTCAAGGTCGGGGTGCTGCATTCGCTGTCGGGCACGATGGCTATCAGCGAGACAGTTCTCAAGGACACCGTGCTGATGGCGATCGACGAAATCAATGCCAAGGGAGGCGTACTGGGCATGAAGATCGAGCCCGTGGTGGTCGATCCGGCTTCTAACTGGCCGTTGTTCGCCGAGAAAGCGCGTCAACTGATCACGCAGGACAAGGTCGCCGTTACGTTTGGCTGCTGGACCTCGGTATCGCGCAAATCTGTATTGCCGGTGTTTGAAGAGCTCAACAGTCTGCTCTTCTACCCGGTGCAATACGAAGGAGAGGAAATCTCGAAGAACGTGTTCTACACCGGCGCAGCGCCCAACCAGCAGGCGATCCCGGCGGTGGAATACCTGATGTCCAAGGACGGCGGTACGGCCAAGCGCTGGGTGCTCCTGGGCACCGACTACGTTTATCCGCGCACCACCAACAAGATTCTGCGCGCGTTCCTGAAGTCCAAGGGCGTCGCCGATGCCGACATCATGGAGGAGTACACGCCATTCGGGCACTCTGATTATCAGACCATCATCGCCAAGATCAAGAAGTTTGCGTCAGAGGGCAAGAAGACGGCAGTGGTCTCGACCATCAATGGCGACTCGAACGTGCCGTTCTACAAGGAACTGGGCAATCAGGGCTTGAAGGCGACCGACGTGCCGGTGGTGGCGTTCTCTGTCGGCGAAGAAGAACTGCGCGGGGTCGACACCAAGCCGCTGGTCGGCCACCTTGCGGCGTGGAACTACTTCATGTCGATCAAGGCCCCGGCGAACGATGCGTTCACCAAGAAGTGGGCGACCTATGCCAAAACGAAGAACGTCGCTGGCCACAAGGACAAGGCGCTGACCAACGATCCGATGGAAGCGACTTACATCGGCATATACATGTGGAAGCAGGCGGTCGAGAAGGCCAAGAGCTTTGATGTGGCGAAGGTGACCGCGGCAATGGGCGGCCAGACCTTCACTGCGCCATCGGGCATCACCTCCACGATGGACGCGAAGAACCATCACCTGCACAAGGCGGTGTTCATCGGCGAGATCAAGGCCGACGGCCAGTTCAATGTAGTCTGGAAGACCAAGGGCCCGGTCAAGGCGCAGCCTTGGAGCCCGTACATCGCGGGCAACGACAAGAAAAAGGACGAGCCCGCGCTGATGGCAGAAAAGAAGAAGTAATCTTCGCTTAATGTGATAGAAAAGAAGGGCCGGTTCGCCGGTCCTCTTCACGTATGAAAACCCTTCTATTCGCGTTACTCCTGTGCGCATCGGCCAGCCCGGCCGCTCCGGCGTTCGCGATCGACAAGACGGCTGTCGAGAAGCTCGCGTTTGGAGACGCCGATGAGCGCAGCGCATCGATTGCGGCGCTACTGGCCGAAGGCGATCCACATGCTGCGGCGCTGCTCGAAGCGGTGTCGGAAGGCGACATGCAGAGCGCAGGCAAGCGTATCCTGATCGTCAAGGGCGGACAGGGGATCGACGCCGTTACCGGCGAAGCGGTCGCGCCGCTACCTGAGGGCCGCGAGGACGTGGTCGCCAACAACCGGCTGCGGCGCGAGATCGAGGGCGCGCTGGCGGCTTTCAAATTGCTCTCCCCCGAGCGCCCCACGCGGCTAGCGGCGGCGAAGGCGCTAGCCGGCGGCGCCGACGCGGCGATGCTGCCGCTGGTAAAGAAAGCTCTGGAGAAGGAGACCGACTCCGACATCAAACTGCTGCTTGAACTCACGGCGGCGTCGATGGAGATGCATAGTGGAGACAAGGAAACACGCCTCGCCGCGATCCAGCGGCTGGGGGAATCGAACAGCCCGAATAGCCGTACGCTGCTCGCGCAAGCGGCCGCCGATGCGGACGACGACATTCGCCTCGCGGCGCAGAAGAGCCTGCGTGAAGTGCAGGGCAAGCTCGCCTGGGGCGAGCGCGCCGGACTGCTGTTCGCGGGCATCTCGCTCGGCTCGATCCTGCTGCTGACGGCGCTTGGGCTAGCGATCACCTACGGACTGATGGGCGTCATCAACATGGCGCACGGCGAGTTGATCATGATTGGCGCCTATGCGACGTACGTCGTGCAGATTCTTTTCAGGAAAACAAATTTTTTCGAATGGTATCTGCTGCTGGCAGTGCCAGTATCGTTTATCGTCGCCGCGGCGGTGGGCATGCTCCTCGAGCGCGTGGTGATCCGTTGGCTCTACGGCCGGCCGCTGGAGACGCTGCTCGCGACCTGGGGCATCAGCCTGATGCTGATCCAGTCAGTGCGTACCGTCTTCGGCGCGGCCAACGTGCAGGTGGAGAACCCAGCATTCATGTCCGGCGGGATCCATGCGTTCGCGGGGGTGGTGCTGCCGTGGAGCCGCCTGGTGATCATCGCCTTCGCCATTGCAGTCTTGATTTCCATGTGGTTGCTTCTCACCAAAACCAGGCTCGGGCTGTTCGTGCGCGGCGTGACGCAGAACCGCGCCATGGCTTCCTGTGTCGGTGTGCCTACGGGCCTGGTGGACATGTGGGCTTTCGGCCTCGGCTCGGGTATCGCCGGGCTGGCCGGCTGCGCGCTCTCGCAGATCGGCAACGTCGGCCCCGACCTTGGCCAGGGCTACATCGTGGATTCGTTCATGGTGGTGGTGTTTGGTGGTGTCGGTCAGCTGGCGGGCACCGTCTACGCGGCGCTGACGCTGGGCTTCGCCAACAAGTTTCTCGAAGAAGTCTCCGGCGCGGTGATCGCCAAGATCATGGTGCTTGTCTTCATCATCATTTTCATCCAACGCCGGCCGCAGGGACTGTTCGCCGTGAAGGGAAGAGCGGTGGAAGCATGAGTGTCGTGTTTGGTCGCATCTACACAATGAGGGATTGGTTTTTTGTCGGCCTTGCATCTCTTACCGTATTTGTCATTGTTCCGATCCTGAGTCTTGTCGTCTCCCAGGACAGCACGTTCCATGTTTCGCAGTACTGGGTTACCTTGATCGGGAAAATCATGTGCTACGCCATCGTGGCCATCGCCATGGATCTGGTATGGGGCTACACCGGGATTCTGTCGCTCGGGCACGGTCTGTTTTTCGCTCTCGGCGGCTATGCCATGGGCATGTACCTGATGCGCCAGATCGGGCGCGAGGGTCAGTACCAGTCGGACCTGCCCGATTTCATGGTGTTCCTCGACTGGAAGGAATTGCCGTGGCAATGGTGGTATACCGACCAGTTCTGGTGGGCCCTGTTGTTAGTCGTGTTGGTGCCGGGGTTGCTCGCGTTGGTGTTCGGTTTCTTTGCCTTCCGTTCGCGCGTCAAGGGCGTGTATTTCTCGATCATCACGCAGGCGTTGACCTTCGCCGCGATGCTGCTATTTTTCCGCAACGCCACCGGCTTTGGCGGCAATAACGGCTTTACCGACTTCAAGAGCATCCTCGGCCTGCCGATCACAACCCCCGAAACGCGCATGATTCTGTTCACACTGACCGGCGCGGCGCTAATTGGCACGCTGCTGCTCGGTCGCTGGATCGTGACCTCAAAATTCGGCCGCGTGCTGACCGCGATCCGCGACGCTGAAACGCGCGTCGCTTTCTGCGGCTACAACACGGTGTACTACAAGCTCGCCATCTTCGTGCTCTCGGCGATGATCTGCGGCATCGCTGGGGCGCTCTATGTACCGCAGGTTGGCATCATCAACCCGAGCGAAATGTCGCCCGCCAATTCGATCGAGATCGCGATCTGGGTCGCGGTCGGCGGCCGTGGCACGCTCAGCGGCGCGATCCTCGGCGCTGGGCTGGTGAACTATGCCAAGAGCTTCTTCACCCAAGCCTTCCCGGAGTACTGGCTCTACGCGCTGGGCTTGATCTTCATCTTCGTGACCCTGTTCCTCCCGCAGGGCGTGATGGGCCTGCTGAGGAAGAATAAATGACCACCAGCGTGGCCACGGTGAACGAGAGCGGCGTTTTCGGACACCTCGCCACTGAGGGTCTGGACGCCACGCATGGCGTGGTGCTCTACCTGGAGGACATCTCGGTCTCATTTGATGGCTTCAAGGCGTTGAACAAGCTGACCTTGTCGATCGACGTCGGCGAGCTGCGCTGCGTGATCGGTCCCAATGGCGCCGGCAAGACCACCATGATGGACGTGATCACCGGTAAGACACGCCCTGACCAGGGGAGCGCGTTCTTTGGCCAGTCCATCGACCTGGCGCGCTTGTCGGAGGCGCAGATCGCCCACGCCGGCATCGGCCGAAAATTCCAGAAGCCAACCATTTTCGAGCACCACAGCGTGTTCGAGAACCTGGAGCTGGCGATGAAGGCTGATAAGCGCGTGCGCAAGACCCTTTTTTCCGTTTTGTCTTCAAGCGAAAAAGATTCAATCGCGGAAACGATGAAAAAAATTCGATTGGACGATAGCTCCGATCGCATTGCGGGTCTGCTGTCGCATGGCCAGAAGCAGTGGCTCGAGATTGGTATGTTGCTGATGCAGGAGCCGCGGTTGCTGCTGCTGGACGAGCCGGTAGCGGGCATGAGCGAAGAGGAAACCGAGCGCACCGGCGAGCTGTTCCTGTCGCTCGCCGGCAAGCATTCGCTGGTGGTGGTCGAGCACGACATGGCGTTCATCGGGAAAATAGCGCGCAAGGTCACTGTGCTGCACGAAGGTAGCGTGCTCGCCGAGGGCTCGATGAGCAAGGTACAGAACGATCCGAAAGTGATCGAAGTTTATCTGGGCAGATAGGCATGCTTTCCGTAAAACATCTCAATCAGTACTACGGTGGCTCACACATCCTCAGAAACCTCAGCTTCGAGATTCCCCCCGGCAAGGTGAGCGTATTGCTCGGCCGCAACGGGGTGGGAAAATCCACGCTGCTCAGGACCCTGATGGGGCTAATTCCCGCTAGGACGGGTGAGGTTATTTTGTTCGACCAGGACATCACGCACGCCAAGCCCTACGAGCGTGCGCGCGCCGGGATCGGCTACGTGCCCCAGGGCCGCGAGATCTTCGCGCGCCTTACCGTGGCGGAAAACTTGGTGATGGGCCTGGCGACGCGCCCGCGCAGCGAGCGCGTTCCGCCACGGATTTTCGAGATGTTCCCGGTGTTGAACCAGATGCTGTGGCGGCGCGGCGGTGATCTCTCGGGAGGCCAGCAGCAGCAGCTCGCCATCGGACGCGCCCTGGCGATGGGCCCCAAGTTGCTTATCCTGGACGAGCCCACCGAGGGCATCCAGCCCTCGATCATCAAGGACATCGAACGCGCCATCCGCTCGCTTGCCGCCAGCGGTGACATGGCGATCCTGCTGGTGGAACAATACTACGATTTCGCCCGCTCCCTCGCAGACCAGTATCTCGTCATGGATCGCGGAGAAATAGTAAAACGCGGTTCAGGCGCCAACATGGAGAAGGACGGCGTCAAGGGACTGCTGGCAGTATGATCTTCGGATGAAGGTTACCGAGCCGCTGGCCAGTCCCTGGAAGGCGCGCCTTTCGCTTGGTTTCTCATTTTCTGACGGCAGGACAATTCTTTCGGAAAGGGATCACGACGGCCCCCTGGTAGTGCAGAAGCCTCTGTACCCGGAAGGCGCCGAGATCTGCCACGCGATAGTGGTGCACCCGCCCGGAGGGATTGCCGGCGGAGATGAATTAACTCTGAAAGTAAGCGCGGAAAAAAATGGGTCGGTCCTTTTGACGACCCCTGGCGCGGCGAAGTGGTACCGGTCGGCAGGACCGTGGGCGAGGCAAAACGTGGCGTTCAACGTGAACGGGATGCTCGAGTGGCTGCCACAGGAAACGATCGTGTTTGATGGCGCACTGGTGCAGACGGAATATGAGGTGAATCTCGGCGCTGACGCTGGCTTGATCGGCTGGGATATTGTGTGCTTGGGGCGCAGCGGTTCGGGGGAGCAGTTCACGCGCGGAACATTCTGCACCTCGACGCAGATCCGCCGCGAGGGCAAGCTGTTATGGCTGGAGCGTGGACGCATCGACGGCGGGAGTCGCTTGCTGGAATCGCCCGCGGGACTGGCGGGCAAGCCGATATTTGGGAGCTTGTTTGCGTGCGCACTCAATTTGAATCAGGCGCTTTTAAATGAAACTCGAAAGACAAAACCCGAAGAAGGTTATGGCGCGGTGACGTTGCTGCCTGGAATCCTGCTTGCCCGCTACCTCGGTGATTCGAGCGAAGCGGCGCGGCATTATTTCATCGCGCTTTGGCGCATTCTGCGTCCCGCGCTTAGTGGTCGGGAAGCAAGCGAACCCAGGATCTGGCGTACATGACAAGAGAGATAGCGAATAAGGTATTGGAAATTCAATGGAATTAACGCCCAGAGAAAAAGACAAGCTCCTGATCTTCACTGCCGGATTGCTCGCCGAACGCCGCAAGGGACGCGGGCTGAAGCTCAATTATCCGGAAGCGGTTGCGTACATCAGCGCCGCAGTGATGGAAGGCGCGCGCGACGGGAGAAGCGTCTCCGAACTGATGGGATGGGGCGCCACGCTCCTCAAGCGCATCGACGTCATGGAAGGCGTACCGGAGATGATTCCCGACATCCAGGTCGAAGCAACGTTTCCTGATGGAACCAAGCTCGTTACTGTGCACAACCCGATCCCATGATTCCAGGAGAAATGAGGGTTGTCGCGGGCGACCTCGAGCTGAACAGGGGGCGCCGTGTTTTTATATTGAAAATCGTGAATTCCGGAGACCGACCCATTCAGGTCGGATCGCATTACCACTTCCATGAAACCAACCAAGCGCTCAAGTTCGACCGCAAGGTGGCCTACGGCTGCCGGCTCAACATCGCTGCAGGCACCGCGGTGCGTTTCGAACCCGGGCAGACGAGAACGGTGGAATTGATTTTATTGTCTGGAAATAAAAAAGTATTCGGTTTCACCGGCAAAGTGATGGGCGCATTGTCTTCGAGGATCAAATGAAAATCTCCCGGCAGGCGTATGCGGAGATGTTCGGCCCGACCACCGGCGATCGCCTGCGGCTCGCGGACACCGAACTGTGGATCGAGGTGGAGAAGGACTACACCATCTACGGCGAGGAGGTGAAGTTCGGTGGCGGCAAAGTGATTCGCGATGGCATGGGACAGAGCCAGCTGCCCTCGGCCAAGGTCGCCGACACCGTGATCACCAATGCCCTGATTATCGACCACTGGGGCATCGTCAAGGCCGACATCGGCATCAAGGACGGCAATATCTGGAGAGTCGGCAAAGCCGGCAATCCAGACATCCAGCCGGGGGTCACGATACCGATTGGCGCCGGCACCGAGGTGATCGCCGGTGAGGGCATGATCGTCACGCCCGGCGGCATCGACTCGCATATCCACTTCATCTGCCCACAGCAGATCGAAGAGGCGCTGATGTCGGGAGTCACCACCATGCTCGGCGGTGGCACCGGCCCGGCAACGGGCACCTTTGCCACCACTTGTACGCCTGGGCCTTGGCACCTGCATCGCATGCTGGAAGCAGCAGAAGCCTTTCCGGTGAACCTGGGTTTCCTCGGCAAGGGCAATGCCTCGAAGCCTTTGCCTTTAATTGAACAAGTAAAAGCTGGCGCGATGGGCCTCAAGCTGCACGAAGACTGGGGCACCACGCCTATGGCAATCGACAACTGCCTGGCAGTCGCCGACCGGATGGACGTGCAGGTCTCGATCCACACCGATACGCTAAACGAATCGGGTTTCGTGGAAACCTCGGTGGCGGCGATCAAGGGCCGCTCGATCTGCACCTTCCACACCGAGGGCGCGGGCGGCGGCCATGCGCCCGACATCATCAAGATCTGCGGTGAGCCCAACGTACTGCCCTCCTCCACCAATCCAACAATGCCCTACACGGTCAACACCGTCGCCGAACACCTCGACATGCTGATGGTGTGTCATCACCTCGATCCGGCGATCGCCGAAGATGTGGCTTTCGCCGAATCGCGCATCCGCCGGGAAACCATCGCTGCAGAGGACATTCTGCAGGACCTTGGCGCCTTCTCGATGATGTCTTCGGACTCGCAGGCGATGGGCCGTGTGGGCGAAGTCATCATCCGGACATGGCAAACCGCCCACAAAATGAAGCTGCAAAGAGGTCCTTTAAAACAGGACCAATCAAGAAACGACAATTTTCGGGTAAAGCGGTACATCGCGAAATACACCATCAACCCGGCCATCGCCAACGGTATCGCGCACGTCGTGGGATCGATCGAGAACGGCAAGCTGGCGGACCTGGTGCTGTGGAAGCCGGCTTTTTTCGGCGCCAAGCCTTCGTTGATTATCAAAGGCGGCATGATCGCCGCCGCCGCGATGGGCGATCCGAACGCCTCTATCCCGACGCCGCAGCCGGTGCACTACCGACCAATGTTCGGCGCCTTCGGCAAGGCTTTGTCTTCCTCGGTAACATTTGTCTCCAAGGCAGCATTGCAGAACCCTTCGGTTCGTCGTTTAAATTTGCATAAAAAATTAATTGCCGTAAAGAACATCAGGAAAATCGGCAAGCGGGACATGATCCATAACGACTGGCAGCCCAAGATCACGGTTGATCCGGAAACCTACGAAGTGCGCGCTGAAGGCGAGCTGTTGGTATGCGAACCTGCCAAGACGCTCCCCCTGACCCAGAGGTATTTTCTTTTCTGATGCTTGTAATCAAATCCAAACTGAAGATCCCCCGCGGGGCCTACAAGCTGGAGGTTCGCGGAACCCTGAAGCTGCCCTTCGAGGCTCGGTGCAAGAGCCGTCTCAAGACTAAGCTTGTCTCCGGCGAAGAGGTGGGCCTGATGCTGCCGCGCGGTGAGATTCTGCGCGGCGGTGACCTGGTGACTACCTCCGACGGGCGTGTCATCGAAGTCCTGGCCGAGTTGGAGAAGGTGCTGCATGTGGAGTGCGGGAACCCGGCAGACTTGGCGAAGGCCGCCTATCACCTCGGCAACCGGCACGTGCCGGTGCAGGTGGGGGACGGATTTCTGCGTCTTGTCGAGGACCACGTGCTCGAGGAGATGCTGAAGAAACTCGGCGCCAGGGTTTCGCCGATGGAAGCGCCGTTCGAACCCGAAGCGGGTGCTTACGCGGGCGGCGGCCACCATCAGCACGATGAAATGGGGCACGGCGGCAAGATCCACGAGCATCATCACGATGATGCTGGCAGCCACGATCACGGCCATGCGCACGATCATGCAGATTGTGATCACCCCGATCATCATCACCAATGAACCTGGTCAGAGTTCTGCAGCTGGCCAGCCCCACCCTTCCGGTCGGGGCTTACAGCTACTCAGGCGGGCTTGAAGCAGCGATTGAAACCGGCAAGGTGAAGGATGCGACGAGCGCGCAGCGCTGGATCGGTGACGTACTGGAGTTCTCGATGGCACGCATGGAAGCTCCGATAGTGTTTTCTTTTATGGCCGATTTCCATCGAAAAGATTTCTCTGAAATAAAGACCAGAAATGAAATGTTCCTGGCCAGCCGCGAAACCGCTGAGTTGCGCGCCGAAACCGTGCAGATGGGTTATTCGCTGAACAGGCTCCTGCACGACCTGAACGTCGGCGAAGTTCCCGTGGAAGAGCCTTCCTTTCCGGCCGCCTACGCCTACGCGGCCACGCAGTGGGAAATCGAGCCTACAGTTGCGCTGCAAGCCTATCTTTGGGCGTGGCTCGAGAATCAGGTCATGGCGGCGGTCAAGGCGATACCGCTTGGGCAGACCGATGGCCAGAGGATTTTGCTTTCCTTGGGTGGACTTTTGCCTGCTCTGACAGCGCAGGCGCAAAATTTGCAACAGCAGGATCTGGCGAATTTCGCCCCCGGCCTGGCGATACTGTCGACGCAGCACGAAACCCAATATTCTCGACTCTTCCGTTCATGACCCTGCGTGTTGGCATCGGAGGGCCCGTAGGATCTGGCAAGACCGCGCTGACGCTGGCGCTGTGCAAACAGCTACGCGAGCGGTTCAACATCGCGGTGGTGACCAACGACATTTACACGGAAGAGGACGCGCAATTCCTGGTGCGCAATGAGGCGCTGGCGCCCGAGCGCATCATCGGGGTGGAGACTGGCGGCTGCCCACATACGGCGATCCGCGAAGACGCTTCAATCAACCTGGAAGCGGTAGCGCGGCTCAACCGGCGCTTCCCGGGCCTCGATTTGATCTTCATCGAATCGGGTGGCGACAATCTGGCCGCGACTTTCAGCCCGGAGCTCTCCGACCTGACGCTCTACGTGATTGACGTCGCGGCGGGCGACAAGATCCCACGCAAAGGTGGGCCCGGTATCACCAAGTCCGACCTGCTGATCATCAACAAAATCGATCTTGCGCCGATGGTAGGCGCATCTCTGGAAGTGATGGAGCGCGACGCAAAGAGGATGCGTGGCGAGCGGCCGTTTGTCTTCAGCAATCTGAAGACCGGGCAGGGCCTGGAGATCATCGTCAAATTCATCGCAACGGAAGGTATGCTATGTATCGCGCAGCCGTAGCTTTAATGGTTTTCTCGGGACAGGTTTTGGCGCATCCGGACCATGGCGCGCTCGAAGTTCATTTCCATAAGTGGGGGTTGAAGCTTGTACTTCTACTTCCCATGGTATTTCTTGTTTTGGCATTCGCGCTAAAGAAGAAGTAGACGAAAATCAGGCTAGGCCTGATCTGACCCGATTTTTTTGTACCAAGTGTTGGCACAAGGCATTCAAACTGGTGAAAATCTCTGGCAGGGTCATCGAAGATACGGTGGTACCGGCGCGCGGGTCGTGGAGCCGCATCCTCGATCATGGCCAATCGATGCGGATCGTCGATATCGAGGGCAGGCAGGCGGTCGACTTCCTGTGCTACAACACGCACGATTTCGCGGATCGCTACGCCGCGGCCGACACGATGAAGATCAACCCCGGCGGCATCTTCCTCACCACCGGGACGGTGCTCTACAGCGTGTGGCTCACCCCGCTTTTCACCATCGTCGCCGACACCTGCGGTTTTCACGACACCATCGGTGGCTGTTGCAGCGCGGCGCTGAACGCCTTGCGCTACAAGGTTGGCTACCAGCCCAACTGCCGCGACAATTTTCTCACCGAGCTGAAGAAGCACGGCATGGGCCCCAAGGACATGGCGGCCAATATCAATTTTTTCATGTACGTGCCGGTCGGACCGAAGGGCGACATGGACATGGGTCCCAGCATCTCCAAGCCTGGCGACTACGTCGACCTGCGCGCAGAGTCCGATGTACTGGCGGTCATCTCCAACTGCCCGCAGATCAACAACCCGGTGAACGACTACAACCCGACGCCGATCCAGGTCATTGTCTGGGACCCACCCACTACAGAGTGAAATGAGGTCCGGTCAATGCATTGATGTTTGCTGGGTTGCGGCATAATTTACGAATTCCTCATCCAAAAGGCCAAGATAACCAGAATGTCCTTGCCATGCTGAGCGCCGCCGACAATCAACTGCTCGTCCGTACTGGTACCGGTACCGTCATGGGCGAGTATTTCCGGCGCTTTTGGCTGCCCGTCGCGCTCTCGCGCGAGATGCCTGGACCGGACAGCCCACCGATCCGCGTTAAGGTGATGGGGGAGGAGCTGGTCGCCTTCCGCGACACCGAGGGCAGGGTGGGGCTGCTCGAGCCGCGCTGCGCGCACCGCGGCTCGAGCTTATTCTTCGGACGCAACGAGGACTGCGGTCTGCGCTGCGTCCACCACGGTTGGAAATATGATGTCGAGGGCAAGTGCGTGGACATGCCGAACGTGCCGCCCGGCGCGGCCATG